>CAWZZK010000105.1:0-7369 GCA_963966455.1 Kaistia sp. | reverse complement strand
AGCTCGCCGCCGGGAGCTTCGTGATCGGCGAGACGACCCTCACCGATGTCTCCGCCGACGGCTCCTATGCCGACGGCGTGCTCGTCGCCAACCGCTTCCAGGTGGGCGATCTCGCCGGCGCCGCGATCGCCGCCAGTGGCAAGCTGGCCGATCTCGGAACGCTGCCGAGCGGCCAGCTTTCGGCGACGATCGACGCACGCGACGTCGCCGGCCTCGCCTCCGTCGTCGAGCGGGTCATGCCGGGCAGTGACTTTTCGGCCTGGCTCACCGCCGCCGCGCCGGCGCTTCGAGACACCAAGCTCACCGCCGTCGCCAACGCCGCAGCGACCGACGAGCGGACCAATGCCAATATCACGCTGAACGGCACCGCTGGCGGCAGCTCGGTCGATGTCGCACTCGGGCTCACCGGCGCCGTCTCCGACTGGCGGAACGGCGCGCTCAAGCTTTCGGCGGCGATCGAGAACCCGGATGCCGGGGTGGCGCTGCGGCAGGCGGGCTTCGCGGCGCGCGACGTCGCGACGCCGGGGCCGCTGCGCCTTACCGTCGAGGGCGGCGGACCACTCGCGTCCGGCGTGCCCCTCAGCATCAAGGGCGCGGTCGCCGGTGTCGACTACGACCTCGAAGGGCGGTTCGCGATCGCCGAGGACGAGACGCCGCGCTTCACCGGCACGGCTGCGGTCTCGGGCTCCGACGCCGCTCCGCTGGTGGCGCTGATCGCCGGACCCGTTCCCGGGCTCGCATCGCCAGCGCCCATGGATATTGCCGGACCGATCGATCTGGCGCCGACGCGACTTGCGCTCACCTTGGAGAAGGGGCGGCTCGGCAGCGAGGCGACGGGATCGCTCATGCTCGCCAAGGCCGGAGATCGCTGGGGCATCGAGGGCGACCTCTCGCTCGCCTCGCTCGATCTCGGCGCGGTTGCAGGTTTCGGCTTCGGCCTCGTCCCTGACTCTGTCGCCGACGGATGGTCGGATGTGCCCTTCGCCAGCCCGGCGATCGCCGGGCTCGACATGGCGATCGGGCTTAAGGCCGCGGCGCTGGCGATCGGTGACGGCATCGCGGTCGAGAATGCGATCGGCAATCTCAACCGGTCCGATGGCCGGCTCGACCTTTCGCTGGCCGCCGGGACGATGGCCGGCGGCGCCGCAACCGGTGCGCTGTCGATCGCGCCGGCCGATGGCGCCGCGGCCGTCTCGGGCCAGTTCGCGATCAAGGGCGCGCGTCTCGGCGACTTTGTCTGGCAGGCCGGCGGAAAGCCGGTGCTCTCGGGTCCGCTCGATCTTTCTGCGCAGTTCGAAGGCAATGGCCGGTCGCTGGCCGGCGTGGTCGCGACGCTTTCGGGCGGCGGCTCGATCGGCATCGGCGCCGGCAGTGCGGCGGAGACGGATCCGGGCGCTTTCGCCGCGACCGTCGCCGCGGCCGAAAGCGGTCGCGATCTCGACGCGGCGGCGCTCGCCAAGATGTTCTCCAGCTTCCTTGATGCCGGCCCGCTCGCCATCAATAGGGTCGACGGCGCCTTCTCGATCGTCGCCGGCATCCTCCGCGCGCCCAATCTCGACATCGCCGCCGACGGCGCGACGGTCGCCGGCGGCCTCACGATCGACCTGAACACCCTCTCGCTCGCCAGCCGGTGGACGCTGGCGGCGGTCTCGGGTGCCGATGAGCAGACCGGCGCGCTGCCGCAGATCTCGCTCTCCTATGACGGGCCGCTCGCGGCGCCGCAGCGTTCGCTCGACGTGTCGCCGCTGCAGAACTTCCTGCAGCTCCGGGCCGCCCAGCGCGAGATGCAGCGGATCGAGAAGCTGCAAAGCGAGATTCTCGAGAAGGAGAAGCTCGGGCGCCTGCTCCGCGCGGGACGTGACGAGGATCGCCGCAAGGCGGAGGCCGAGAAGCGCGCCGCCGAGGCCGCAGCGGCCGCCGCCGAGGCGGAGCGGAAGGCCGCCGAGGAAGAGGCCGTGCGCGCCGAGGCGGAGCGGCTCGCAAGGGCCGAAGCCGAGCGGCAGGCCGCCGCCGAGGCGCAACGCCAGGCGGAGGCTCGCGCTGCCGAGGAGGCTCAGGCGGCGGACGAGGCGCGGCAAAGGGCGGAAGCAGCGCGGATCGCCGCCGAGGCCGCCGAAAAGGCCGCTGCCGATGCCAAGGCGCGGGCGGACGAAGCCGCGAAGAAGAAAGCCGCCGCCGACGCGCTCGTGAAGGAGAAGGCGCAAGATGCGAAGGCCGCTGCCGCCGCATCGGCCGCGAGCCAGAAGCAGGGTGAGGCCGACGCCAAGGTCATCGACGCGGCCAAGGCCGATGCCGAGGCGGAGGCCAAGGCCAATGCGGAGGCGATCCGGCGCGCGCAGGACCTGCTCAAGCTGTCGCCGCAACACCTTCAGGGGCAGTAGCCTTACAGGACTGTCAGTCGCCGCCGCTGCGCCCGCGATACCAGTCGAGGGCTGCGAGGCGGAGGGCCGATGACAAGTTGACGCCGGACGCGCGCGCGCCGTCGATCTCGGCGACCAGTGCGGCAACGGAGAGGTCGCGCGCCGCTGCGATCTCGCCGAGCGCCTCCCAGAACGGGTCCTCGATGGAGATCGAGGTCCGGTGTCCGGCGATCGCGATCGAGCGCTTCCTCACGATGCGTCCGGCTCGTCCTCTGCGCGGCGGTGGCCGTCGAGGAGCCGCGCCTTGCGCGCCAAGTCCTGCGCTTCGGCCTCCTTTTCCGCCTTGGTGCGACCGAAGCGGGCGCGGTTCTCCGCGGCCGCAGCCTCCTTTTCGGCCCGGGCCTTCTGCTTGCGGAAGCGGTTCAGGTTGACGAGGTCAGCCATGATCAGAAGCCGAGAAAGAGCAGGTCGAGCCCACGCTTGATGCGGTCTTGCTCGTGCGAAAGGCTACCCGCCAGTTGCCCGATGGCTCGGGTTTCTATGGCAGCGAGACGATCGATCTGGAGTTCGTACACCCCTTCGCCGAAATCGACATCAATCCGGAGATGCTGCAGCGGTTGACCAAGGGACTGGGCCGACAAGGGAGCCACGACCCGCGTCGCCAACCGATCGCTGACGTCGCTCTGAAGAATCGCGACAGCGCCCTGGTGTGGCGGCTTGAGCCAATGAACGTCGAACTGACGCATCAAAACAGCCTGAGGCCGTCCGACCAAAGCCCATTGCGTTGCAATTCGGCATTGGCCTCATCGATCCCGGCCTTGTTTTCCTCCCGCCAGGCCTCGTTTCGCCGTGCGGCGCCGATGCGACGGCGAAGATCGGCTTCGAGGGACTGCCGGACATCGATGCCCAACTGCTCGGCTTCAGAAATCAGCGTCGCGTCGAGCGCCAATCGGAGCGTCGTGGTCATCGTGAGTCCTCCGGAACGGCATTCCGAACTCCGGGATCGACGCTATTGCCTCGATCCCGATCCTTCATGCCGAAGGTAGCGTTTTCGCCGTCCGTCGCAAACTCACTTCGGACCGATCATGTCCTCCGGACGGACGACGGCGTCGAATTCCTCGGCGGTCACATAGCCGCCGCCGACCGCTTCCTCGCGCAGCGTCGTGCCGTTCTTGTGCGCCGTCTTGGCGATCTTGGCAGCGTTGTCGTAACCGATCTTCGGCGCCAGCGCGGTGACGAGCATCAGCGAGCGCTCGACGCCGTGACGAATATTGTCGAGGCGCGGCTCGATGCCGACGACGCAGTTGTCGGTGAAGGAGACGGCGCCGTCGGCGAGCAGACGGACCGACTGCAGGAAGTTATAGGCCATCAACGGGTTGTAGACGTTGAGCTCGAAATGGCCCTGACTGTCCGCGAAGGTGAGGGCGGCATTGTTGCCGAACACCTGCACGCAAACCTGCGTCAGCGCCTCGCACTGGGTCGGGTTGACCTTGCCGGGCATGATCGACGAGCCGGGCTCGTTCTCGGGCAGCGACAGCTCGCCAAGACCGGCGCGCGGGCCGGAGCCGAGCAGGCGGATATCGTTGGCGATCTTGAACAGCGAGGCGGCGACGGTATTCAACGCGCCGTGGCTGAACACCATCGCGTCATGGGCGGCGAGCGCCTCGAACTTGTTGGGCGCGCTGGTGAAGGGAAGGCCGGTGATCGCGGCGATGCGATCGGCGACCTGCTCGGCGAAACCGACGGGCGCGTTGAGGCCGGTGCCGACCGCGGTGCCGCCCTGGGCAAGTTCCATCAGCGCCGGCAGCGTCAACTCGATGCGCGCGATGCCGTTTTCGATCTGCTTGGCATAGCCGGAGAATTCCTGGCCGAGCGTCAGCGGCGTCGCGTCCTGCGTATGCGTGCGGCCGATCTTGACGATGTCCGACCAGGCCTTGGCCTTGGCGTCGAGCGCGGCATGGAGGTGCTTCAGCGCCGGGATGAGCGTCGCGACGATCTCCTCGGCGGCGGCCACATGCATCGCCGTCGGATAGGTGTCGTTCGACGACTGGCTCATATTAACGTGGTCGTTGGGATGGACCGGCTTCTTCGAGCCCATGACGCCGCCGAGCATCTCGATCGCGCGGTTCGAGATGACTTCATTGGCGTTCATGTTGGACTGGGTGCCGGAGCCGGTCTGCCAGACGGCGAGGGGGAAATGATCGTCGAGCTTGCCGTCGATCACCTCCTGCGCGGCGGCGACGATGACGGTACCGATCGCGGGATCAAGACGTCCGAGCGCCATGTTGACCTCTGCCGCGGCGCGCTTGACGACGCCGAGGGCGCGGACGACCGGCTTCGGCTGCTTCTCGATGCCGATCTTGAAATTACCGAGCGAGCGCTGGGCCTGCGCGCCCCAGTAGCGGTCCGAGGCAACCTCGATGGGGCCGAACGTATCTGTCTCGATCCGGGTCGTCATTCTGCGCTCCTGGCCAGACGCGCTGGCCGCTCTCATGGCTCGAAAAGCGTCGCCGCGGGCCGGGCGGCCCGGTCTCGCGGGGGGATGGCGGCTGTCTAGCACGCGGTTTTCCCCGCTGCCAAGGCAATGCCGCAGCGCGGCATCGGCGTCAGCCGGTGCGGCCGACGCTCTCGAGCTCTTCGGGGGAAGGGCGGGGCGCGAACCGGGACGTCGCGTCGGCAACGGCTGGTCGCGACGCGGCCGTGGACGGCCCGATTGCCCGGAGCGCGATGGCGAGGCGATGGATGAGCCAGACGGAGCGCTCGAAGAGGCTCGTCGCCAGAAGCAGGCGCTGCGCATCCTGTTCGGCGCCGAGCGCGGTGGTGGCGAGCGAGCCGCGCAGCGTGTTCAGGTGCTCGCTGCGGTCGGCGGTGAGGGCAATCAGGAACTCGTAGTCGCCATCGTCGCCGTCGCCGATCTCGGCGAGTTGCAGGACCATCAGGCGGAGGCTCTCGGAGAGGTCGAAGGCGAGGCTGGGCAATGGCCGGAAGGAGAGGATCACATCCGAGAAGTCTGCCAGCGCATTCTGCAGCGAGCGAACCCCTTCGAGCCTTGCCTGCTGGCCGAGCGCGACTTCGAGATCCGAGCCTGACAGCCCGCGACCGATCAACTGGACCAGAAAAGCGTCGGTCGTCGCGGCGACCGCCGAGCCGCCGCGCCAGAGCAGGCGGATTTCGGCCGCGCTCCCGACATTCTCGGCATCGAGATCCGGCAGCAGCGTGCCGAGTCGGGCAACGAGTTCGCCGATCTCGCGCGCGGATAGATCGAGCGCGCCGGCGGGATCGGCTGTCGCCGCCGGGTCGATGAAGCGCGGCCGCGAGACGCTGTCCTCCAGCGATGGCGGGCTGAAATGGTCGGCGAACCGTTCGGCGAGGCCGCGCAGGACCGTGACCGGCAGCGCGCCTGCGAGTTGCAGCACCAGGAACAGCATCGAGACCGAGGCCGGCGCCTCGCCCGCTCCGGCCTCGGCGAAGAGACGCGACGGATCGAGCCCGGCCGCCGGCGCCGCAATCCAGAGAAGGAGCAGGAGGCCGGAGCCGATCGCCTTGACCAGGATATGGATGTAGCAGAGCTGCCGCCCGACGCCGGAGAGACCGCCGGCCGCGACGAGGCTGGCGATGCCCGAGCCGAGATTGGCGCCGACGACGAGGAAGAAGCAGTCGTCGAGTTCGAAGAAACCGGCGCGCAGCCCGGCGAGCGCGAGGATCGCGGCGGTGGACGAGGATTGCGTCACGAGCGCCACCGCGACGCCGATGGCGAGGCTGACGAGCGGCGGCAGCGTGTCGGCGAAGGCTGCCAGCGCGTCGATATCGACAGTGCGCGGCGCGGCCTTGATGAAATCGATGCCGAGAAAGAGCAGCGCGAGCCCGAGCAGGACACCCATCCAGTCGCGCAGCGTCCCTCTCCGGTCGAGCCCGGCCTGATAGCCGAGCCCGACGAGCCCGACGAGCATCAGCGCCGCGAGATGGAAATCGATAGCCGCCATCACGACGAGCGCCGCGGTGCCGACATTGCCGCCGGCGACGATCGGGATCGCATCGCGGGTCGTGAGCGCGCGGCCGCGCACGAGATTGCCGGAGATCACTGCCACTGCGTTGCTGGACTGCGTCACGATGCCGGCGACGCAGCCGACCAGGAAGCCGGCGAGGGGGGAAGCGGTGGCGCGCTGGAGCAGCACACGAATGCGTCCGCCCAGCGCCTGCTGCAGATTGGCGGACAGCAGCTTCAAGCCGACAAAGAGCAGCCCGAGACCGGCCAGCAACTCGCCAAGGCTCGTCACGTCACGCTATCCGCAGGTCACGAGGCGATGTCCGCGCGCCGGCCGACCCCGTACCGGCGAAGCGGTTGCGCCGCCACGGCGGCGCATGACCCGTGCTTCGGCGATCCACATGACAGCCGTGTGACAGGAAGCGCATCGGAAGGCTGACGATCAGGATCGGGCCGGCGATGCCTAAGCTGCGCACGACCCGGTGAGGTCCGATCCCGTCGCGTTCTGACCGGGTTAAGCCTGCCCGGGGTTCAGGTCTTCTTGCGGAAGGCGTCGAGCCGGACGACCTGCGCCTCGCCGGTCTTCTCCGGCTCGGCCGCGTCGGCAGCCGGCGGATCGAAGACGAGCGCCGAGGCCTCGACCTCGTCCATTTCGCGGCTCGCCTCGTCGACGCCTTCCTCGGCAGGGGCCGTCTCGAACTGGAGGCCGAACTTCACCGCGGGGTCGAAGAAGCCCTTGAGGGCGGTGAAGGGCACCAGAAGCCGCTCGGGAATGCCACCGAAGGAGAGGCCGACCTCGAACGAGGTCTCGGTGACGATCAGGTCCCAGAACTGGTGCTGGAGAACGATGGTCATCTCTTCCGGATATTTCTCCTTCATCCGCTGGGACAGGCGGACGCCCGGCGCGCGGGTGTCGAAGGAGATGAAGAAATGGTGGTCGCCCGGCAGGCCGGTCTTGTCCACGTCGGTGAGCACGCGGCGCACCACGGAGCGCAGGGATTCCTGCGCGAGAAGATCGTAGCGG
>CAWZZK010000104.1:0-9945 GCA_963966455.1 Kaistia sp. | reverse complement strand
ACCCTCCGATCCGTCAGCGCGACGGATCCGGACGACCGACTCCTGCCACGTCCCCGTCATCGCCTTCCCCCGAAAGCGTAAGCCCCGAACACACCTCATACGTGCGAAAAGACGGTGTCAAGCCAAGGCTCGGAATGGCCAAGGCTCACCTATCAATATCGCTCCCAAACCCCCGTATCGATAATCTACGAGGGGGCTTGGCAATAGTCATATATACTCTCCAGCGCAACGCGCACTAGTTTTGATCCAGGCTCCAGGTGCACTGCTGAATTGCTGATGGTGTGGTAGCCACACTACGTGCGGCCTCCAACCGGCTTCTCTCCGCGCGAATCGACTTTAAACGCGCCGCTCGGCGTGGAAATAGATCGCAAGCTTTGTTTGGGTCCGTGGAATCACTCGGCTCGTACGCCTAGGATTCGTTCCACGAAAGACTATCGGCGCGTCCAACGCTGACTGGGTGCGGAACCGGAGGTGACACCGTAGCCGGCCAGCGAGACGCGACTAAACGATCCTTCGCAATCCACGCCAGAGACACCGCGTCGGACTGGTTTCCACCGATGATGCGGTAGGCGGCCCTATCCTCACCAGCATAAAACCCGACATGCCCAAGCCCACTCTGCTTCGACTTACGCCAAAAGACCATCACAGCGCCGGGCGTCGGTTCAGTCCTGATCCCAAAGCGTTCCCACGACCGCGCGCTAAGAAGGCTGGGTGGGGTGGGTTCGCGATCAAGGGTTGAGGTGATGCAATGGCCCACAAACAGGCCGCACCACGGGATGTCGTCGCCGCCATAGGAAATGCCTATATCCGATGCCCAGTCGACAATCACCGGACTAGACCCCGCTCCCGGGTGCTCGCGCGTTCCGATAAGCCGACAAGCCTCCTTGAACCAAACTAGCGTCGGGTCGGCGAGGTCCTGTGGCTGCTTCTGGCCAGGAGCGAGTTTGGCGAGCGTCAACGGCCCGACAATGCCGTCGGGTTCGAGCCCGCTAGCCGTCTGGAAAGCACGGACAGCCGCAGCGGTCTGGCGGCCCCAGATGCCATCCAGAGGGCCTGGTCGAAACCCGAGCTGGGCCAATGTTTGCTGAATTTCGATAATCCTCATCACACGTCTCCCCCTCAATATGTGCTGCCAATCAGTAAGCTCAATAAACTAGGAAGTTGCTTGGGTGCCCTATTCGACCACACATTGCCCGGTCTTGCTAGCGCGTAGACTCGCAAGCGTGCAATCACCGAAGCATTGAAGCGATGATGGATCATGGCGAGCAAGTTGATCAACACCCCGACGGCAGCCCACATTTGGGGTCACAGCCTGCAACATCGTAGGATTGACTGCCAGCGGTTGAGGTGAGGCACCAGGCCCCCTCAAAACGCGCTGACCGCGCTTGATTCCTCATCCAGTCTATCCGTCGAAAGCGAGCTAGTGGCTCTAGCGACGCAATCGGCAAGACCACTACGAGACTCCGCGGTATCCGGAAGGGCAAATGAAGTTACTGGAAAGCTGCACGATTCCAACCGGCGGGTGAAGACGAGCGCGCTAAGACGCCCATCGCGCGCGGTAGCATTGTCCGCTGTTCGCGGACGTGCGCAGCCGCTTATTTGGCGGTTATTCGACGACTCCAAACGACCATCAGCTAACGCATTGAAATGATTGGCGCACCCGAAGGGATTCGAACCCCTGGCCTCTGCCTTCGGAGGGCAGCGCTCTATCCAGCTGAGCTACGGGTGCTTGCCGGCAGCGCTTCTCTTAGACGAAGCGGCCGGCCCCTTCAATGGCGAATGCGGGCTGTGGAGAGCGCCGCCGGACCCTGGCCCGGCGGCGGTCTCGGCTCGAGCGGATCAGATCAGCTTGTACTGGCGCGCCTTGTTGCGCAGGAAGGGCAGGCCTTCGCCGAGCAGCTGCTCGCGGCTGTCGGCGACCGGGCGCCAGACGGAGAGCGCCGAGGCGAGCTGCGGCGGCATGTGGATGAAGCTCTCCATCGCCATGCCCCCCTTGAAGCCGATGCCCGCGAGGCCGGCGAACACCTCGTCCCAGGCGATGGTGCCCGTGCCCGGCACGCCGCGGTCGCTCTCGGAGAGGTGGATGTATTTCAGATGGCCGGCGCCGGCGAGGATCGCGTTGGCCTGGCCCTTCGCCTCGATATTCATGTGATAGGTGTCGAGATGCAGGAAGACATTCGGCGCACCGATGCGCTCGATGAGCCCGACCGCCTGCTCGGTCGTGTTGATCATGTGGTTCTCGTAGCGGTTGACCGCCTCGATGCCGAGCTCCAGCCCCAGCGTGCGGGCATGGGCGGCGACCTTCTGCATGGTGCGGGCGACGATGTCATATTCCGCCTCGGTCGGCGGCTTGCCGGTGCGCTCGCCGATCGAGCCGTAGATGACGCCCGAAAGCGCCGTCGCGCCGATCTCGGCCGTCTTGTCGAGCGCGAGCTTCAGGAAGTCGAAGGCCTTGTCGGGATTGCTGGTCGGGCGGGCGTCGTCGGGAAGGCCGAGCGAGCAGACGGCGCCGATGCCGTGCTTCTCGAGCAGCGCGCGGGTATGTGCCGTGTCGACCTTGCCGGGCTCCAGCAGCGCGATCTCGACGAAGGCGAGGCCGCGCTCGGCCGCCTCCGGAATGGCGAGCTCGGCCGCCTCGCGCGTCCAGCTATGCGCCCAGAGGCTGGTGTGAATGCCGAAACCCTGCATCGGTCGTCCTCCCGTCTTGTTCCTGCCGTTTCCGGCTTGCGGCGAGGCTAGACGAGTTTCGCGAGCTGTAACACTGCGCGCGCGACGCGCCGCTGCGCAATTTCTTGCCGGCCTCTCAATGCGGCGCCTCGCCGGGCGGCGCGCGGGCATGCAGCCGGCGCGCCACGAAATGGGCGACCGGGGGCCCGGTCACGACGATGATGAAAAATCGCACCGCCTGCAGCGCCATGACGAAGGACATGTCGACCGGCGAGGACGCGGCGATGACGGCGATCGAATCCATGCCGCCGGGGCTCGTCGCGAGATAGGCGGTGAGAGGGTCGACGCCGACAAGGACGACGAGCAGCGCCGCCAGCGAGGCGCTGAAGGCCATCAGCACCAGGATCGAGAGGGCGATCTGCGGCAGCACGCGCGCCGCGTGGCGGATCACGGAGCGGGTGAAGCCGAGGCCGATGCGCCAGCCGATCAGCGCATAGCCGACCGAGAGCAGCCATTCCGGCAGCACGATATGGAGGATGCCCATGCCCTGCAGCACGGCGCCGGCGATCATCGGAACGAGCAGCGTGCCGGAAGGGATCGGCAGCACACGGCCGACCAGCGTTCCGATGGCCGCGACCGCGATCGTCCCGGCGAAATGCAGCGGATCCACGGCGGGGAACCAGACGATGGGCGGCGGCTCGGCCGCGCCGACATCGAGATAGATGCGCGCCACCAGCGCGGCGGCGCCGGCGACCATGACCATGCGCAGATACTGCATCATGGCGACGAGCCGGGCATCGGCGCCGAAGGCCTCGGCCATCAGCACCATGGCCGAGGCGGCGCCGGGCGAGGAGCCCCAGACGGCGGTCGTTCCCGGCAGCACGCGGCGATGGCTCATCAGCCAGCCGAGCGCGCTGGAAGCGGCGATGGTGGCGAGCACGACGGCGAGGAAGAGCGGCCATTCGGCGAGGAAGGCGACCACGGTCTCGGGCGTCATCGCCGAGGCGACGAGCATCGAGACGATCGCCTGCGCGAGAAGCGACAGCGGATCGGGTACGCGGATCGTCGCGCCGGCGAGCCCGGCGACGATCGCCGCGATCATCGGGCCGATCAGCAGCGCCGCCGGCAGGCCGGCCATGAAGAGCAAGGCGCAGAGAAGCACCGAGACGACGAGGAGGGCGCTCCATTGCAGCGGCCGCCTGAGGCCGGCAAGGAACGGGACGGGCGGGGATGAGGGCATCGGGCTCGGACGGTGAGGGAGCCTCATGATAGACGAGGCGCGGCGGCTCCACGACCCGCCGGCATCATTTTCGCGGCGTCATGCTATAGTCGGTGGACCAACCGGATGTTCCCCATGCTCGCCTTCGTGCCGCAGACCCCCGTCCTCGTCGCCTATCTCGTCGCGGTCGTCGCGCTGACGCTGACGCCCGGCCCGGACATGACACTCTTTCTCGGCAAGGCCATCGGCCAGTCGCGAGCCGCCGGCATGGCCGCCTTTTTCGGTGCATCGACGGGGCTGATCATCCACACCGTGCTGGTGGCGGTGGGCCTCTCCGCGCTGCTGGCGGCCTCGGAAACAGCCTTCACGATCCTGAAGGTCGTGGGCTCGCTCTATCTCGTCTATCTCGCCTGGCAGGCGATCCGCCACGGCTCGGCGCTCTCGGTCGGCGGCAAGGGCTCGGCCGATCCCATCGGCCGGGTCTATCTCAAGGGTCTGGCGATCAACCTGCTCAATCCGAAGATCATCGTGTTCTTCGTGACCTTCCTGCCGCAATTCGTCTCGCCGGGCGATCCCCATGCCAGCGGCAAGCTGCTCTTCCTGGGCGTTCTCTTCGTCGTCGTGGCGACGCCGATCAGCCTCGCGCTGATCTGGTCGGCCGGCTCGATCGCGAGCTTCCTGAAGCGCTCGCCGAAGGCGACGCGCGCCGTCGATTACCTGTTCGCGGGCGTGATGGGCGCCTTCGCGGTCCGCCTCATTCTCGCTCAGGCGAAGTGAGCGACAGCCCGGCGCCGCGCCCGGCGATGAGCCAATAGGCGAAGGCGCCGGCGATGCCGCCGGCCGTCGGCGGCAGGAAGCTCGATGGCGCCGCCAGCTCGGGCGGGAAGCCGAGCAATTGCAGGCCGAAGCCGAGCAGGCCGCCAAAGAGCAGCCAGCCGAGAAGCGAGCGGAAAGCGAAGATCTCGCTCGCCGCGATGGCGACGAGGAAGGGCAGCAGCGCCGTGCGCGCGATGACCGCGGTGAGCAGGAGCGCCGGCCGCAGCACGGGCGGCGGCAGACCCTCCGGCGTCGCGGAGAAATCGCTCAACGGAAAGCCGAAGGCGGCGAGATAGACCGCGGTCGCGGCGAGGATCGCGGCGATCAGCCCGAGCGGGATGACGAGGATGATGCGCAGGAAGGCGCGCATCAGGAATGCGCCCCGATCGCCTCGAGAAAGGCATCGCCATAGAGCGAGAGCTTGCGCTCGCCGACCCCCTGCACCTCGCGCATGGCCTCGCGCGTCGCGGGGCGCAGTTCCGCCATCTCGATCAGCGTCCGGTCCGGGAAGACCATATAGGCCGGCACGCCCTCGTCGCGCGCGATGTCGCGGCGGAGCGTCCGGAGCGCCTCGAAGAGGCTGGCCGCCTCGCCTTCGAGCCCGTCGGCGCGGCGCTCGCGCTCGGCCCGGCGGCTCGCCTTCGCCGGCTCGTCGCGAACGAGGCGCAGCGCGATCGTCTCGCGGCCGAACAGGATCGCCTCGCCCTTCTCGGTGAGGCGGAAGCCGCCATGCTCCTCGCTGGCCTCGGCGAGCGCGCCGGCGGCGAAGAGCTGGCGGATGACGGTGCGCCAGGCATGGGCGCTGCGGGCGGCGCCGACGCCGAAGGTCTTGATCGCGTCATGGCCCTGCCGCTTCACGCTGTCGGTCGCGGCGCCGCGCAGCAAGTCGACGAGATGGACGGCGCCGTAGCGCTGGCCGGTGCGCGCGACGGCGGAGAGCACCATCTGGGCGTCGCGCGTCGCATCGACGAGGCTGGCACCACCCTGGCAGAGATCGCAAGAGCCGCAGGGCCCGCTCGCCTCGCCGAAATAGGCGAGCAGCGCCTGGCGGCGGCAGGTCGCCGCCTCCGCGAGGTCGATCATGGCCGAGAGACGGCGATGCTCGAGGCGCCGCTGCGCCTCGGCGACGCCCTTCTCGTCGATCTGGCGGCGGCGGAACGCCATGTCCTCGATGCCGTAGAGCGTGAGCGTGTCGGCCGGCAGACCGTCGCGGCCGGCGCGCCCGATCTCCTGGTAATAGGCCTCGACGCCGGACGGCAGGTCGGCATGGACGACGAAGCGGACATCCGGCTTGTTGATGCCCATGCCGAAGGCGATCGTCGCGGCGACGACGACATTGTCCTCCTGCAGGAAGATGTCCTGGTTGCGGGCGCGGAGGCTCGCATCCATGCCGGCGTGATAGGCGACGGCCTTGCGGCCCGAGGCGGAGAGCCAGTCGGCGAGCTTCTCCGTCTTGTCGCGCGAGGAGGCATAGATGATGCCGCTCGCCCGCTCGTGACGGCGCAGGAAGTCGGCGATCTGGTTGCGCGGCTTGTCCTTGGCCTCGAAGGCGAGGCGGATATTCGGCCGGTCGAAGGAATGGACGACGACATGAGGCGGGCGCTGGAAGAGCTGGCGCACGATGTCGTCGCGCGTCGCCGCGTCGGCGGTCGCCGTCAGCGCCACCACCTGCGTCTCGCCGAGCGCGGTGCGCACCTGTGCGAGCTGGCGGTATTCGGGGCGGAAATCATGCCCCCATTGCGAGACGCAATGCGCCTCGTCGATGGCAAGCCGCTGCACCTTCGAGGCGGCGAGGAGCGATAGCAGGCCATCGGACGAAAGCCGCTCCGGCGAGACGAAGAGCAGCGAGAGATCGCCGGCCCTGAGCCGCGCCAGAGTCTCGCGATTGGCGTCGTCGCCATTGCCGGAATTCAGCGTCGCCGCCTTCACGCCGACATGCGCCATCTGCTGCACCTGGTCGCGCATCAGCGCGATCAGCGGCGAGACGACGACGGTGAGCCCGCCATCGACGACCGCGGGCAGCTGGTAGCACATCGACTTGCCGGAGCCGGTCGGCATGACGGCGAGCACGTCCTCGCCGCCGAGCACGGCGCCGATGACCTCTTCCTGGCCGGGGCGGAAATCGTGATAGCCGAAAACGGTGCGGAGCGCTTCGCGGGCGCGCTGAAGCGGCATGGGCATTCCAGACGGATGATTCGTTACCGGGATGCTAATGCATCGCGCGCCCGGTTTGAATCGAGGCGCATCGCCGCGTCGCCCGGCCCGGTCAGCGCGACGCGATGGCGACGGCGGCGCCGGCCATGATGACGCCGCTGCCGCGATTGACGAGGCGGACGGCGCGCGGGCTGGTGATGAGCGCGCGGGCGCGCAGCGCCAGCACGATATAGAAGCCGAACACCACCGCGAGGACGGCGAGCGTCACGACCGCGAGCTCCGCATAGGCGAGGGCATCGACGCGGCCGAGATCGACGAGATTGGGCAGCAGCGCGAGATAGAACACCATGGTCTTCGGATTGCCCATGGTGACGGCGAGGCCGGCGAGAAAGAGCTTCGAGCGGCTCTCGCGCGTCGCGACCGGCTCCAGGCTGCGGGCGGCGGAGGGCGCGGTCCACATCTTGACGGCGAGATAGAGAAGATAGGCGGCGCCGGCATATTTCACGACCGTGAAGACCTCCTGGAAGGTCTCGGCGAGCACGGCGAGGCCCGCGACCGCCAGCGACAGCCAGACGACGTCGCCGATCGCCATGCCCGTGACGAAGGCGACGGCACCGTCGCGGCCGCGGCCGAGCACGCGGCCGACGATCGCGGCGATGCCGGGTCCCGGCGCGAAGGCGGCGACGGCGAGGGCCAGCGCAAAGATCGCGAGACCCGAAATCGACAAGCCCGACATGGAACCCCTCCCTCAGCGAAGCGGCGTCACATTACCCGAGGCGACGGAGAAAATCTCGGCTCCCGCCGGCAGTTCGCCGAACAGCGCCGGATCGGCGCCGGTCATGAAGACCTGGCTCCCCAGCGCATCGAGCGCGGCATAGAGCGCGGCGCGGCGGCGGCGGTCGAGATGGGCGGCGACCTCGTCGAGCAGCACCAGCGGCGCGAGACCGCTCACCGAGGCGACGAGCCGCGCATGGGCGAGCACAATGCCGACCAGGAGCGCCTTCTGCTCGCCCGTCGAGGCGCGCTCGGCCGCGACATCCTTCGGCCCATGCCGCACCTTGACGTCGCTGGTATGGGGACCGGCGAGCGCGCGGCCGGCCGCGGCGTCGCGCGGCCGGCCGTCGCGCAGCAATTGCTTCATCCGCTCGGCGGCGGCGGCCTCGTCGGAGGAAGCTACGGCCTCGATCTCGCCCTCGATGGCGAGATCGGCCCAGGGGAAGGCAGCGGCATCGTCGCGGCTGCCGGCCGCGAGTTCGGCGAGCGGCCTCGCCATGCGCATGCGCGCCGCGGCGACGGCGGCAGCCAGCGTCGCCGCCTCGGCCTCGATGCCGTCCAGCCAGGCGCGGTCGGGACGCGGCTCCTCGAGCAGGCGGTTGCGCGAGCGGAGCGCCCGCTCATAGGCGGAGACGCGGCTGCCATGCCGCGCATCGAGGGCGAGCACGAGCCGGTCGAGAAAACGGCGGCGGTCGCCGGCCGCGCCTGTGAACAGCGCGTCGAGCGCCGGCGTCAGCCACACGACGCGGAGGTGATCGGCGAAGGCGGCGGGCGAGGAGACGGTGACGCCGTCGATGCGGCTGCGGCGCGGCGAGAGGGACCCGTCGGGCAGGCGTTCGATGCCGGTGCCGAGCCGCACCGCGTCCTCGGTCCCTTCGACGGCGACCGAGACGGCGAAGCCGCCGGCGCCGCTCGCGCGCTGCATCTCGGCGAGATCGGCACGGCGGAGGCCGCGGCCGGCCGTGAACAGCGACAGCGCCTCGATGAGATTGGTCTTGCCGGCGCCGTTCTCGCCGGTCAGCGCCACGAGGCGGGCGGCGACAGCGAGGTCGAGCGCGGGATAGGAGCGGAAATCGGAGAGGATGACCCGCGATACGCGCGGCACCCGGCCGTCCTGCGCGGTCACACGCGCATCGGCATCAGGACATAGAGCGCCTCGTCGTCGCCCTCGTCCTGGATCAGTGTCGGCGAGCCGGGATCGGCGAAGCGGAACAGCGCCGTCGCGGTCTTGAGCTGGCCGGCGATGTCGAGCAGGTAGCGGGAGTTGAAGCCGATATCGAGCGCGGTCTGCTGATAGTCGACATCGATCTCCTCGGTCGCCGATCCGGAATCCGGATTGTTGACCGTGAGCGACAGCCGCCCGTCCTCGCTGAGCGACAGCTTCACCGCCCGCCCGCGCTCGCTGGCGATGGTCGAAACGCGGTCAACGGCGTTGGAGAAGGTTGCGCGGTCGACCTTCAGCGCCTTGTCGTTGTTCTGCGGGATCACGCGGGCGTAATCCGGGAAGGTGCCGTCGATCAGCTTCGAGGTCAGCACGACCGAACCGAAGGTGACGCGGATCTTGGTGTCGGAAATCTCGATATCGGCCGTCGAGGCCGCATCGGCGCCGTCGAGCAGCTTCTGGATCTCGCCGACCGTCTTGCGCGGGATGATGATGCCCGGCATGCCGTCGGCGCCGGCCGGCACCGCGGTCTGCGCGCGGGCGAGGCGGTGGCCGTCGGTCGCGACGGCGCGCAGCAGCGTACGGCCCTCGATCGTCGGCGTGTGCAGATAGATGCCGTTCAGATAATAGCGCGCCTCCTCGGTGGAGATCGCGAACTGGGTACGGTCGATGAGGCTCTTGAAGACGGGCGCCGCGATCTGGAAGCGGACGGGGAACTCGCCCGTCGTCAGATCGGGAAAATCGGTCTCGGGGAGCATCTGCAGCGCGAAGCTCGACCGGCCGGACCGCACCAGCAGCGTCTGCCCGTCCGGCGCCGTCTCGAGCTGCACCTCGGAGCCGTCGGGCAGCTTGCGCACGATGTCGTAGAGCATATGCGCGGGCACTGTCGTGCCGCCGGCGCGGCCGATCTCGGCCGGCACCGTCTCCAGGACTTCGAGATCGAGATCGGTCGCCTTCAGCGTCAGCGTGTCGCCGCTGGCGCGCAACAGGACATTGGAGAGGATCGGGATCGTGTTCCGCCGCTCGACGACGCGATGAACGTGGTTGAGGGACTTGAGGAGATTGGAACGCTCGAGGATCGCTCTCATGGGAACGCAGGAGTCCTGACAGGGGGCCGCGCAGATCGGCCGCGCGGCGCGTGATCGAGGCGGCC
>CAWZZK010000103.1:0-34988 GCA_963966455.1 Kaistia sp. | reverse complement strand
AGCATCCCGACCATTCGCTGCGCTACGAGATCGCGGAGGAGTTCGTCGATGTCGTGAAGGGCCTCTGGGACTGCTGGGCCGACGACGCCATCGTCGCGGATCGGGAGAGCGGTCTCTACATTGATGCAGCAAAGGTCCGCGCGCTCGATCACGACGGCAAGTGGTTCAAGGTCAAGGGCCCGCTCAATATCGGCCGCTCGCCGCAGGGCCGGCCGATCGTGCTGCAGGCGGGTGGCTCGGCTCCGGGCCAGAAGCTCGCCGCGCGCACGGCCGATGTCGTGTTCTCCGTCGTGCAGGATTTCGCCGAGGCCAAGGCGCAGTATGACGGCTTCAAGGCTCTGCTGCCGTCGTTCGGACGCTCGCCGGGCGAGGTCACCATGCTTCCCGGCGTCATGCCGGTGGTCGGGCGTACCGACCGCGAGGCCTTCGACAAGCTGAAGCTGCTGCAGAGCTTCGTCTCGGGCACCAACGCGCTCCAGATTCTCTCGGACCGCTTCGGCACCGACATGAGCGCCTACGACCTCGACGGCCCGGTGCCCGATCTCGGCGAGAACGACGCCTATCATGCCTTCGCCAAGGTGATGCTGGCCAAGGCGCGGCGCGAGAACATGACGCTGCGCGATCTCTACAACCTGACGGCCGCGGCGCGCGGCCATTGGGTTCTCTGTGGCTCGGCCGAGACAGTCGCCGACACGCTGCAGCACTGGTTCGAGAACGGCGCCGCCGACGGTTTTAACGTCATGCCGCCCTATTTCCCGGCCGGCCTCGACGATTTCGTCGACCTCGTCGTGCCGATCCTGCAGGAGCGCGGCCTCTTCCGCGCCGATTATGAAGGCACCACACTGCGCGACCATCTCGGACTCGAAAGACCGGAGCGCATGTGATGACTTCCGCCTTCGAAGGCGTCGATCCAGCCTTTCTCGCCGGCAACCTCCTCCATATCGGCGGCGCGTGGCGCGAGGCGTCCGGAACCGGACGTATCGAGGTCGCCAGCCCGGCGAGCCGTGAAGTCTTCGGGTCCGTGCCGATTGCCGATGCTGCCGATGTCGATGCCGCCGTCGCGGCGGCCGAGGCGGCGTTCCCGGCCTGGGCGGCGCTCGATCCGCTCGATCGCGGACGGCATCTCCGGGCCGTGGCCGAGATCGTCCGGACGCGGATCGGAACCCTGGCGGGCCTCGAATCGGCGATCACCGGCCGGGCGATCCGCGAGATGCGCGCGCAGATGAGCCGCATCCCGGAATGGCTCGACTATTTCGGCGGCATCGCGGCCGGTCTCGAGGGGGAATCGAACCGCCTGCGCGGCGGCTTCCTCGCCTATACGGCGTGGGAACCGCATGGCGTCTGCGCGCTGCTGACGCCCTGGAACCATCCGATCCTCATCCTCGTGAAAAAGCTCGCCGCCGCGCTCGCCGCCGGCAACACCGTCGTCGTCAAGCCCTCGGAGCTGGCGCCGGCGACGCCGCTGCTGTTCGCCGACTGGTGCCGCGAGGCCGGGCTGCCGCCGGGCGTCGTCAATGTCGTCACCGGCGACGGAACGACGGGAGCGCTCCTCTGCGCCGCGCCCGCCGTGCGTCATATCGATCTCACCGGCGGCACCGCGACCGGCAAGCGCGTTGCCGCCGCGGCCGCCGCGCGGCTGGTACCCTGCACTCTGGAGCTCGGCGGCAAGACGCCGGTCGTCGTCTTCGCCGATACCGATATCGAGGAGGCCGCGGCCGGCGCCGCCTTCGCCGCCTTCGTCGCCTCGGGGCAGACCTGCGTTTCCGCCAGCCGTTTCCTTGTCGAGGCCTCCATCCATGACGCCTTCGTCGAGGCGCTGGCGCGGCGGGCGCGCATGCTGCGCGTCGGCGATCCCGCCGATCCTGCGACCGATATGGGGCCGGTGATCTCGGCGGCCTCGCAGGCGCGCTCGCTCGCTTACATCGACGCCGCGGCGAAGGCGGGAGCGCGCTGCGTCGTGGGCGGCGGCGTGCCTGAACTGCCCGAGCCCTTCGCTAAGGGCTTCTATGTCGAGCCGACGGTGTTCGACGGCGTGACGCCGGAAATGGCGCTTTTTCGCGAGGAGGTGTTCGGTCCGGTCGCGTCCGTGACGCCCTTCGCCGACGAGACCGAGGCGCTGCTGCTGGCCGATGACAGCCCCTATGCGCTCGGTGCCTCGGTCTGGACGCGCGACGTCGCGCGGGCCCACCGCGTCGCGGGCCGCATCCGCGCCGGCATGGTCTGGATCAACGATCACCACAAGAACGACCCGCGCTCGATCTGGGGCGGCTTCGGCGACAGCGGCTACGGCAAGGAAAACGGCTGGGACGCGCTGAGGGCCTACCAGAAGAAGCGCAACGTCGTCGTCTCGACGGCGCCCGGCTTCGACGACTGGTTCGCCGGCGGCAAGCGCTACGGCTGAGAGGGACACTCCGTGCAGACCATCCGCATCCGCCTGCTCTGGCATCCGCAGCCGCAATTCGCCGGCTATCTCATCGCCGAGCATGAAGGCCTCGGCCTCGACGCCGGCGTCGACATCCGCTGCGTGCCGCTCGATTTCGCCAAGGGACCGATCGCCGCCGTGCTCGACGGCGACGTGGCCTTCGCCGTCGCGAGCCCGGCGCATATGATGGAGAGCGGCCGCGCCGACGAGCTGGTCTTCCTGCTCGCCATCCAGCAGGCGAGCGCGCTCGTCTATCCGGCGCGCCGCAGCCGCGGCATCGAGCGGCCGCGCGATCTCGCCGGCCGGCGCATCGGCGTCTGGCCGGGCCGCGAGGATCTCGAACTCACCTGGATGCTGCACCGCGCCGGCTTGCCGTCCGATGCCTATGAGCGCGTCCCCGTCACCGACACCGTCAAGGCGATGGTCGAGGGCGAGGTCGACGCCGCGCAGATGACGACCTATCACGAGATCCATCATCTGGAGCATGCCGCCGGCTCGCTCGACGATTTCCTCTGCTTCCGCGCCGCCGATTATGGCGCATCGCTGATCAAGGACGGGCTGGTCGCCCGCCGCGACTTCGTCGCGACCTATCCGGAAGCGACGCAGGCGGTGGTGAGCGCCGTGCTCGCCGGCTGGACCAAGGCCTTCCACGATCTCGAATCCGCGCTATCGCTCTCGACGCGGCTCAGGCCAGACATGAGCCGGCTGGAGCAGGAGGGACAGCTCGCCGATATCCGCGCCCTCGCGCTGACCGGCGCGACGCTCACCGAAGGGCTCGGCTATCCCGACCCGCGCCATATGGAACAGGCGCTGAAGGCGATGGCCGAGGTCGAGGGCCATGCGCCCGGCCCGCTCAAGGGCCTCGTCGATCCGCGCTTCTGGGAAAAGGCGCCCGAGGCCGTGAGGAGCCGCTCATGGTGACACGGGCGGACGCGATCGTCGTCGGCGCGGGCGTCGTCGGCGCAGCGGTCGCGGCCGCGCTCGCGGCGGATGGCAGGCGCGTCACGGTGCTCGAGCAGGGCGTCCCCGGCGGCGCCGTCTCGGGCGCCAGCCTCGCCTGCATCGGCACGCATATGATGGACGAGGAGGAGCTGCCGCTCCTCGCCTGGTGCTGCGACGCCTGGGCCGCCCTCAGCGAAAAGGCGCCGCGCTTCGAATACAGCCGCTGCGGCCAGCTCCGCTTCCTGAAGCATGACGGCGAGCGGCGCTCGGCGGAGACCTGGATCGGCATCGAGCGCGCCGCCGGCCTCGCTCCGGAACTGCTGGAGCCGGACGCGGTGCGGCGCATCGAGCCGGAGCTGACCGGCCCCATCGTCGCCGCGACCTGGTCGCCGAACTCCGCCACGGTCAATCCCTTCCTCGCCGTCCGCACGCTTCTCGATGCCGCGCGCGCCGACGGCGCCACGATCGTCGCCGGCGCCGCCGCGACCCGGATCGTGACTGCCGGCGGCAGGGTCGCGGGGGTCGAAACGGCTGCAGGCCGCTTGGAGGCGCCGCTGGTGGTGATCGCCGGCGGACCCTGGACGCAGACCCTCGCCGCGACGGCCGGCGTCGATCTGCCCATCGTGCCGCGCAAGGCGCAATGCCTCGCCACGGTGGCGACACGGCCCGTCATCCGGACGGTCGTGGGGGCCTGCAAGGCCGAAGGCGGCGTCGATGCCGGCTACACGCAGATCCAGCAGGCGGCGAGCGGGCAGGTGCTGTTCAACACCGTCCTCGAAGGCGGCGTGACGGCGGCCGGCGGGCGCGATGCCGTACCCGAAGTCGACCGCGCCTTCGTCCATGATTCCGTCGATACGCTGCTCTTCCTCTTTCCCCGCTTGACTGCGCTCGATCTTCTCCGCTCCTGGGTCCGCTACGAGGCCGTGACGCCCGACGACCGCTTCCTGACCGGAGCGGCCGGCCCGGACGGCCTCTTCATCGCCGCCGGCGATGGCGGCACCGGCTTCGTGCGCTCGCTCGGCATGGCGCGCATCATCGCCGATCGCGTTGCCGGCCGCGAGCCGCCGTTTCGCGACGACATCTACCGCCCCGACCGCTTCGCCGAGAGGGCAGCGGCATGAGCGAGGTGACGATCTTCGTCGATGGCGAACCCGTCCCCGCCGAAGCCGGCCGCCCGCTGGGCGCGCTCATGCACCGGATCGGACCGGCGATGCGGCGGACGGTGGCGGGCGCGCCGCGCGGCCTCTTCTGCGGCATGGGCGTCTGCTTCGACTGCCTCGTCACCATCGATGGCGTCGCGGACCGCCGCGCCTGCATGACCCCGATCCGCGACGGCATGCGGGTCGAGACGGGCCTTGCCGGGAGCGCCCAGCCATGAGGCGCATCGAGACCGATATCCTCGTCGTCGGCGGCGGCCCCGCCGGCCTCTCCGCTGCGACTTCGGCCGCCGGTGCCGGCGCGCGCGTCGACCTCGTCGATGCCGGCGCGGCGCCGGGCGGGCAATACTGGATGCAGGATCCCGTCGCCGGCGCAACAACGACGCAGGCCGCCGAGGGCAGCGTGGCCATCGCCGCCGCCCGCGCCGCCGGCGTCCTGATCCATTCCGGCGCCGAGGTCTGGGCCGCGTTTCCGGGCGGTGAGATCATGGCCCATGACGCCGAAGGGCCGATCGCCTTCCAGGCGCGAAGCATCGTCGTGGCGAGCGGCGCGCAGGACCGCGTCTATCCTTTTCCGGGCTGGACGTTGCCGGGCGTTATGACGCCGGGCGCCGGCCAGCGGCTCGCCAAGCTCGGCAAGACCGCGCCGGGCAGGCGCATCGCGCTCGCCGGCAACGGCCCCTTCCTCTACGCCGTCGCCGCGACCCTCGCCGCGATCGACGCGACGCCGGCGCTGCTCCTTGAATCGGGCCGGGCGCGCATGGCCATGCTCGGCCTTCTCGCCCGTCATCCGGCGCGCATCGCCGAGGCGGCGGGCCTGATCGCGGCGGCGCGCGCGGTACCCGACTGGCGGCGCGGCTATGTCGTCACCGAGGCGCTCGGCGAGGATCGCGTCGAGGCGATCCGCATCGCGCCGATCGACGATGCCGGCACAATCGACACGGCGAGATCGGAACGCATCGACGGCATCGATGCGCTGCTCGTCGGCTGGGGCTTCCGCCCGATGATCGAACTCACGGCGCTGCTGCGCTGCCGCCACGCCTATGATCGCGCGCTGGGCGGCTGGTACTGCGTCACGGCGCTCGCGACGGGTCTCACCTCCGTCGAAGGCGTCTATGCGGCCGGCGAGGTGACCGGAATCGCCGGATCGCGTCCTGCCCGGCTGTCCGGCGCGCTCGCCGGGCTCTCGGCCGCCGCCGCGCTCGGTTTCACATCACCGGGGATCGAAGAGCGCCGCAAAGGCCTTGTCCGCGCGCTCGCCGCGGCGCGGGCTTTCGGCCATGAACTCGGCCGCCTCGCGCCGCCGCCCGCCGGCATTGCCGATCTCGCGCGCGATGACACGATCGTCTGCCGCTGCGAGAACGTCACGAGGGGCGAGATCGCCGCCGCTCTCGGCGAGGGCACGAGGGCCGTCGCCGGTGCCAAGATGTGGACCCGTGCCGGCATGGGCCGCTGCCAGGGCCGCGTCTGCGGCTCGGCCGTGGCCGAGATCGCCGCCTCGCTCGGCGGCACGGAGATCGCCGCGGCCGGCTTCAACCCGCCCCGCATCCCGCTCCGCCCCGTGCCTTTGCCCGCCGTGCTGGAGGCGACCCGCGCCGCCGGCACAAGCGAAACCCATTGAAGACGATCGACCGGGCGGCGGCCGCGCGCTCCGCCCGCAGCATTTGAGGAGAGGTTGATGGATCTCAGACTGACCGGCAAGACGGTGCTCATCACCGGCGCCTCGCAGGGCATCGGCGCCGGGCTCGCCAAGGCCTATGCGGAGGAGGGCTGCGATGTCGTCCTCACGGCGCGCAACGCCGAGAAGCTGGCGGCGATCAAGGCCGAGATCACCGAGGCTGCCCCCGAGCGCGCGGTGACGCTGATCCCGCTCGACCTGACGCTCCCCGGCGCCGCCGAGCAGCTCGCCGACGGCGCCGGCGATGTCGACATCCTCGTCAACAATGCCGGCGTCATCCCGTCTGGCTCGCTCTTCGACATCGACGAGGCGAAGTGGCGCGCCGGCTGGGAGCTGAAGGTCTTCGGTTACATCAATCTCTGCCGCCTCTATTATCCGCGCATGAAGGCGTCTGGCGGCGGCGTCATCATCAACAATATCGGCAATGGCGGCGAGGTCACCGATCCGCGCTACATCGCCGGCGCGGTCGGCAATGCCAGCCTGATGCATTTCACGCGCGCGCTCGGCGGTTCCAGCCTCGACGACAAGATCCGTGTCGTCGGCGTCAATCCCGGTCCGGTGAACACGGACCGCATCTACAACATGCTGAAGAAGCGGGCGAAGGACCTGTTCGGCGACGAAAACCGCTATGGCGAGCTCGAGAGCACCTATCCGCTCGGCCGTCCCGCCCATGTCAGCGAAGTGACGGACCTCATCGTGTTCCTCTCCTCCTATCGCGCCGGCTACATCACCGGCACCATCGTCACGGTCGACGGCGGCATCGCCTCGCGCCGCTCGATCATCTGACCGCCGCCTGACAGGGTCGCGGCCATGGGCTAATGAGGGCGCGAAGGAGCCGCTCGTCCATGGCCGACCAGACCCTTGCCCGCTATGTCAACGAGCGCAGCCTGCTGCGCCTCTTGCGCGTGCAGGGCGCGACGACGCGGGCCGACATGGCCCGCCAGCTGCGCCTGACGCCGGCCACGGTCACGCGGCTGGTGGCGGAAATGGCCGAGCGCGGGCTGCTCAGCGAAGGCGCGCGTCCGGCTGCCTCCGAATCCGCACGTGAGCCGGGCCGCCCCGGCGTCGCGGTGGCGCTCGCGCCCGACGGCGCCTTTTTTCTCGGCGTCGAAATCGGCGTCGGGGTGCTCCGCTTCGCGCTGATCGATCTCGCCGCGCAGGTCGTCGCCTCCTCGGAACGCACGGTCTCGCGCGCGACGCAGCCCGAGGCGGTCGTCGCCATCATCGCCGCCGAGATCGCCGCGCTTTCGGCCGATCCGAGCTATAAGGAGCGCATCCGCGGCGTCGGCGTCACGGTGCCCGGCCTCGTGACGCTGGACGGTTTCGTCGTCCATCTGCCCATCCTCGGCTGGAAGTCCGTCAACCTGTCGGCGCTCCTCTCGGCTGCCACCGACCTGCCGGTGCTCGTCGAGAACAACGCCGCCGCTGCGGCTTTCGGCGCCGTCTATACCGAGCCGCAGCTGCCGAGCCTCTGCACCATATTCCTCAAGCTCGGCACCGGCCTCGGCGGCGCGGCGATCGTCAACGGGCGGCTGATGCGCGGCGCCTATGGCACCGGCGGCGAATTCGGCCATATCCGCATTGCCGAAGACGGCATCCGCTGCAGCTGCGGGCAGACCGGCTGCCTCGAAACATTCGTGAATCTCGCGGCGCTCGCCCGCGAAGCCGGCGACGACCAGGGCGCAGGCCTTGCCGACCTCGTCGCGCTCCCGGCGGCGGTCGCCGGCGCGGCGGAGAAAGGGGAGGCGAGGGCGCTGGCTGCGATCGAAACGCTCGGCCATCACCTCGCCCGGGGCATCGTCGCCCTCGTCAACATCTTCAACCCGACCACCGTCGTGCTCGGCGGCGTCATGCGGCCGATCCTGCCGCTGCTGCTCCCCATCCTGGAGCGCGACGTCGCTGAGCGCATCGTGCCCGGCATGCGGATGCCCGAATTCCGCCTGTCCTCGCTCGGCCTCTTCGAATGCGCCATCGGCGCGGCGACGCTCGCCCATCAGCGCGCCTTCGGCCTGCCGGAACTCGGCATCGCCGACGGCGAAACGTGACGGGACCGCATGGGTGGGGCTTGCGCCCCGTTTGTTACTTTATTAAAGTAACTAATCGGAACAGCGCTGGAGAGCACGATGGTGGCGAAGGACGAGCGGCGGTTGCGGGTGGGCGTGCTCGGCTGCGGGCAGATCGCCCAGGCCGCCCATTTCGAGAGCGCCAACAAGGCGGTGAACGCCGAGCTGACAGCCATCTGCGACGTCGCGCCGGACCTTCTGGCCCGCATGGCCGCGATGCATGCGCCGGAGAAGACCTATTCCAGCTATGACGCGATGCTCGCCGATCCCGAGATCGACGCCGTCATCATCGCCACCGCCGACGCCTTCCATGTCCCCGCCGCGCGGGCCGCTCTCTCGGCCGGCAAGCATGTCCTGACCGAGAAGCCGGCCGGCATTTCGGTCGAGGAGATCGAGGGCCTCAAGGCCGACGTCGCCGCCTCGGGCAAGATCCTGCAGGTCGGCCACATGAAGCGCTTCGACGCCGGCCTCGAAAGCGCCAAGGATTTCATCGACGGCGAGATGGGCGAACTCCTCGCCATCAAGGCCTGGTACTGCGACTCGACCCATCGCTACGCCATGACCGACGCGGTGCAGCCGCTGATCGTGACCAGCACCGGGTCGAAGCGCCCGGCCGGCGATCCGAAGGCCGACCGCCAGCGCTATTTCATGCTGGCGCATGGCAGCCACCTCCTCGACACCGCCCGCTATTTCGGCGGACCGATCGCGGAGGTCGACGCCCGCTTTCTCAATCGCTTCAACGCCTATTGCTGGTTCGTCGACATCGCCTTCCAGAACGGCGCCTTCGGGCATCTCGACCTCACGATCCCGGTCCGCATGGACTGGCACGAGGGCTTCCAGATCTATGGCGAGAAGGGCAGCGTCGTCGGCAAGACCTACAATCCCTGGTATTACAAGACGAGCGATGTCGACATCTTCCGCGAGTCGACCGGTGCGACGTCCCGCGTCCTCGGCGCCGACGGCCACTTCTACCGCCGCCAGCTCGAAGGTTTCGCGCGGACGATCCTGGATGGCGCGCCGATGCGAGGCGCCGATATCGAGGACGGGCTCGCCTGCGTCCGCGGCATGGTGGCGATCGCGGAATCGGTGAAGACCGGCAAGCCCGTCCGCCTCGCCGACGTGACGGGAGCCGTGTGATGCATCTCGGCATCTTCGCCAAGACCTTCCCCGGCGCGACCCCCGGCGCGGTGCTCGCCGCCGCCCGCCACGCCGGCTACACGACGGTCCAGTACAACATGGCCTGTTCCGGCCTGCCGTCGTTGCCCGAGACGATCGCGCCCGCCGTCATCGAGGCCGTGCGCGAGGCTTCCAAGGCGAGCGGCGTCTCGATCGCGGCGCTCTCGGCGACCTACAACATGGTCCATCCCGACCTGTCGGTCCGCGAAGCGGGTCGGCGGGCCTTCGCGGCGCTCGCCGCGGCCGCGCCGGCGATGGGATCGCGGCTCCTCACCGTCTGCACCGGCAGCCGCGACGCGGCCGACCAGTGGCGCCACCATCCGGAGAATGCCAGTCCCGAGGCCTGGCAGGATCTCGTCGCCGAGTTCCGCATCCTTCTACCCATCGCCGAGCGGCACGGCATCGTCATCGGCGTCGAGCCCGAGCTCGGCAATGTCGTCTCCTCGGCCGGCAAGGCGCGGGCGCTGCTCGACCTCTTCGCCACCGACCGCATCGGCATCGTCCTCGACCCGGCCAATCTCTTCGAGGCCGAACCGGAACAGGAGCGGGACCGCCGCATCCGCGAGGCGATCACGCTCCTCGGCCCCGACATCGTCCTCGCCCATGCCAAGGACCGCCACCCGGATGGCAGCTTCGCCACCGCCGGCGACGGCGTCGTCGATTTTCCCCGCTTCATCGCTGGGTTACGCGCCGCCGGCTTCGACGGCCCGCTCGTGACGCATGGGCTCGACGCGAAGGATGCCCCGCGCGTGGCGGATTTCCTCAGCGTCTCGGGCGCCGTCCCTTCATGAACGGCCGCACGACCTTCGAGCGCGCCGGGCTGTCGCTCTCCGTCGTGGAAAGCGGCAGCGGCCGTCGCATGATCTTCCAGCATGGGCTCTGCGGCGACGCGGCCCAGCCGCAGGAACTCTTTCCCGCCGGCGGCGGCTGGTCCTGTCTGACGCTCGAATGCCGCGGCCACGGCGTCTCCGAGGCCGGCGCGCCGGACGCCTTCTCGATCGCCACCTTCGCAGACGATGTCGCCGCGCTCGCCGAGGCGAGGGGCGGCGGCCCGGTCGTCATCGGCGGCGTCTCCATGGGCGCAGCCATCGCGCTTCACCTCGCCGTGCTGCGCCCCGATCTCGTGGCCGGCCTCGTGCTCGTCCGGCCGGCCTGGTTCGTCGACAATGCGCCGGCCAATATGGCGCCGAATGCCGAGGTCGGCCGCCTGCTCGCGCAGCATGAGCCCGACGAAGCCCGCGCCCTCTTCGAAGCCTCGCCCATGGCGGCGATGCTGGCGCGCGAGGCGCCCGACAATCTCGCTTCCTTACGCGGCTTCTTCACCCGCCAGCCGGTCGCGACCACGTCGGCGCT
Source organism: Kaistia sp. (assembly GCA_963966455.1). Classification (GTDB taxonomy): domain Bacteria; phylum Pseudomonadota; class Alphaproteobacteria; order Rhizobiales; family Kaistiaceae; genus Kaistia; species Kaistia cartagenensis. Next base: position 24,197 of record CAWZZK010000103.1, on the reverse strand, counting down.
GCTCACCGCGATCTCCGCGGACGGCCCAGGCGTGCCCCGCGAAGCGCTGGCCGCGCTTGCCGTTCCGACGCTGGTCATCGGCCATGGCCAGGATTTCATCCATCCGCTCGCCCATGCCGAAGCCCTTGCCGCGGCGATCCCGGCCGCCCGGCTGGTGCGCATCACGCCGAAGGCGGTGAGCCGCGAGCGCTATGTCCACGAGGCGCGTGCCGCGCTATCCGATTTCCTGAAGGAGATTCCGCAATGAAGCCCGCTGCCGGCTGGTTCGACGCCCTGCCGAAGGACCGCCTCCTCGCCGAATTCTCGCTGTGGTCGGCCGATCTCGCCCGGGTCGCCGACGACATCGCGCGGGTGGACGCGCATGTCGACATCTACCATATCGATGTCGCCGACGGCCATTTCTCGCCGGCGCTCCTCTATTTCCCGGACCTCCTGGCGGCGGTCCGCAAGCTGACGAGGAAGCCGCTCCACGTCCACCTGATGGTCGACGACCGCATCCTCCTCGCCCAGATCGAGCAGTTCGCCGAGGCGGGTGCCGATCTCATCAGCATCCACGCCGAAAACTACAATGTCGGCGCCGGCCTCGATCTCATCCATTCGCTCGGCCTGCCCGCCGGCGTCGTGCTGCAACTCGCCACGCCCGTCGAGGCGGCCGAGGATCTCCTGCCGCGCATCAGCCTCCTGACGCTGCTCGGCACGCGCATCGGCGTGAAGGGGCAGGGGCTCGATCCCGAGGCGCCCGGACGCATCGCCGCCGCAAGGCGCCTGGTCGCGGCGAGCGGCTTCCCGGTCCGCGTCGCCGCCGATGGCGGCATCCGCGAACACACGGTGCCCGAACTCCGCGCCCATGGCGCCGAGACGATCGTCATGGGCTCGCTCGCCTTCGGTGCGCCGGATCTCGCCGCCCGCATCGGCTGGGTCCACGCGCAGCCCTATGGCGGCTGAGGCATGAGCGCGCCGCTCGCCATCGCGATCGACCTCGGCGGCACGCAGCTCCGCGCCGCGCTCGTCGCCGGCGCCCGGGTCGAGGCGCGCGCCGCCGAGCCGACCGATGTCGCCGGCGGTCCGGAGGCCGTGCTGGCGCAGATGCAGCGGCTGATCGGCGCGGTTTCGGCCGGGATCACGGCCGACCGGATCAAGGGCATCGGCATTTCGGCACCCGGCCCGCTCGACAGCGAGGCCGGCGTCGTCCTGGAAATCCCGACCTTGCCGGGCTGGACCGATGTGCCGCTGCGCGACCGGCTCGCCGCCGCGACCCGGCTCCCCGTGCTGCTCGAGAATGACGGCATCTCGGCCGCCTATGGCGAGTGGCGCCACGGGGCGGGGCGCGGCCTCTCGCATCTCGTCTATGCCACGGTCTCGACCGGGCTCGGCGGCGGCGTCATCGTCGATGGCCGCATCATGCATGGCCGCCGCGGCATGGCCGGCCATATCGGCCATTTCACCATGGCACCCGACGGCCCCCGCTGCCCCTGCGGCACCATCGGCTGCTTCGAGGCCTTCGCCTCCGGCTCGGCGCTCGGCCGCCGCGCCCGCGCCGCGGCTATGGAACACCCGCACTCCGCCCTCGGCCGCGCCGCCGCGACCGGCCCCGTCGATGCCCGTCATGTCGTCGAGGCGGCGCGCGCGGGCGACGCGGTTGCGATGGCGCTGATCGAGGAGGAGGCGACCCTCCTCGGACGCGGCTTCGCCAGCCTCGTCCATCTCTACAGCCCGGAAAGGATCGTCATGGGAGGCGGCGTCTCGGCGGCGTTCGATCTCATGGACGAGACGATCCATCGCGTCATGCGCGCCAATCTGATGGCCGCCTTCCGCGATGTCGTCGTGGTGCGCGCCGAACTCGCGGAGAATGCCGGCCTCGTCGGCGCAGCGGCGCTGGTCGCCGATCGCGGCGCCGCCTGACGCTCTTGCGGCAGGGCCGCCGATGGCGCATCACGCGAAGCGTCACCGGAGTGCATTTCATGGCCCAGACAACGCCCGCCACGCTCGCGCTGAAGAAGCTCGGCATCGCCTTCGAGGTCGTCGCTTACGACTATGATCCGAACGCAGAGCGGGTCGGCTTGCAGGCGGCCGAAGCGCTCGGCGAGGAGCCGCACCGCGTTCTGAAGACGCTCATCGCCGAGGTCGACGGCAAGCCGGTCTGCGTCGTGCTCGCCTCCGACCGCGAAGCGAGCATGAAGAAGGTCGCGAGCGCCTTCTCCGGCAAGTCCGCCGCCATGGCGGCCATCCCCGACGCCGAGCGGATCACCGGATACAAGGTCGGCGGCGTCAGCCCGTTCGGCCAGAAGAAGAAGCTGCGCACCGTCGTCGACGCGGCAGCCCTCACTGAAGCCTATGTCTATGTGAATGGCGGCCGGCGCGGGCTTCAGATCCGATTGGCGCCGGCCGACCTCCTTCGCGCAGCGGATGCCACGGCGGCGGCGATCACCGCCTGACAGCGGCGGATGGTTACCGGATGTTCACCCTGTCGGCGAGAATTTGCCTGTATCGAGCCACGTCTTCTTAACCCCTCGTCAACGCCCCCGGGCCTCTATGGGGGCGGGGGTTGGCGCGTTTAAACGGCGGCCTCCGCAGACGCCTTGCGTGCTTGCCGCCGCTTTGTCGACAATGTGGGCGTTTGCTGGTAGGAAAGAGGCAGGATGGGGACGTTGCGTATCAAGAACCCGCGTGCTTCGCACCTCGGAGGATCGGTCTCACGGCCGGTGCTGACCACGCTTTTGATCGTCGCAGCCGCGTCGATCGTCGCTTCCTGCGCCTCGGCGCCGCCGCCGAAAGCCAAGAAGCGCTCGTCCGAGTATTTCCCCGAAAGCAAATATGGCGTGAAGGCAAGCCCGCGCGTGGTCGAATATGGCCAGCCGGTTCCGCAGGGCGGCGGCCGCTACATGGTCGGCAAGCCCTACAAGGTGAAGGGCAAGACCTACAGGCCGTTCGAGAAGCAGAAGGGCTACACCGCGGTCGGCTACGCGTCCTGGTACGGCTCCGCCTTCCACGGCCGCTATACGGCGAATGGCGAAGTCTACGACATGGACACGCTGTCGGCCGCGCATCCGACCATGCCGCTGCCGAGCTATGCGCGCGTCACCAATCTGAAGAACGGCGCCTCCGTCGTCGTCCGTGTCAACGATCGCGGCCCCTATGAGCGCAATCGCCTGATCGACCTTTCCTCGAAGACGGCGGAGCTGCTCGAGGTCAAGCGCCACGGCGCTGCCAAGGTGAAGGTCGAATATATCGGCCCGGCGCGGATGCAGGGCTACGACAAGCAGATGCTGATGGCCACCTATGTGGCGCCCAACAATACCGAGATCGGCAATCCGAACGTCATGGTCGCCATGGCGCGGGTGAAGAAGGAATCGGCTGTCGCGGTGGCGATGCGCTCGCAGCCTGTGACGCGCAGCGCGCCGGCGCCGACCATCGCCGTCGCCGCCCGCCAGCCGGCTCCCGTGCCGACCGTCGCCGTCGCCATGCGCGCCCCGGCTTCGAGCCCGCAGATCGTGCTCGCGATGGCCCCCGTTCCGCGGGCGCGGCCGACCTCCATCGTCGCCGGTGGTACCGCGATCGATCCCTACAACTACGAGATCCTCGCAGCGCAGAACGCTCCGGTCGCGGCGCCCGTCGCCGAGCCGGTGCAGGCCATGGCCATCGCCGAGCCGGAAATCGTCGCGCAGCCGGACGTGGTGCAGGCCTCGACCGTCGGCGGCACGACCTATGGCGAGCGCTCGCTCGGCTCGTTCACGGTCGAAAACCCGGCCGCCTTCGAGGCCGAGTATCAGCAGCCCGTCTATCGTTCTGCCCGCTCGTCCTATGCCTCCGATCCGGACTTCACGGATGCGCAGCGCGCCATCGACCGTATGGCAAAGAACGCCCGAAACGCCGGTCTCGAAGAGGCCCTGCAGCTCGCGGTCGCCCGGGCGGCGGCCGAGCGCAGCGCCGATGCGACCGAGATCGCCGTCGGCGTCTTCGCCGATGCTGGTAATGCCAAGGCAATGGCGGCGAAGCTCGCCTGGCTCGGCCGTCCGGCCATGATCGATGTCGCGGTCGGCGGACGCACGCTGCACCAGTTGCGTATCCTGGTTGCCGACAGCAGCGTCTCCGAGAAAGATGCGCTGGCGGCCGTCGCCGCGGCGGGAGCCCGCGACGCTTTCATCGTGACGCGCTGAGACCCCCGGCGGGGCGCGAGGGTCGGCGGCCGCCGGAGCCTTCTCCGGCGATTTCGAACGGATGATCCGGGATGCGGTCATGCGCCTCGCTCTCCCTCGCCGCGCTTCTCGCGCTTGCCGAGCCGGCAGCGGCTGAAACGGCCTTCGAGAGCAAGGCGCCGCGGGCGATTCTCGTCGATGTCGACAGCGGCGGCACGCTTTACCGCAAGGCCGCCGACGAGCGCTTCGATCCGGCGGCCATGGCCAAGATGATGACCATGGCGGTCGTGTTCGATGCGCTGAAGGCTGGCGAAATCCGGCTCGACCAGACTTTCAAGGTCAGCGAGAACGCCTGGCGCAAGGGCGGCGCCCCGTCGCGCGGCGCGACGATGTTCGCGGCGCTCAAGTCCGAGATCGCGGTCTCCGACCTCCTGCGCGGCGCCATTGTCCAGGCCGGTAACGACGCCTGCCTCATCCTCGCCGAGGGCATGGCCGGCTCCGAAGCCGCTTTCGTGACCCGCATGAACGACAAGGCCCGCGCGCTCGGCCTCACGGCGACCACGTTCCGCAATGTCACCGGTCTCGCCGATCCGGAGCAACTCTCCACCGTCGGCGATCTCGCCATCATCGCCGACTATCTCGCGACGGCGCATCCCGAGCTCTACCGGATCTATGCCGAGCCGGATTTCACCTGGAACAAGATCTTTCAGCGCAACCGCAATCCGCTGCTCGCGGCGGGCATCGGCGTCGACGGGCTCTCCACAGGCTACAGCGAGGCGGCAGGCTTCGGCTATGCCGCGTCGGCGCTGCGCAACAGTCATCGCATGACGGCGGTCGTCAGCGGCTTGCCGACCGACAAGGCGCGGGCCGAGGAGGTGACGCGTCTGTTCGACTGGGCCGATACCGCCTTCGAGCGCCTGCGCTTCTTCGATGCCGGCGAGACGATCGCCGAGGCCAAGGTCTATGGCGGCGCCGCCCGGGCCGTGGCGCTGTCGACCACCGCGCCGCTCGACGTCCTGCTGGAGCGCGGTGCGCGCGAGCGGATACGCGCCCGCATCGTCTATGACGGCCCGCTGCTCGCGCCGGTGAAGAAGGGCGAGACGGTCGGCGTGGTGCGCGTCTATGTCGGCGACGATCTCCTCGTCGAAAAGCCCGTCGTGACCATGGCCGACATCGCCACCGGCTCCATGCAGGACCGCGCGCTGGACGCGGTCGGCGAACTCCTGACCGGGTGGCTCTGATGACGGCGTCAGGCCAGCCCGACGCGCCGCGGCGCGGCCGCTTCATCACCTTCGAGGGCGGGGAGGGGGCGGGCAAGTCGACACAGATGAAGCGTCTCGCCGCCGCGCTGGCGGAACGCGGCATCGCGGTCGTCGAGACGCGCGAGCCGGGCGGGACGCCAGATGCCGAGGCGATCCGCTCCTTCATCCTCTCGGGCCGCGCTCGTCCGCTCGGCGGCGGCGGCGAGGCCGTGCTGTTCGCGGCGGCGCGCGCCGATCATGTCGACCGCGTCATCCGGCCGGCGCTTGCAAGGGGCGCCTTCGTCCTCTCGGACCGCTTCACCGATTCGACGCGCGCTTATCAGGGCGCCGACGGCGTCGACACTACCCTGCTCGACGGGCTCGAAACGCTCGCGGTCGGCGAGACCCGGCCGGACCTCACCGTGATCCTCGATCTCCCTGCCGAAACGGGTCTCGCCCGCGCCGCCGCCCGGCGCGGGGCGGGCGACGCCGACCGCTTCGAAGGCGAGACGATCGTCAAGCACGAGGCGCGGCGCCGCATCTTCCTCGAGATCGCGGCGCGCGAGCCGGGCCGCTGTGCCGTCATCGATGCGACGCGCGGCGTGGATGACGTGGCGGCGGAAATCTGGCAGGTCGTATCGGAACGGTTGCTGAAGCCGACCCCCTGACCCGCCCGGAACCGCGATGGCCGCTGCCGACATCATGCCGGAACTCGACGCTCTGGACGGCTGGCCCGCGCCCGCCGAACAGACCGCGTGGTATGGCGCCAATGAAGACGAGCGGATCCTGCTCGACGCCTATCGCGGCGGCCGCATGCATCATGCCTGGCTGATCACCGGCCCGCGCGGCAGCGGCAAGGCGACGCTCGCCCATCGCTTCGCCCGTTTCGCGCTCGCGCATCCCGTCCCCGAGCGCGCGCCCGCTGCGGAGAGCCTCGCCGTCGATGCGGCCCATCCGGCGGCGCGCAAGATCGCCGCCCATGCCCATCCGAACCTCCTGACGCTGGCGCGGCCCTATGACGACAAGAACAAGCGCTTCAAGGAATCGGTGACCGTCGACGAGATCCGCCGCACCAACGCATTCTTCGGCTCGACCGCCGGCGAGGCCGGATGGCGCATCGCGATCGTCGATGCCGCCGACGACCTCAACACCAGCGCCGCCAATGCCCTGCTCAAGATCCTCGAGGAGCCGCCGCGCGGCGCGCTGTTCATGGTGCTGTCGCATGCGCCGGGCCGGCTGCTGCCGACCATCCGCTCGCGCTGCCGGCGGCTCGACCTCACGCCGCTCGCACCCGAGGCGATCGAGGCCGCGCTCGCCGAGCACACCGACGCCTCGCCGGAGGAGCGCCGCTTCGCCTCGATGGCGGGGCAGGGGAGCATCCGCCGCGCCGTGCGCTTTCTCGACGAGGACGTCGCCGCCATCGCCGCGACCTTCGGCCGGGCGGTGAGCCGCTTCCCCGATTTCGACGCCGCCGCCGCGCATCGGCTCGGCGACATCGTCGCCCAGCGCGGCGCCGACGATGCCTTCGAGAGCTTCCAGGACCTCGTCTTCGACTGGCTGGCGCGCCGCGCCCGCGGCGAGGCGGAGCCCGCGATGATGGCGCCCGTCCCGCCTGCGATCGCCGCCGTTCCGCTTGCGCAGTGGGCGGAGGTGTGGGACAAGGTCCGCCGGTTTTCGGCCGAAGTCGAAGCCTATAATCTCGACCGCAAGCAATTCGTCCTTTCGACCATCGACATGCTCGCCCGCGCTGCCCGAATGTGACGCATCCGCCCCCGGCTCACAGAGCCGGGACCATCGCCATGTCGCAATTCGAAGAGAGGCGGAGCCATGACGGCATCGACATTCTACATCACCACCCCGATTTTCTACCCGAACGGCGTGCCGCATATCGGCCATGCCTACACGATCATCGCGACCGACACGCTGGCGCGCTTCCAGCGCCTCGACGGGAAAGACGTGTTCTTCCTGACCGGCACCGACGAGCACGGTCTCAAGATGCAGCAGACGGCCGAGAAGGCCGGCCTGACCCCGCTCGCCCTCGCCGACCAGAACTCCGCTGTCTTCCGCAGGCTCGATGCCGCCCTCGGCGCCGAGCCGAGCGACTTCATCCGCACGACCGAACCCCGCCATCACCGCTCGAGCGAGGCGATCTGGCAGCGGATGGCTGAGAACGGCGACATCTATCTCGACAAGTATTCGGGCTGGTACTCCGTCCGCCAGGAGCAGTTCTTCGACGAGAAGGAAACCACCGTCGGCCCGGACGGCGTCCGCCGCGAGCCGCTCGGCTCCCCCGTCGAGTGGGTCGAGGAGGAGAGCTACTTCTTCCGCCTCTCCGCCTATCAGGACCGGCTGCTCGCCCATTACGAGGCGCATCCAGAATTCATCGGTCCCGACGAGCGGCGCAACGAGGTGGTGAGCTTCGTGAAGGGCGGGCTGCGCGATCTCTCGATCTCGCGTACCACCTTCGACTGGGGCATTCCGGTTCCGGGCGACCCGAAGCATGTCATGTATGTCTGGGTCGACGCCCTGACCAACTACATCACCGGCGTCGGCTATCCCGACACCGACAGCGAGAGCTTCCGCCGCTACTGGCCGGCCGACCTGCATGTGATCGGCAAGGACATCGTCCGCTTCCACACGGTCTACTGGCCGGCCTTCCTTCTCTCCGCCGGCATCGCGCCGCCGAAGCGTGTCTTCGCGCATGGATTTTTGTTCAATCGCGGCGAGAAAATGTCGAAATCTGTCGGCAATGTCGTCGATCCGTTCGCGCTGGTCGAGCAGTACGGCGTCGATCCGGTCCGCTTCTTCTTCCTGCGCGAGGTGCCGTTCGGCCAGGACGGAAGCTACAGCCATGAGGCGATCGTCACCCGCATCAATGCCGACCTCGCCAACGATCTCGGCAATCTCGCCCAGCGCTCGCTGTCAATGATCGCCAAGAACTGCGACGGACGGCTTCCCGAGCCGGGCGCCTTCTCGGCCGCCGACGAGGCGATCCTCGCGAGCGCAGACGCGCTGCTGCCGATCTGCCGCCAAGCCTTCGACGGCCAGCAGATCCACCAGGCCCTCAACGCCGTCTGGACGCTCGTCGCGGATGCGAACCGCTATTTCGCCAACGAGGTACCCTGGCAACTGCGCAAGACCGACCCGGCCCGCATGGCGACGGTGCTCTATGTGACAGCGGAACTGGTGCGTCAGGTCGCGATCCTGTCGCAGCCGGTGATGCCGGTCTCGGCGGGTAGGCTGCTCGATCTCCTCGCCGTTCCTGAGGAAAAGCGCCTCTTCTCCTCGCTCGGCCTGGCCGGCCGCCTCGAGGGCGGCACGCCGCTGCCCGCGCCGACGGGCGTCTTCCCGCGCTATGTCGGTGAGGAAGGCTCGGCGAACTAGCCGGCGCCGAAGAGCTCGTTGAGCTTCTGCACCGTGGCGACGGTCTCCGATTCGACCGTCCGCCGCAGCGCGAAATCCTGACCGGCCGCCGCGATCTCGCGGCAGGCCTGGTCATGGCTGCGGCACCATTCGAGCTTCTCCATGAGATCGGAGAGATCGGCCGCGACCGGGACGTAATGCGTCCAGGGGATGATGTCGTCGTAATACCACTGCCGGAAGCCGTGCGACGACGCGACCTTCAGCACGCAGCAGCCCATGAGAAGCCGCGTGAAGAAATTGCCCCAACTATTTGTCGGGCCGTCGATATCCAGCGCGAACTTCACGTTCATCCAGCGCGACGGCGCGATGAAGTCGCCGAGCAGGCCATGCGTGCGCAACGCGTCGCGGGTGTGATGCGGCTGCGGGTCGGACTCCCGGTCGCTGGCGGTGAGCTTGACATCGACATCGGCAAAACCGCGCAGCGCGATGCAAAGGCGGACCCGCAGCTTGAGGCTCGGATCGTCCATGTCCATCTGCTCGGTAGCGGCATGGCCGGGGCCGGTGATCGCGCCGCGCCAGAGCAGCGTCTCCCGCCGCGCGGCCCACTGACCCGGCTTGCTGTCGGCGAGTTCGCGAAAGGGCTGGTAGAGGCGGGCGGTCATGAAGGCCGGATCCGGGACCAGCACCGCCTGCGGCTCGTCGCTGCAGAAGCTGAGCTCGCCCGGCTCGTTGTCGCCGCCGTCCGAGATGTTGCCCGACAGGCTGACCACCTCGGGCGAGGTCCGCGAGACGAGACGGACCAAAGTCGGCAGGCGGCGCCACATCATCTGGTAGAGCGGCCAGTCGGCGGCGAGGCGATCGCGATCGAGCACGATGCGGAACTGGTTGTTCACGCGCTCGAAGCCCACCTTGTAGCGATGGCGGCTGCGCTCGCCGCCATGCTCGAAAGCGAGGCTCGGCGGGGAGAGCGCCATCTCGGCGATGCCGGTCGCCAGCCGGCGCAGCATCACCTCTTCCTTGAGCCGCTTCGGAACGAGGCCGAAGAGCGAGCGCTCCATCACAATCGCCAATATGTCGAATCCCGTCCGGAACGGCCCTTGCATGCTATGTAGAAGCGCTTCCGGGAGCCTGTCCAGAACGGTCGACAGGCCCGGCGGAAGACGCTACTCACTCTCGACGTTTCAGCCTGACCCAGCGTTCCGCGCGCCCCCGGACCCCATGCTCGTCGACAGCCACTGCCATCTCGATTTTTCCGACTTCGATGAGGACCGCGACGGCCTGATCGCCGACGCCCACGCGGCCGGCGTCGGCCTCATGGTCACCATCTCGACCCGGGTGCGGCGCTTCGACCAGATCCGCGCCATCGCCGAGCGTTACCCCTCGGTCTACTGCTCGGTCGGCACGCATCCGAACAGCGCCCATGAGGAGCCGGATGTGACGACGGAGGAACTCGTCGCCCTGTCGCGGCATCCGAAGGTGGTCGCGATCGGGGAGGCGGGTCTCGACTATGTCTATGGCGCGGAACACAAGGCTCTGCAGGCCGAGGGTCTCCGCCGGCATATCGCGGCGGCCCGCATCACCGGCCTGCCGCTCGTCATCCATGCACGCGACGCCGACGACGACATGATCGCGATCCTCGAGGACGAAAGCCGTGTAGGCGCCTTTCCGGCAATCCTGCACTGCTTTTCCTCTGGAGCGCGCCTTGCCGAGGTCGGCATCGCGCTCGGCTTCTATGTCTCTTTCTCGGGCATTCTGACCTTCCGCAGCGCCGAACCGCTGCGCGCAATCGCCCGCGGCCTGCCGGCCGATCGGCTGCTCGTGGAGACCGATGCGCCCTATCTCGCGCCGGTGCCGCATCGCGGCCAGCGCAACCAGCCGGCCTTCGTGCGCGAGACGGCAGCGGTGCTGGCGGAGGTGCGCGGCGTCTCAACGGACGAGATCGCCCGCGTGACGACTGGCAACTTCCGGCGCCTTTTCACCAAGATCCCGGCCTCCGCCTTCGAGGAGGCGGAAGCCAATGTCTGAGGCGGTCGCGATGGGAGGCGCCGCCGAGCGAATCCGGATCACGATCCTCGGCTGCGGGGCCTCGCCGGGCGTGCCCCGCGTCGGCAACGACTGGGGCGCCTGCGACCCGTCGGAGCCCCGCAACCGTCGCACCCGGTCTTCGATCCTGATCGACGGCTTCTCCAGCCGCGGCCCCTATCCGACGCGGGTTTTGGTCGACACCGGCCCCGACCTTCGCGCCCAGTTGCTCGACGCCCGCGTCGACCGGCTCGACGCGGTCCTCTACACGCATGCCCATGCCGATCACACGCATGGCATCGACGATCTCCGCGCCTTCTGGCTGGACACGCGCCGCCTGGTGCCCGTCTACAGTGACGACGCCACGCAGGAGCGGCTCGAAGAGGCCTTCGCCTATTGCTTCCGTACGCCGGCCGGCGGCAGCTATCCGCCCATCCTCGGGCGCCACCGGATCGAGGCGGGAACGCGCTTCGTGATCGAAGGCCCCGGCGGCGCGCTGGATATCCTGCCGTTCCGCCAGGTGCATGGCGATATCGACAGCCTCGGCTTCCGGATCGGCGACTTCGCTTATTCGAGCGATGTCAGCGCCCTGCCGGAAGAGACGCTCCCGCATCTCGGTGGCCTTTCGCTCTGGATCGTCGATGCGCTGCGCTACCGGCCGCATCCGAGCCATTTCAGCGTCGCCGAATCGATCGCCTGGCACGAGCGCCTGCAGCCGCGCCGCACGCTGTTCACCCATATGCATGGCGATCTCGACTATCGCACGCTGGCGGCGGAGGTGCCGTCCGGCATCGAGCCGGCGCATGACGGCATGGTGATCGAGCTGCCGCTCCCGAGGGCGTAGGAAAGCGGGGAGGGGACCTCGTTCGATCGCCGGATGCCGGGCGGTTTGGCCTTGGCCCTGCCCGCCATGCCATGCCAATCTGTCGCCCGGCTCGGGGGAGGTCGATGAGCGTCGGCCCCAATCACGAAAGCAGAGGATTCATGAAGCTCCGCAATGCGGCCTGGTCGATCTTCGGACTGGTGGCGGTCGTCGTCTCCGTCTTCATTCTCTATCGCGAGTTCCGCCGCATCTCCTTCGCGGCTGTCGCCGACAGCCTGGCCGCCATCAGCCTGCACAACTGGGTCCTCGCGGTGCTGGCGACGCTCTGCGCCTATGGCGCGCTGGCCTGGTACGACCGCATCGCGATCGCCCATATCGGCGGCAAGAAGATCTCCTGGCTCTTCATCTCCCTCTGCTCGTTCACGACCTATGCGCTCTCGCACAATATCGGTGCCTCGGTGATCTCCGGGGCCGTCGTCCGCTATCGCGCCTACTCGACTCGCGGGCTGACGGCGCAGGAGATCGGCCTCCTGATCGTCTTCTGCTCCTTCACCTTCGGTCTCGGAACGGTGCTGACAAGCGGCGCGGTGCTGGTGATCGAGCCATCGCTCATCCGTCGTTTCGTCGATGCGCCGCAATGGGTCGGCCTCGCACTCGGCCTCGGGCTGCTCGGTCTTGTCGGTCTCTATGTGTTCGGCTCCTGGCGCCACCTGCCGCCCTGGACCTTCCGCAAGTTCCAGGTCCAGTATCCGCGCCTGCCGATCGTGGCGCGTCAGCTCCTGGCGGGGCCTCTCGAACTCTGTGGCGCGGCGGCGATCATCTATTTCGCGCTGCCCGCGACGGGAAATCCCGGCTATCTCATCATCCTCGGCATCTTCCTCGCCTCGTTCACGCTGGCGCTGCTCAGCCATGCGCCCGGCGGGCTCGGCGTGCTCGAGGTGACCTTCCTCGCCGCGCTGCCGGAGATGAACCCGAACGATGTGCTGGCGGCGCTGATCGTCTTCCGCCTGCTCTATCTTCTCATTCCCTTCGCGATGTCGCTCGTCATCGTGCTGATCTTCGAGAAGATGCAGCTCGGCCGCCGCGACCTCTGAGGTCCGGCCCAAAGAAAAAGGGCAGGGGACCGGCCCCTGCCCTCTGATTTCGTCGCTATGGGAAGCGTCAACCGCGCGCGGCGAGCGTCTTCTCCCAGCGCTTGTTGTAGCCCATCGGGTTCTCTGGCAGCCGCTCGACAGGGACGCCGAGATTGGCGGCGCGGATGAGCGCGATATCGGCCTTGGGCTTGCGCTCCATCGTCAGGACGCCGTTCTGCTCCTGATAGGTGTCGGTGAGCTGCGTGTAGCAATATCCCGCCAGAAGCTCGGAATCGGTGGCGCCCGAGAGCACGTCGGCATAGCGCGCGACGAAGTCCTCGGTGTCCTTGGCCGTGCTGTAGCCCCAGCCGGCCTCGGTCCCCATGAAATAGGCGATGCCGCCGAATTCGGTGAGCATGACCGGCTGCCCCGCGAAGGGATGGCCGTCGAGCGCCAGCGCCCGTCCGGCCGAGCGGAAGGTGGTCAGCGTGTCATGGAACGCCGCTTCCGAGCCGTAGCGGTCGTGCAGGACCGCGCCGCTGTGGTGGTAGTCATGCACGGCGAAGATATCGGTCGCCAGCTGCTCCCAGCCGTCATTGCCGCTCACCGGACGCGTCGGATCGAGAGTCTTGGTGAGGTGGTAGAGCGCCTGCTGATAGCTGCGCTGCACGGCGCTGTGCGGCAGCTCCGGAATGCCCCAGCTCTCGTTGAACGGCACCCAGGCGACGATGCAGGGATGTGAATAGTCGCGCTCGATCGCCTCCTGCCATTCGGCTGCGAGGCGGGTCACCGATTCAGTCGAATAGCCATAGGCGCTCGGCATTTCCTCCCAGACCAGCAGGCCGAGCATGTCCGCCCAATAGAGGAAGCGCGGATTCTCGATCTTCTGGTGCTTGCGGACGCCGTTGAAGCCGAGCTGCTTGGTCAGCTCGACATCGCGCCGAAGCTCCTCGTCGCTCGCCGTCATGACGCCTTCGCGCCAATAGCCCTGGTCGAGGACGAGACGCAGGAAATAGGAGCGTCCGTTCATGACGAAGCGGCCATTGGCGGTCGAGACGGCCCGCAGCGCGGTGTAGCTCTTGACGCTGTCGACCACCTTGCCGGCGGCGTCGACGAGTTCGATCACGGCGTCGATGACCTGCGGGTGTTCCGGCGACCAGACGAACTCGGCGCGGGCATCGTCGATGCCGGGGTCGGGGAGGGCGATGACGCGGCTCGTATCCCTGCCCTTCAGGGCATAGTCGTCCTCGACGAGAACGCGGCCGTTCAGCGACAGCGCGACGCGCAGTCGGCAACCGGTCGGCGCCGCCACGCGCGTATCCAGCCGGATCTCGAAACGGGCGAAGTCGGGCGTCCATTGCAGCCGCTCGAGATGGCTGCGGCCGACGCGCTCGACGAAGACGGTCTGCCATATGCCGGTGGTGCGCGGGTACCAGATGCCATGCGGCTCCGCGAGCCAGTCCTGCTTGCCGCGGGGCTTCATCATGTCGGCCGGATCGTCCTCGGCGCGCACGACGATGTCGAGCTTGCCGCCGTCGACATAGGCTCCGAGGCGGACGCGCACCGGCGTATGGCCGCCGGTGTGGCTGGCCGCATGCTGGCCGTTGATCCAGATGTCGCTCTTGTAGTCGATGGCGCCGAAATGGAGGATGGCGTCATGCTCGGCATCGGGCGCGAGATCGGCCGGAAGCGTGATTTCGCGCCGATACCAGACGACCGGATGAAAGCCCTCGTCATGGATGCCGCTGCGCGGCGCCTCGGGCGCGTAGGGCACGGTGATGGTGCGGTCGAAGCGTGCGTCGGCCGGGCCGCTCCAGCGCGCTTCGTCGTCATGGGCGAACTGCCAGGCGCCATCGAGCGAGAGCCAGCGTTCGCGCTCGAATTGCGGGCGCGGATGTTCACTATAGGCCAAGGCGTTTCCTCCGAAGGGCAGGGTCTTTGCCGGTGAGGCGGCCCGCCTCCCGGATTGCGGCAATGGTATTACCATATGACGCAGAGTCCGACAGCCGGAATCTTGCCGGGCAGCGTGCGCTCGCCGCCGCAATCAAGCGTTACAAATGACGCAATCGCGCCGTCTTGGCGGCTGCAAGCGGCCCGAATGGCATGGGAGCCTGCCAGCATCGATCTGGATTCGGGGTGAATCATGATGCTCGGCAAGCCTATTGGCAGGCGCAATCGCGCGGCGGCGCGACCGGCCACCGTCGCTCTTTATGGCGCCGCGGTCGCGGTCGCGCTCGGCGCGGCCGCCTTCGGCAGCGCGGTCTTCGCGCCGGAGGTGTTCTCGCGGAGCGCCGAAGAGCCGACGCTGGTCGTCTCCTTCGGATCGCACCCGGCCGGCATGCCGGATCGCATCGCAGGAATCATCGAGCCCGCCATGCCGTCAGCCCCCGTCGCGGCGCGCCCGGCACTGGCCGCACCGGTGGCAGCGCCTGCCGCGACGCCGCCGCTCGCCGCCGCGATTCCGATCCCGCCCAAGCCGCAGCCGCGCCCCTGCCTCGAATGCATGCCGCGCAAGCTCGCGGCCGATCCCGCGGCCCCCGCGGCGGCACCCGTCGCGGCCGCTGACCAGGCGCCGCTGATGCTGGCCTCCGTGGAGGCCGAAGGCCCCGTGCCGCCGATGCCGATCGGGGCAGGCGAGGGCGGTCGTCCGGGCCCCCTGATGCGCGGCGGTCAGGCCGTGGTTCAGGGAGGCCGGGCCGTTGTCGAGGGCAGCGCCGCCCTGGTGGGCTCCGCCTGGTCGATGTCCGGCGCTGCCGTGGGCGGTATCGTCCAGAGCGTCCGCGACGTGACTTTCTAGGCCCTGCCCTTCGCGGCAGAGAGTTGGCCGCCGCGATGCGACAGCAGCAGCGTGGCGGTCATCAGTTCCCAGACCGTGATCGTGTAGACGCTCGCCCGCTCGACGGCGCCGGCCGGGAACCAGCCGGGGCCGGCGACCAGGAACAGGATGCTGCCGATCCCGAACAGCCCGAGCGCGATGCCCGCGAGCCGGTAGAAGCGCGGCATTCCGAGCGGCGCCAGCGCGAAGCCGGACGAGATCGCGACGAGGTTTCCGCCGAGGATGGACAGCGTCGCGCCGAGCATGTGCCAGATGAAGGTGCCATCGGCGATCTCGCGCGCGCCGCTATGAAAGACCGCAAGCAGCACCAGCCCCAGCGCATCGGCCAGCGCCGCCCCGAGGAAGACGGCATAGGCCGGTCCTCGCCTTGGCAGCGCATGCCCGACGATCAGCGCCGCCGAGGCGAAGAAAAGCGCCTGCACCACGAAGCCGGCATTCATGACGAAGGCCAGCGGCGAGTCGATCACCCGACCGTCGACGACGGTCGGGTAGGGGATGCCGAGATCGCTGATCATGTGCGTCGTGAAGCTGTAGCCCCGGAAAGCCGCCGCCGCGATCGTCTCCGCGACGAAGTAGGAAAGCGCCGTTGCGAGCCAGCAGAAGGCTGCCAAACGCGCAGCCCGGTCGGCGGCGGCGGTTCGGTATGGCATGCGCATCGTCGAATTCCCGGCCAATCCAGCGCGCCCACCGTGGACCGCCTCGCCTGACCATACGTCCGAAGCAGCGCTTTGGTTTCCACGCCCCAATGTCGGCCCGACCCTATTGCGGGTTTTGCGGGACGCCGTCGGCGATCTCGTAATAGTCGCCTTTGTCGGCGACGAAGATATGCAGCCCGATCCGCGTGTTGGTCGGACCGTCGAAGGCGCCCATCATGATGCCGATCCAGTCGAGCTGGACCGGATCGAAGAACATCGAGGAGCCGCAGACCGAGCAGAACCCGCGCCGGACCTTCTCGGACGAGTGATACCAGGTCAGCCGATCGCCGCCGGAAATGGTGACGCGCGATCGCGGGAGATCGACGCCGGCTTCGAAGTGGCCGGTGTGCTTCCGGCATTTCGAACAGTGACAGGCTGACGCTTCCGGCAGGTCACCGTCGACCTCGAACCGCACGGCACCACAAAGGCAAGATCCCGTATGCATCGGCAAGCTCTCGTCTGGATCGGTTGGACGATGTCTTGGTACCATGGACTCGGCACGATGGACTGACGCCATTCTGGCTCCACCACCTGAGCGCCATCGCAGCCGCGGATCGCCCGCTCAACCGATCCAGTCTGGTTCCATAATCTTCCTTATGCGAATCGTGCGTTGTCCTGTGCGGGATGTCCTTCCGGTGAGCCTCGCCCTCGCCTGAGCCGCCGGGATGGCTCGCCACTGCGGTGGGCCGGCTGCTACGATGGGCCTCGCCACCGCCACCGACCGGACCAGCCTCGTGACCACCGTTCTTTCACTGAATGTCTGGGGCGGCCGCGTCCATGGCCCGCTGCTCGATTATCTCCTCACCACCGACGCCGATGTGGTCTGTCTGCAGGAGGTGACGCGCACGCCGGGTCGCGGCCATGGCTGGCTGGACTATCGCGACGGCGATGTCGTGCTGCCGCAGCGGACCAATCTCTTCGACGAGATCGCCGCGGCCCTGCCCGGCCATGACGGCGTCTTCATGCCGGCGGCGCGCGGCGTGCTGCATGACGGCGCCACGCCGGTGCCGTCCGAGTTTGGCCTCGCGACCTTCTGGCGGAAGCCGCTGTCGCTGATCGGCCAAGCGCAGGGGTTCGTCCATGGCGGCTTTCTCGCCGATCGCTGGGGCGATCACCCGCGCGCCCGCAACGCCCATGTCATCCGCCTCCATGATCATGCCGCCGGCTTCACGGCGACGATCGCGCAGATGCACGGGCTCCGCGATCCGGCCGGCAAGGAGGATACGCCGGCGCGGCTGGCTCAGGCCGAGGCGTTGGCGAGGCTCATCCGGAGCGTCTGGCCGGGTGACGAGCGGCTCGTCGTCTGCGGCGATTTCAACGTCCTGCCCGAAAGCCGGACCTTCGCCGTGCTTGCCGAACTCGGCCTCCGCGACCTCGTCACCAGCCGCGGTTTCACCGATACGCGCACCTCGCTCTACGCCAAGTCCGGCCGCTTCGCCGACTACCTGCTCGTCAACGAGAGGGTCTCGGTCACGTCATTCGAGGTCGTAGCCAAGCCGGAAGTCTCGGATCACCGGCCGCTGCTGCTCGCCTTCGGGTGAGGGCGCCGCGCCCTCCCCGGCCCGCACCGAACTCCTTTGCCGGCTTGCGCCAGATCAAGCCCCGGCGCCGCATCGCGCCGATAATTCGTCTGTCGGCGGGGACCGGCGGCGGGCAAAGGGAGGCGGCATGGACGGCGCGACAAAGGATGATGGCGGGAGCCGGCGCGTGGCCGCACCTGTCGAGAGCGAGGCGATGAAACTGGAGGAAGCGCTGGCGGCCGAACGCGCGGAAGCCGTGCAGCAGGCCGGCATCGCCGCGATGGAGGCGATCCAGGGCAAGCCGGGCACGGGCGAGGGCGTCGCGGCCATCATTGCCGGTTCCGCCCCGGACGACGCCGCCCGCCTCGAGGCCGAGTTCGGCCTTCCCAAGGCTCGCGGCCGCCCGAAAAAGACCAGCGACGAACTCGCCGAGGACTGGCGGCGTGGCGGATATCCCTATCGCTACAAGATGTTGCGTCGCGACTATGAGCGGCAGAAATTTGCGCTGCAAACCGAACTGCTCAAGCTGCAGACCTGGGTCAAGGACGCGCGCCAGCGCGTCGTCATCCTTTTCGAGGGCCGCGACGCAGCCGGCAAGGGCGGCGCGATCAAGCGGTTCATGGAGCATCTGAACCCGCGCGGCGCGCGCGTCGTGGCGCTCGAGAAGCCGAGCGAAGTCGAGCGCGGCCAGTGGTATTTCCAGCGCTATATCAGCCACTTGCCTTCGACCGGCGAGATCGTGCTCTTCGATCGCTCATGGTACAACCGCGCCGGCGTCGAGCGCGTCATGGGCTTCTGCACCGACGAGGAATACCGCGAATTCCTGCTGCAGACGCCGGATTTCGAGCGCAACCTCGTGCGCAGCGGCATCCATCTCATCAAGTTCTGGTTCTCGGTCAGCCGCGAGGAGCAGCGTAGGCGCTTCAAGGAGCGCAACGTCCATCCGCTCAAGCAGTGGAAGCTCTCGCCGATCGATCTCGCCAGCCTCGACAAGTGGCAGGAATACACCCGCGCCAAGGAGGCGATGTTCTTCGCGACCGACACGGCGGATTCGCCCTGGACGGTGATCAAGTCCGACGACAAGAAGCGGGCGCGGATCAACGCCATGCGCTACGTGCTGCACTCCCTGCCCTACAAGGGCAAGGATCCAGGCCGCATCGGGCCGATCGACAATCTCCTCGTCGGCCGCGCCAATTTCATTCACGAGCGCGGCGAGGTCGATATCACCCGGCCGGGCAAGACGGCCCGCTGAGGCTCCCGAGGGGCGGGGAGGCGCGCCCCTCCCCTTCACCGCGCCCGCGAGGGAGGCGCTCCGCCGCTGCCTGCGGCGGCTTCGCCATTGACAGCGGCATGCCGGTTCGACAGATAGGCGCCAACCGCCCGCAATGACGGGCATTTCGCGCGCCGGCCCGCCATTTCCGCCGCGCCTGATCTTCGGAAGTTGCCGCATGAACCGCGAAGCGCCCGCCGGCGAAGCCCCGCGCATTTCCTTCGTCAGCCTAGGCTGCCCCAAGGCGCTCGTCGACAGCGAGCGGATCCTGACGCATCTGCGCGCCGAGGGCTACGAGCTCTCGCGCCATCATGACGGCGCCGATGTCGTCATCGTCAACACCTGCGGCTTCCTCGACAGCGCCAAGGCGGAATCGCTGGAAGCGATCGGCACGGCGATGAAGGAAAACGGCAAGGTGATCGTCACCGGCTGCATGGGCGCCGAGCCCGAGCAGATCCGCGACGCCTTCCCGAACGTCCTCGCGATCACCGGCCCGCAGCAATATGAGAGCGTGCTCGGCGCGGTGCACCAGGCCGTGCCGCCGGCGCATGATCCCTTCGTCGACCTCGTGCCGCCGCAGGGCATCAAGCTGACGCCCCGTCACTACGCCTATCTGAAGATCTCCGAAGGCTGCAACAATCGCTGCTCCTTCTGTATCATCCCGAAGCTCCGGGGCGATCTCGTCAGCCGCCCGGCCGCCGATGTGCTGCGCGCGGCCGAGCGCCTCGTCAAGGCGGGCGTCAAGGAACTGCTCGTCATCTCGCAGGACACCAGCGCCTATGGCGTCGACGTCAAATACGAGACCAGCCGCTGGCGCGACCGCGACGTCAGGGCGAAGTTCTTCGATCTCGCCTCCGAGCTCGGCGAGCTCGGCGCCTGGGTGCGGATGCACTATGTCTATCCCTATCCGCATGTCGACGCGGTCATCGAATTGATGGCCGAGGGCAAGATCCTTCCCTATGTCGACATCCCCTTCCAGCATGCCAGTCCCTCGGTGCTGAAGGCGATGCGCCGCCCGGCGCATCAGGAGAAGACGGCCGAGCGCATTCATCGCTGGCGGGAGATCTGCCCCGACCTCGCGATCCGCTCGACCTTCATCGTCGGCTTCCCCGGCGAGACCGACGAGGATTTCGAGTTCCTGCTCAATTGGCTGGACGAAGTTAAGCTCGACCGCGTCGGCTGCTTCAAGTTCGAGCCGGTCGAAGGCGCACCTGCGAATGCCCTCGCCGATCCGGTGCCGGACGAGGTCAAGGAAAGCCGCTGGCACCGCTTCATGCAGCGCCAGCAGGCGATCAGCGCCAAGCGCCTCGAAAAGCGTGTCGGCCGCCGGATCCAGGTCATCGTCGACGAGAGCAACGGACTTTCGGCCAAGGGCCGCTCGGTCTGGGATGCGCCGGAGATCGACGGCAGCGTCCATCTCGTCTCGCGCCGTCCCATCCGCGTCGGCGACATCGTCACCGCCCGCATCGAGCGTGCCGACGCCTACGACCTTTACGGCCAGGTGGTGTGAGCGAGGGGCTCACGCCCCCTGCCCGGCTTCGGCCTTGAGCCGCCCGGCTAACGCCTCGAGGCGTGCGACCGGCGCGCGGCCGATCAGCATGCGACCGTAGCCGTCCTCCTGCCAGTGGACGACCGAGAAGCCCTCGATCTCGGCGGTTTCCGGCGCGCTATTCTTGGCCGCGCCGTTGCGGATGATGCAGAAGGCGATCGGGCCATAGTCGGGATCGAGATAGGCGATCTGCACCAGCGGCTTGCCCTCGAACCCGTAGAGTTGCGCACCGCGGAACGGAGCATCGCCGGCCACTATCGCATCGGGCGTGAGCGGCAGGCCGAGGGCGGTCGAGGCCAGCTGAAGCTGGCTGGCGGCGAGGTCCGCTGACGGAGCGAGTGCAAGCGTCTCCGCCGTCGTGAACCGCCAATATTCGGCGACGGCCTGCAGCCAGGTCTCGCGCTCGGCCGGCATTTCGGCATGGCGCAGCGCCAGCCCGTAGCCGATCCCGCCAGCGACCAGCGCGACGAGGACCAGGCTCGCGAGCGCGGCCACCGGTCGCCATGGCTGCACCGGACCGGGGAGACCGAACCAGCGACGGCGGCTCTTCGCGGCGTCAACCCGAGCCCTTGGCTGGGCGGCCAGTCGCCCCGCCAGCATCGCTCGCAGCCGCGCCTCGGGAGCCGAGCCGCCAAGCATCGCCAATGCTGGCGCGATCGGCTCCCCGCCTTCTTGAAGCCGCTCGAGGCGCGCCGCCAGAAGAGGCTCCCGACGAAGGCGGGCCTCGAGCGCCAGCCGCTCCGAGGCATCGAGTTCGCCATCGAGCCAGGCCGTCAGCAGCGCGTCGTCGGGGATGTCGGACTCGGCCATGGAACCCACTGTCATTCGTCCTTGAGACCGGCGAGGCGCTCGCGCGCCGCGGCGAGGCGGCTCATGATGGTGCCGACCGGAACGCCGAGCAGCGTCGCCGCCTCCCGGTAGGCATAGCCCTCGGCATAGACGAGCAGCACCGCCTCGCGCTGGCCGTCCGGCAGCCTTCCGATGGCGGACAACACCTGAGCGGCCAGAATATTCGTTTCCGCCGCCTCGCCGCCGTCGAAGACCAGCGCGATCTCGGCATCGACCGTCCCGGCGCCCGTGCGGACACGGCGAGACCTGACCTCGTTGAGCCAGACCGAATGCAGGATCGCGAACAGCCAACGATCGAGCCGCGTGCCGCGCTGGAACTGGTCGGCCCGTTCGAGCGCACGCACGCAGGTCGCCTGCACGAGATCCTCGGCCGTGTCGCGCCGGCGCGACAGGACCAGCGCGAACCGCCACAGGCTGACGAGATGGTCGCCGAGCGCGTCTCTCACATCATCGTGACCGGATGGGCGCATGGCGGGGCGAATAGCGCTGGGGTGAGCGGTGTTTGTGCGGCGGTCCCGCCGATGGGGTTCGGGAACATTCGGAGGTCAGGATGACTAGCATGTCTCATTGGGCCGCGCGAAGCGCGGCCGCTTTCGCTCTCGTCGTCGCCGCCGCGCTTCCGGCCGCGGCTGCGAGTGGCAGCGGCGGGTCCTCGGGCGGTGGCGGCAGCAGCGGCATGCCGGCCGAGCAGGTGTGCAAGAAGGGGCTGGTCTGGTCGAAATCGCTGGAGCGCTGCGTGAAGCCGCAATCCGGCAGCCTTTCCCAGGAGGAACTCAAGGAACAGGGCCGCGCTCTGGCCCTCGCCGGGCACTATGAAAATGCGCTCATCGTCCTCGATGCGGTCGCAAACAAGCAGGATGCCACGGTGCTGACCTATATCGGCTATAGCCATCGCAAGATGGGCGATGTCGATACCGGCATCCGGTTCTACAAACAGGCTCTGACCATCGAGCCCGGCAATCTCAACACGCGCGAATATCTCGGCGAGGGCTATGCCAGCGCGGGGCGGATCGAGGAGGCCAAGGCCGAACTCGCGACGCTCGAAAAGCTCTGCGGGAGCAAGACATGCGAGCAGTACGAGGATCTCTCGAGCTTCATCGAGACGGGCCACGAATGAGCGGCAGCGGCGCCGGGCGGCGCGCATGAGCGGCCCTTCCGTATCGGTTCCGGCGGCGCGTTTCGCGTCGCCGGTCAGCCTCCTGTCGCTCGTCACGGTCACGCCCGACCATCATGTGCCCCAGGCGGTCGCCCGCGAGCGCGCGCGAACGATCTTCGGCGGCCGCATGCCGTTCTTCGACCAGTTGCAGCAGGTCTTCGACAACGCCGCCATCGATACGCGGCATTCTTGCCTGCCCGTCGAGTGGTTCATGGGGGAGGCCGATTTCGGCGAGAAGTCGCGGCTCTATGTCGAGAACGCCACCGCCCTCGCCCGCGACGGCGCCGCGAAGGCGCTCGACGCGGCGGGGCTTCAGGCCGAGGACGTCGACGCCATCGTCTTCGTCTCATCGACCGGCATCGCGACGCCGAGCATCGAGGCCCGCGTCATGAACCTGATGCCGTTCCGGCGCGATGTCGTCCGCCTGCCCGTCTTCGGCCTCGGCTGCGCCGGCGGCGTTCTCGGCCTATCCCGCGCCGCCCAGATGGCGAGAGCCATGCCGGGCGCCAATATCCTCTTGATCGTCGTCGAGTTCTCCTCGCTCGCCTTCCGCCATGACCGCCTCACCAAGAGCAATCTCGTCGCATGCGCGCTGTTCGGCGACGGCGGCGCGGCGGCGGTGCTGCGGTCCGGGGATGATGGCGCTGTCACGATCGGCGCCGGCGGCGAACATTGCTGGCCTGACACGCTCGGCGTCATGGGCTGGGACGTCGATGGCGGCGGGCTCGACGTCATCTTCAAGCAGAGCATCCCCGAGATCGTCGCCCGCGACTATCCCGGCGCACTCGACGCCTTTCTCGATGCCGCCGGCATCGCGCGCGGCGATGTCGACCGGCCCTGCTGCCATCCCGGCGGCGCGAAGGTCGTCGATGCGCTGGAAGACGTGCTCGGCTATGCGCGCGGCGGGCTCGATGCCGAGCGCAAGGTCCTGCGCGAGAACGGAAACATGTCGGCGCCGACCGCGCTCTTCGTGCTGGATGAACTCCTCAAACGCGGCGAGGGCGGCGCGCTTCTCCTCTCCTCGCTCGGCCCCGGCTTCACCGCCGCCTTCCAGATCGTCCATGTCGCGCCGGCCAGCATCGAAGCGTCGCGCGCATGACCGCCAAGGATTTCGCCCTCGTCTGGCCCTATCTGCTTCTCGGCCTCGTCCTCATCCAGCGGATCGTCGAACTCGCCTGGTCGGAGCGCAACCGCCGCGAGCTCCTGAAACGCCGCGGCCGCGAGATTGGCCGCGCGCATTATCCGCTGTTCATCCTGCTGCACGGCGCATGGCTCGTCGCGATGTTCCTGTTCGTCCAGCCCGGCATTCCGGTGAACTGGTGGGCGCTCGCAGCCTTCGCGGCGCTACAATTGCTGCGCGTCTGGACGATCGCCAGCCTCGGGCCGTTCTGGACGACGCGGATCATCACGGTCGACGACCAGCCGCTCAGGCGACGCGGCCCCTACCGCTTCATCCGCCATCCGAACTATCTGATCGTCGCGATCGAAGTGCCGCTGCTCCCTTGGCTGCTCTCGCTGCCATGGCTGGCGATCCTCTTCGGCGCCCTCAATCTCGCGCTGCTCGCCTGGCGGATCCGAGTCGAAAGCGCGGCCCTCGCGACAAGGCGGCAGCTGCCGGCGACGTAAGTTTCGGCGGCGGCAAGGCCCTCACCCCGGCCCTCTCC
>CAWZZK010000102.1:0-25077 GCA_963966455.1 Kaistia sp. | reverse complement strand
GGGGGGCGCGCCGGGCGCAGGTTGAGCGCGAGCCGGACAGGTCACGGCAGGTACCCCCCTCCCCGGCCCTCCCCCACAAGGGGGGAGGGAGAAGGGGTGGCTCGGGCTCCCCCTGCAGCCGATCCGGGGGAACGCCGTCTCGGTCATGGTCGACCGGCCGGACGGGGCCAGCTCTCGTCACCCGGCCGCTTGCTGCTCTCGCACATGCTCTCCACCCGCACCACGCACCTCCCTCCCCCTTGCGGGGAGGGTCGGGGTGGGGGTCGCAGGGCCGGCCTGATCCTGAACAGACATTGCGGATGACCCTATCCTGCCAAGCTCAACCAAGCTGCCCCGCCCCCCACCCTGGCCCTCCCCGCAGGGGGGCGGGACCTGGGCGCGCACGTCACGGGCTAGGGCGGAGGCTCGGCGCCCGTCGGGCCGGCAGCGCGCCGTTGATCGGCGTAAGGCGGCAGCGTCGATGCCGCGCCGCGCCTGCCCTCTCCCCCCTTGTGGGGGAGAGGTGGAGAGGGGGGTCTGCCGGGCGCAGGTCGAGCGCGACCCGGAAGAGGTCACGGTGGGTCCCCCCACCCCGGCCCTCCCGCACAAGGGGGAGGGAGAAGAAGGGCGTCGCCTCGCGGCGCCAGAAGATGCCCACAGACCAGTGTTATAACAACCTTCCTTGAGCCCTCCCCTTGAGGGAGGGCCGAAAGGGCGCAGCCCTTTCGGGGAGGGGTCGCGGGAACACAGGCGGGCGGAGCGAAGCTGTCGATGAGGGGCGAGCACGGGTGACGGGGACGTTGCGCTGCGCCCGGCATCCTGACCCCTCCCCAAAACCGCTGTGCGGTTTTGGCCCTCCCTCAAGGGGAGGGCTCAAGACGAAGCGCCGGCAGCCCCTCAGCTCGGCAGCATCACGACCTTCGTGCCGACCGGGGTCTTGTTGTAGAGGTCGATCATGTCCTGACTGAGGAGGCCCGTGCAGCCGGAGGTGACGCCCTTGCCGATCGAATCCGGGTGGATGGTCGCGTAGATCGTGTAGAGCGTGTAGACGCCGTCCTGGTAGAGATAGAGCGTGCGCGCGCCGAGCGGGTTGTCGAGGCCGCCGGGCATGCCCTTGGCATATTTCGCCGCTTCCGGCTGGCGGGCGATCATCTCCTTGGGCGGCGTCCAGACGGGCCATTCCGCCTTGCGGCCGACATAGACGTCGCCGTTCCAGCGGAAGCCGTCGCGGCCGACATTGGCGCCGTAGCGCGTCGCGAGCCCGCCCTCCTCGACCCGGTAGACATAGTAGTTCTTGGGATCGATGATGATCGTGCCCGGCGCTTCCTTGGTGTCGTATTTCACCGTGCGGCGGAAGTATTTCGGGTTCACCTTGGAGAGGTTCACCGCCGGGATCGGGAACTTCTCGGTCGGCACCGGGCCATAGACGCGCTCGGCCTCGGCCATGCTCATGCCGCCGGTGACGCAGCCGGACAGCGCGAAGGCGCTGATCCCGGCGCCCGCGCCGACGAGGAAGGAGCGGCGGCTGAGCCCGCCTGCGGCGGTCCTCGGCATGGCGCCGGCGGCGATGCGGTCACTGGTCATCATGAGCGTCGTCTTTCTTCGTCAGCCGGCCGGCGCGATCACGCTGCCAAACCCGATTTTCCGGCCCTTCGCATTCCCCATCGGGCGAGATTGCGGCGACCTTGCGGCGGAGACAAGTCTTCACCCCCGTGGGAGAAGCCCGCTCGCTGCGGCGGATCGCCGGGCGCCGGCGCAAGCAGCGCCGAAAATAACAATCCCCGTCCGTCGCGGCGCGCCTATACTTCGCCCGTCCCCGCCCCTCGAAGAGGGCGAACCGGTCGTTCCGTTCGCGGGCGGGGATGCGAGGGCCTTCCCTGCCGCGTGTCACGAGCGCGGCGCGGAAGGCGGCCAAGCCTGAGGCGCCGGCCCCGTAGACGCGGGACAGCGACGGCGCGCCACCTCACAATGGCGCGCGGAATTCGTCGCCGGGCGACCGAAAGCAACCGTAACACCCACGGTCCCTCGGGAACAGGCCGTCCAACCTTCGGGCGCGGGGCGCCGGCCGCCGGATCGGGCGGTACGGGCAACGCCACCACTCATCCTTTCCCGCCGGCGCGCCGCCCGTGCGCCGGCAGGCCGAGCCGCCCCGCGCGCCTCTTCATCGCTCGCAGCGCTACGCCGCCATGCTCATGCCGGGTCCGCGCTTGACCCCGCCCGCTCCGGCGCCTACTGTCCGATTGAACCGTTTCAATCACATCGACAGGCGAGGAGAATCCCCATGCAATATGCACGTCTCGGACGGACGGGCCTCGAGGTTTCGCGGCTCTGCCTCGGCACCATGACCTTCGGCCGCGAGGCCGACGAGGCCGGCAGCCATGCGATGCTCGATCGCTTCGTCGCCGCCGGCGGCAATTTCATCGACACCGCCGACGTCTATACCGCCGGCGTCTCGGAGACGATCATCGGCACCTGGCTCGTCAACCAGAACCGCGACGACGTCGTGCTCGCCACCAAGGTCCGCTTCGGCACGCGGACGGGCGCCAACCAGCGCGGGCTCGGCCGCAAGCACATCATGGCCGAATGCGACGCCAGCCTGAAGCGGCTGCAGGCCGATTATATCGACCTCTACCAGGTGCATATGTGGGATTTCGAGACGCCGATCGAGGAGACGATTTCCGCGCTCGACGATCTCGTGAAGGCCGGCAAGGTGCGCTATCTCGGCCTCTCCAATTTCGCCGCCTGGCAGATCATGAAAGCGGTCGGCCTGCAGCGCGCCGGCGGCCTCGCGCCCTTCGTCTCGATCCAGCCGCTCTACAATCTCCTCGACCGCGAGCTGGAATGGGACATCGTGCCGCTCGCCGTCTCGGAAGGGCTCGGCATCATGCCGTGGAGCCCGCTGCGCGGCGGCTGGCTCTCCGGCAAGTTCAGGCGCGGCATGACCAAGCCGCTCGAAGGCTCGCGCATCGAGAAGGCGGAGGCCGAGGGCTGGTCGGAGAACTGGACCGACTACGACAACGAGCGCACCTGGGCGACGCTGGATGCGCTGCATGCCGTCGCCGGGGAGACGGGCAAGCCGCCGGCCGGCATCGCCATCGCCTGGCTGCTCGCCAAGGAAGGCGTGACGTCGCCGATCCTCGGCGCGCGCTCGGTCGAGCAGCTCGAGGCGACGCTGGCGGCGACCGACATCGCGCTCACGGAAGAGCAGATGGAAAAGCTTGATAAGGCGAGCGCCATGCGCCTCCCCTACCCGCATTCGTTCCACGCCCAGCAGCGCCGCCGCTGAGACGAGACCTTTAGGGCGGCGCGCTCCGCGGCCGCGCCGCCCGATATGGTCAAAATTTGCCATTGTCGCGAGTCGATCGCGCATGCGAGCCTCAAGCCATTGGTCGTCCACGCTGATTTGCGGATCGGACGGCCACCGTCCCGGCCCTCCCGGCGGGGCGGAGATGGGGCAAGACGGGGACTTTACATGCGCGCGAGGATTGCGATTCCGGCTCTCGCCGGAACGATGGCGGCTGGCATTTTCAGCCTGACGACGACGGCGGGAGCGGCGGATCTGTCGATCCCCGCGCCGGCTCCGGTGGAGGCCGTGGCGCCGGCCCAGCTGATGCCGAACGAGGCCTTCTTCGGCGGTCTCGGCCTCGGCCTCGGCTTCCTGTCGGTCACCGACCAGAGCCTCTACGCCCAGGGCGTCTCGCATATGTATGAGGGCGGCGTGCCCTATGCCTATGGCGCGGCGGGCGGCACCACCTATCCGCCCTCGGGCTCGGATACGACCCTCTCGGGCTTCGCGCAGCTCGGCTATTATCACCAGTTCCAGGGCACCGAGTGGCTCTGGGGCGCCAAGCTCTCCTATGCCTATCTCGGCGCCTCCAGCTCCGCCGACAATGTCGCGGTGCCGCAGAACGGGCGCTACTACGGCACCACCGACGGGGACGTAAACGGCCATGTCGTGGTCGGCTCCTACGAGACCGAGCTCAACCAGCAATTCGCGCTGATGCCGTTCATCGGCCGCTCCTTCGGCCGCGGCTACATCTATGGCGGCGGCGGCCCCTCGCTGTCGCAGACGACGACCAATCTCAACAACATGGTCGGCCTCGCGCGGATGAGCGGCAAGACCTACGACATGACGGGTCCGTCCGACGATTTCAGCAGTTCGGATTGGGTCTGGGGCGCGTCGCTGACGCTGGGCGGCACCTACTTCCTGACGCGCGACTGGTTCATCGATGCGAGCTATGCCGTGAATTTCACGGAAGGCGCCAGCGGCGACTTCTCGTCGCCCTTCGTGCGCAACGCCTATGGCTGGCAGGAAACGGGCATCCTCAGCGGCAATTTCTCGAACACCATCACGACCCAGACGCTGTCGATCTCGATCAACCGGGCGTTCTGATCCGGGCCGGCGCCTTGCCTTCGCCATCAGGGGCGGCTAGCCGTCCTTACCGGTGACGAGGGCGAGCGATGGCGGATGAGAGGGTGAGCGGCGAGGATAGCGGGCAGCGCGGCGTGGGCGCGCCGGCCGGTGAGCCGCTCCTGTGGGTAGCCCTCTATCTCGCGGCCTGCTCGGCCGTGTTCATCGCCTTCCCGGCGATCGACACGGCCGTTGCCGGCTGGTTCCACGATGCCGGCGGCTTCCCGGCGACGAAGCTCGCCTCGCTGATGGCGCTTCGCCGGCTCGGCGACCAGCTGGTGATCCTCGTCCTCGTCGTGCTCCTGGCGAGCCTCGTCGGCAAGCTCGTCTGGCCGGCGCGGCCGATGGCGATCCGCCCGCGCTCGACGCTCTTCCTGCTGGCGAGTCTCGCGCTCGGGCCGGGCCTCGTCGTCAATGCGATCTTCAAGAGCTGGTCGGGCCGGCCGCGCCCCATCCAGACCGATCTCTTCGGCGGCGACTGGAGCTTCGTGCCGGCCTGGCATTTCGACGGCGCCTGCATCTCGAATTGCTCCTTCGTCTCCGGCGAGGCCTCGACGGCGATCTGGCTGCTGGCGCCGGTGCTGCTACTGCCGGCCTCGCTGCGGCTCGCGGTCGGCATTCCGGTCGCGCTGGTCGGCCTCGCTCTGTCGCTGAACCGCCTCGCCTTTGGCGGCCATTACCTCTCCGACGTGATGCTCTCCTGGGGCATGACGGCGGGCGTGGTGCTCATTCTTTATAGGGTGATGGTGAGAGGGCAGCTCGGAAACCGGCTCGATGCCGCCGTCGAGACCGGTCTCGGCCGGGCGGGATTGAACCTGCGCCGCCTGCTGCGCGGGACGATGGCGCGGCTCTGAGGCGCGGTTGCCGCGGCAGGGGCGTGCCGCTATAACGCCGGGCCAGCGGAAACCTTGCGGAACAGCCCTTCCATGTCCGAAATCAAGAAGATCGTGCTCTCCTATTCCGGCGGGCTCGACACCTCGATCATCCTCAAATGGCTGCAGCAGCAGTACCAGGCCGAGATCATCACCTTCACGGCGGATCTCGGACAGGGCGAGGAACTCGAGCCGGCCCGCAAGAAGGCCGAGATGATGGGCGTCAAGCAGATCTATATCGACGATCTGCGCGAGGAATTCGTCCGCGACTTCGTGTTCCCGATGTTCCGCGCCAATGCGCTGTACGAGGGCACCTATCTGCTCGGCACCTCGATCGCCCGGCCGCTGATCGCCAAGCGCCTTGTCGAGATCGCGCGTGAGACCGGCGCCGACGCCATCGCCCATGGCGCGACCGGCAAGGGCAACGACCAGGTGCGCTTCGAGCTCACCGTGGCGGCGCTCGATCCCAAGCTCGAGGTGATCGCGCCCTGGCGCATCTGGGACTTCAAGTCGCGTACCGACCTGATCGACTTCGCGGAGAAGAACCAGATCCCGGTCGCCAAGGACAAGCGCGGCGAGGCGCCGTTCTCGGTCGATGCCAACCTGCTGCACTCCTCCTCGGAAGGAAAGGTGCTGGAGGATCCGGCCGAGGAGCCGCCGGCCTATGTCTTCATGCGCACCGTTGCGCCCGAGGATGCGCCCGACAAGGCCACCTATGTCGAGATCGGCTTCGAGAAGGGCGACCCCGTCTCCATCGACGGCAAGGCGCTGTCGCCGGCCGAACTCTTGACGGCGCTGAACGAACTCGGCCGCGACAACGGCATCGGCCGGCTCGACCTCGTCGAGAACCGCTTCGTCGGCATGAAGTCGCGCGGCGTCTACGAGACGCCGGGCGGCACGATCCTGCTGGCCGCGCACCGCGCCATGGAGAGCCTGACGCTCGACCGCGAGGCGGCCCATCTCAAGGATTCGATCATGCCCCGCTATGCGGAGCTGATCTATTACGGCTTCTGGTTCGCGCCCGAGCGGCTGATGCTCCAGGCGCTCATCGACAAGAGCCAGGAGCATGTCGAGGGCACGGTCCGGCTGAAGCTCTACAAGGGCAATGTCATCGTCGTCGGCCGCTCGTCGCCGAAGTCGCTCTATTCCGACGCGCTGGTCACCTTCGAGGACGATCGCGGCGCCTATGACCAGAAGGACGCGGCCGGCTTCATCCGCCTGAACGCGCTGCGCCTCAGGACCCTGGCCGCCCGCGACCGGCTGGCGAAGGATTGAGAGGCAACGGCGCCGCGGCCCCGCCGCGGCGTCATCGAAGCGTTACGCGCCCTTGAAGGGGGTGTCATTCGCGCCGGCTAGGTTGGACGAGTTCCAGCCTCTGCCCCGCGAACAAGGACACCCCCATGGCCATCCGCATCACCGAAAACCGCCTGTCGCGCCGCGCATTCCTGCGCTCCACGGCGGCGACCGGCCTCGTCGCCGCTTCCGGCCTAGCCCTGCCCGGCATCAGCCGCGCCGCCGACCGCCCGGTCGTGACCCATGGCATCCAGTCCGGTGACGTGAGCGAAGGCCGTGCCGTCCTGTGGTCGCGCACCGATCGCCCGGCACGCGCCGTGTTCGAGTGGTCGACCACCGAGAGCTTCGCCGATCCGCGCCGCCTGCCGACGCTGACCGCGCTGCCCGAGAACGACTACACGGTGAAGATCCTCGCCGAGGACCTGCCCGCCGGCGAGGAGATCTTCTACCGCGTCCGCTTCGCCGACCTCGCCGATCCGAACATCGTCGCCGATCCCGTCACCGGCCATCTGCGCACGGCGCCGGCCGGCCGCCGCGACATCTCCTTCGTGTGGTCGGGCGATACCGCGGGCCAGGGCTGGGGCATCAACCCCGACGCCGGCGGCATGAAGGGCTATGCCACCATGCTGAAGCACGACCCTGACTTCTTCATCCACTCCGGCGACAACGTCTATGCCGACGGCGTCATCAAGGCCGAGGTCGACCTGCCCGACGGCACCAAGTGGAAGAACATCGTCACGCCGGAGAAGTCGAAGGTCGCCGAGACGCTCGACGAGTTCCGCGGCCAGTACAAGTACAACTTCATGGACGAGAACGTCCGCGCCCTCTACGCCGCCGTGCCGGTGCTGACGCAGTGGGACGACCATGAGGTCACCAACAACTGGTCGGATTCCAAGCAGCTCGGCGCCGCCTACACCGAGAAGAACATCCACGTCCTGACCGCCCGCGCCGCCAAGGCCTTCCACGAGTGGATGCCGATCGCGACGACGATGGCCGAGCCGCAGCGCGTCTACCGCAAGATCTCCTACGGCCCGATGCTCGACGTGTTCATGATCGACATGCGCACCTATCGCGGCCCGAACGGCGACAATCTCGAGACCGCCGAAGGCGGTGTCGCCGCGTTCCTCGGTCCGGACCAGCTCGCTTGGCTGAAGCAGGCGCTGCTCGACTCGAAGGCGACGTGGAAGGTCATCGCCGCCGACATGCCGCTGTCGCTCGTCGTCTGGGACCAGTTCGTCGACAAGAAGGGCAAGGGCTTCGAGGCCGTCTCGAACAACAATGCCGGCGCCCCGCTCGGCCGCGAGCTCGAGTTCGCTGACCTGCTGCGCTTCATCAAGGCGGCCGGCATCAAGAACACGGTCTGGCTGACGGCCGACGTGCACTACACGGCGGCGCACTACTACGACCCCAACAAGGCGCAGTTCCAGGACTTCGAGCCGTTCTGGGAGTTCGTGTCCGGCCCGATCCATGCCGGCACCTTCGGCCCCGGCGACCTCGACATGACCTTCGGTCCGGAAGCGAAATATGTGAAGGCGCCGCCGGCCGGCCAGGTCAACCTGTCGCCCGCCTCCGGCCTGCAGTTCTTCGGCCATGTGAAGATCGCCGCCGACACCGGCGTCATGACCGTGACGCTCTACGATACGGCCGACACGGCGCTCTGGTCGACGGACATCCAGCCCGCCAAGGCTTGAGCGGCAAGGCTTGAGGCGGCAGGGCTTGAGCGGTAAGGCTTGAGGCGGCAGGGCCCGGTTGCCCTCCACATCCCGGGATTGAAGAGAGGGTCGGCGTTACGAGCGCCGGCCCGTTTTTCATCGCCATGCACAACCGTTGCAAAACCTTCCCGAGAAAGTTAGGTTAGCGTCATCGCGGCGGTCGGCCATGGGCAAGGCCGCCGGTTCTCGGACTTGTGCAGGCGGAACGGTTCCTTGATGCGGATTGATCTGGCGAAGCGGGGCGCGCGCGCCGACCGGAAATCATCGGAAGTGCGGGCGATCCTGCGCGGGGCGGGCCTGCGCCCGACGCGCCAGCGCGTGGCGCTGGCCGAGATCCTGTTCAGCGACGGCAACCGCCATATCTCGGCCGAGGGACTGCACGAGGAGGCGATGACGCACCGCGTGCCGGTGTCGCTCGCCACCGTCTACAACACGCTGCACCAGTTCACGGAAGCGGGCCTCTTGCGCGAAGTCGCGGTCGATGGGTCGAAGACCTATTTCGACACCAATACAGACGATCACCATCACTTCTTCATCGAGGGCGAAAACCGGATCGTCGATATTCCGGTGTCCGGCCTTCGCGTCGAGGACCTGCCGGAGCCGATCCCCGGCATGGAGATCGCGCGCGTCGACATCATCGTCCGCCTGCGCCGCGCCGCCGACTGAGCCGGCGACGCGCCCGCTCCTTTCCTTAGTCGAAGCTCTCGTCCGGATAGACGCCCCAGAGCCGGTCCTGCCGGATCCAGCCCTTGAAGCGGCTGTCGGAGAGCTGGCACCAGCCCGACGCGCATTCGCTCACCTTGGCGACGACCTTCGGCTGCAGATAGGCCGTGATGGCGGCGGTGTCGTCGGGGCTCGAGCGGATCGGCAGCGGATCGCCCTTCTGCCACGGCGCCACGACGGCCGTGCGCTTCAGCGCCAGCAGGCTGTGGAAGACCCAGCCCTCGGTGCCGTCCGAATCGCGGATGCGGCGCCAGTTGTCGAACTCCTGGATCACCTCGACCGGCAGGCCCGAGCGCGTGAACACCCAGGCGATGCGATAATCATTGCCGGGTCCGACGCGCACATTGACGCGGGCGGCCTTCAGCGACACGAAGCGCGGCAGCGGCATGCCGCTCGGGCCGAGCTTCGGCGCCGCCCCGGCCGCGCCCTGCGCCAGTGCCGGATCGACGCCCTGCATGGGGGAAAACACGAAGGCCGCCGCGAGCAGCAGCGCCGCCGCCGACTTCGCTGCGACGCAGGCCGGATGCCGAACGAGAGAGGTGAGCGTCTTGAGTTGCATGTCGATGCTCGTCCGCAGACGGGCGGGAAGCCCGATCACAATACAGCCGGTGCCGTGCCGGACTTGTCGTCCGGCCGCGTCGGGTAGAAGCTTCGCTCGAAGATCAGCCGCGCCCGGCCACCCGACCGGACTGTGCCCGGTCCGTGGTTAACGCGGCCTCAATGGGAAGGGCGAGCTATGAAGAAGAGGCCGCATGTCGTCGTGACGCGCCGCCTGCCGGATGCGATCGAGACCCGCATGCGGGAACTGTTTGAGACCGACCTCAACATCGACGACGTGCCGATGTCGCCGGACGCGCTGGCCGCCGCGATGCAGCGCACCGATGTGCTGGTGCCGACGGTGACCGACCGCATCGACGCGCCGCTCATCGCCGCCGCGGGGCCGCAGCTGAAGCTGATCGCGAGCTTCTCGAACGGCTTCGACCATATCGATGTCGAGGCGGCGCTGAAGCGCGGCATAGCCGTCACCAACACGCCCGGCGTTCTCACGGAGGACACGGCCGACATGACCATGGCGCTGATCCTCGCGGTGCCGCGGCGGCTGGTCGAGGGCGCGCGCGTCCTCTCGGCCGATCGTGACTGGGCCGGCTGGACGCCGACTTGGATGCTCGGCCGCCGCGTGACGGGCAAGCGGCTCGGCATCGTCGGCATGGGCCGCATCGGCCAGGCCGTCGCACGCCGCGCCAAGGCCTTCGGCGTCTCCATCCACTATCACAACCGCCACCGCGTCGCGCCGAAGGTCGAGGAGGCGCTGGAGGCGACGTGGTGGGACAGCCTCGATCAGATGCTGGCCCGCATGGACATCATCTCGATCAACTGCCCGCGCACGCCCGGCACCTACCATCTGCTCTCCGAGCGGCGGCTGAAGCTGATGCGACCGGAGGCCTATCTCGTGAACACCGCGCGCGGCGAGATCGTCGACGAGGCGGCGCTGATCAAGCTCATCGCGTCGGGCGCGATCGCCGGGGCCGGACTCGACGTCTACGAGAACGAGCCGATGATCAATCCGAAGCTGCTCCGCCTCGCCGAGACCGGCAAGGTCGTCCTGCTGCCGCATATGGGATCGGCGACCATCGAGGGCCGCATCGAGATGGGCGAGAAGGTGCTCATCAACATTCGCGCCTTCTTCGATGGCCACAAGCCGCCGGATCGCGTCCTGCCCTCGATGCTCTGACCGCGGGGCCGCCTCAGGCGGCGGGCGGCGGCGCGGTCGAGCCGCGGATCGTCAGCGCGACATCGAGGCGGAGATGGCGGGGCTCGCCGGCATCCTCGAAGATCGACTGCACGGCCATGCGGCCGATCTCGGCGATCGGCTGCGCCACGGTGGTGAGCGGCGGATTGGACGAGAGCCCCTCCGGCACGCCATCGAAGCCGGCGACGGAGACGGTGCCCGGCACGGCGATTCCGCGCGCCGCCAGCCATTCGAGCGCGAACAGCGCGATCCGGTCCGACATGCAGAGCAGCGCCGTCGGCGGCTCGCCGGAGGCGAACAGCGATGCGAGCGCCGCCTCGACGCTGGTCCGGTCGTTCTCGGTCTCGTAGACGGGGACGCCCGCCGCGGCGATGCCACGCTCGGCAAGCCCGGCGCGATAACCCTCGATTCTATACCGTGAGTTGTGGTAGATTGCGGATGCTATCTCGGCATCGGTGACGAGACCGGTTCTTCCGTCGATGAGCTGCAGCGAGAGTATCGCCAGGCGGCGATGGCCGAGATCGGCGAGATGGTCGGCAATGGCAGCGGCGCCGGCGCGGTCGTCGATCCCCACCATCGAGACGGAGGCATCCTCATGTTCGAGGCCGAGCGCGACGAAGGGCAGCTTCCTTTCCCGCGTCAGTTCGACGAGGCGGTTTCCGCCTTCGACGCAGAACAGGACGAAGCCGTCGACGATGGCGCTCTGGATGTTCCAGGCGAGCTTCTCGTCATTCGCAGCCGAGACCAGCGAGATCCCCGCACCCTGCATGTCGCAGGCGCTGGCGATGCCGGCCATCAGGACGCGGGCGAACGGATCCTCGAAAAAATAGGACAACGGCTCGGCCGTCGCGACGCCGATCGCGTTGACCTTGCCGGCGCGCAGCAGCCGGCCCTTGGGGTCGGGACCTGCATAGCCGAGTTCCCGCGCGGCCGCCTCGACACGCTCGCGCACCTCTTTGCGGACGATGTCCGGGCGGTTGAACACATTCGATGCCGTACCCTGCGACACACCCGCCGCCTTGGCGACATCCGACAGTCTGACGATCCGCGTCACCCGCGCCCTCCATGTCGCCGCATTGTAGAACCATCGGCGCCCGCGGCGATACAGGCAAGCGCCGCCCGCCCCCGCGCGACACCGCTTCATCCACGAGCTGCCGGCAAACAGATATAGCAAGCGACTTGGATCGGTTCAATTTCCGCTTGACGCCGGCATTTGCTACTCCTAGATTTGAACCGGTTCAAGACAACGATTTCGTGGACTTGAATCGATACAATGTTGGAGATTGATGATGATCCCAGCCAGCTACTTCTTCCGCCCCGCCTATCGCCAGCGCTTCGAGGCGCCCGAGCCCGTCGAACCCGAGCCGCCCTTCTGGCCGGGCCGGCCACGCCTCGACCGGGTCACTGCGGCGATTCTCGGCTTCGCCTTCGGCGCCGCGCATCTGCCCCTCGGTCTCGGTCCAAGCGGCGATCACGCCCGGCGGCGATAGGTGATCGTCTCGAATCGCATCGAGAGGACATCGACCAGCAGCAATTGCCCGACGAGCGGCGTGCCGATGCCGAGAACGAGCTTCAGCACCTCCGCCGCCTGCAGCGTGCCGAGAATGCCGGTGACGGTGCCGAGAATGCCTGCCTCGGCGCAACTGGGTACGAGACCGGGCGGCGGCGGCGCCGGGAACAGGTCGCGGTAGCGCGGATTGCGCCGCCCGTCGCGCTCCGCGTAAGGCATGAGCACGGTCAGCGAGCCGTCGAAACGGCCGACCGCCGCGGTGACCAGCGGCCGTTCCAGCGCCTCGGCCCTGTCGGCGACGAGGAAGCGGGTCTCGAAATTGTCCGAGCCGTCGGCGATCACGTCGTAGGCAGCGATCAGCGCGTCGGCATTGTCGGCGGTGAGCCGCAGGCGGTGCGCCTCGACGGCGACATGCGGATTGATGCGGCTGACCGCATCCGCGGCGCTCTCGACCTTCGGCCGCCCGACATCCGCCGTGCCGTGCAGGACTTGCCGCTGCAGGTTGGAAAGCGCCACCGCGTCGTCGTCGACGATGCCGATCGTGCCGATGCCGGCGGCCGCCAGATACTGGACGAGCGGCGAGCCGAGACCTCCGGCACCGATGACGAGGACGCGCGCCGCCTTCAGCCGCTGCTGGCCGGGCCCGCCGACCTCGGCGAGAACGAGATGGCGCGCATAGCGCGCGACTTCGTCGTCGGAAAAGCTCACGGCGAGCCCGCCCGACGTCGTCCCGTCACTTGGTGCCATACATCCGGTCGCCGGCATCGCCGAGACCGGGCACGATATAGCCCTTGTCGTTCAGATACTTGTCGACCGAGGCGGTAAAGATCGGCACCTCCGGATGGGCGCCGTGGAACTTGTCGATGCCCTCCGGCGCCGCGAGCAGGCAGACGAATCGGATATCCTTGGCCCCGCGCTCCTGCAGCCG
Source organism: Kaistia sp. (assembly GCA_963966455.1). Classification (GTDB taxonomy): domain Bacteria; phylum Pseudomonadota; class Alphaproteobacteria; order Rhizobiales; family Kaistiaceae; genus Kaistia; species Kaistia cartagenensis. The sequence continues at coordinate 11,899 of CAWZZK010000102.1, read as the reverse complement.
CTCGACGGCGGCGATGGCGGAATTGGCCGTCGCCAGCATCGGATCGACGACAATGGTGAGGCGCTCGTCGAGATCGTCGGGCGCCTTGAAATAGTACTCGACCGCCTGCAGCGTCTTCGGATCGCGATAGAGGCCGATATGCGCGACGCGCGCCGCCGGGACGAGGTCGAGCATGCCTTCGAGCAGCCCATTGCCGGCGCGCAGCACCGAGGCGAAGACTAGCTTCTTGCCGGCCAGCGTCGGCGCCCGCATCTCGGCGAGCGGCGTCTCGATCGTCGTCGTGGTGAGCTCGAGATCGCGGGTGACCTCGTAGCAGAGCAGCGTCGCGATCTCGCGCAGCAGCTGCCGGAATCCGGCGGTGGAAGTGTGCTTGTCCCGCATGATGGTCAGCTTGTGCTGCACCAGGGGGTGGTTGATGACCGTCACGCTCGCCATTCGTCCGCCTCGTCTCGATATGTCGCCAAGCCTAGCCGACCCGGCCCCGCGCGCAAGCCTCGCCTTGTCCACGCCGCGATGGCCGCATTACCATGGCGGCGCCGCAGGAGCGACGGGGCGTTTGATCGGCGTGTCAATCCGCACCGAACACGATGGGCTCGCGCGCGAGCAGGATTCTGTCGATAATGCACGCGTCGCCCTCGGGCGCACACCTTCAGGATTGTTGAGGCTGATGAGGTCTTCGATGCGTCGCGTGCTGGTCGCCCTGATCGCCCTGGCCCTGTCGCCCGCCGCCGCGCTCGCGGACTGGCGTGACGAGGTGAAGGCGCTGAAGGTCGGCTTCATTGCCGGCGACAACCCGACCCAGGAAGTCGCGCGGCTGGAGAAGTTCCGCTGGCGGCTGCAGACGGCGCTCGCCGTGCCGGTCACGCTCTTCCCCGCAAGGTCCTATCAGGCGCTGATCGAGGCCGAGAGTTCGGGCCGGATCCAATACGCGATCCTCTCCTCGCTCGCCTATGTCGCGCTCGACCAGGCCTGCCACTGCGCCGAGCCGCTCGCACAGCCGGTCGCCGCCGACGGGGCGCGCGGCTTCCGCGCACTGATCGTGGCGCCGGCCGACAGCCGCATCGCCTCGCTCGACGACGCCCGCGGCAAGCGCCTCGCGGTCGCCCGCAAGGATTCGCTTTCGGGCCGGCTGGTACCGCTGGCTGGCCTCGCCGCGGAAGGGATCGACCCCGAGACGACCTTTGCCAGCCTCGTCGAGACAGAGGATCCGCTCGCCGCGCTGAAGGCTCTCGAAAGCGGCGACGCCGATCTCGCCGTCGCCTGGTCGACCGCCGAGGAGCCGCTGACCGCCCCGCGCGACAGCGGCCCGATCGGCGCACTGATGGCCGATGGTGCCCTTCCCCCCGGTGGTCTGCGCGTGATCTGGCGCTCCGATGTCGTGCCCTTCGGGCCGCATGCAGTGCGCAGCGACCTGCCGGCCGAGGCCAAGGATGCGCTGCGCCGCGCGCTGCTCGCGATGCGAACCGATGATCCGGATGCCTATGACGCGATCGAGCCGCGCTTCGAGGGCGGCTTCGTCGCAGTCGAGGACGCGCCCTATCGCCGGCTCGGCCTGCTGCTCGCCGAGGTGGCGGCGCCGCAATAAGGGGTCAGGCGACCGGCTCCGGCGAGTTGACGATGTTGTCCTGCAGCTTCAGCAGCGTCAGGCGCATCGTTTCCAGCACCGCCGGATCGATGCCGCGCTCGGCCTCCTCACGCACCTGCTTGCCGATGGCGCGGATGCGGCGGACGATGTTGGCGGCCGAAGGCGTCAGGCGGATGAGCTTCGCCCTTCGGTCGGCCGGGTCCGGAATGCGCTCGACCAGGCCGGCCGCCTCGAGCCGGTCGAGGAAGCCGACCAGCGTCATCGGCTCGACCGACAATTCGTCCGCCAGCGTCGACTGGCGCAGTCCCGGACGGCGGCTGACGAAGGCCAGCGTCCTCGCCTCGGCAACAGTCAGCCCGAGACCGGCATTTTCAAGTGCTTTTTCAAATCGCCGTCGCAGAAGTCGCGCAACATCGACGAGGACGAATCCTAGCGGATCCTCGATTGTAGCTACCAAAACCTGATCCCCCGTAGCATATTATATGTAAACCATATAATATTTGCCATATTACTGGCCGTCAATCTATCTGCGATCGCATCTTCGTCCGCAACACCCCATTCGTCGCAGGCCCCACGACGCTGAACGATGGGCTGCTGATGCTTGTTGCCTTTTCGAGGCGTTTCAAGCATTTTGCACCGCAAAATGGCCCGGCAGCGTTTTCGCCCCGGGGCCGCGCTGCGGGACCGCCCCGCCGCGCAGCCCCGGTGGCGCCGTTGCCTTTCTGGATCGAGATATGTCCCTTCGCAACATTGCCATCATCGCGCATGTCGACCATGGCAAGACCACGCTCGTCGACAAGCTGCTGCAGCAGTCCGGCTCCTTCCGCGAGAACCAGCGCGTCGCCGAGCGTGTGATGGATTCGAACGACATCGAGAAGGAGCGCGGCATCACCATCCTGGCCAAGGCGACCTCGATCGTCTGGAAGGATACGCGCATCAATATCGTCGATACCCCCGGCCATGCCGATTTCGGCGGCGAGGTCGAGCGCATCCTCAACATGGTCGACGGCGTGATCGTCCTTGTCGATGCGGCGGAAGGGCCGATGCCGCAGACGAAGTTCGTCGTCGGCAAGGCGCTCAAGGTCGGCCTCAAGCCGATCGTCGCCATCAACAAGGTCGACAAGCCCGACGCGCGCATCCAGGAAGTCGTGAACGAGGTGTTCGACCTCTTCGCCGCCCTCGACGCCACCGACGAGCAGCTCGATTTCCCGATCCTCTACGGCTCGGCCAAGCAGGGCTGGATGGGCCGCTCGCCCGATGCCTCGCATGACGAGGGCATGGCGCCGCTCTTCGACCTGGTGCTGGAGCATGTCGATGCGCCGCATGTCGAGGAGGGTCCGTTCCGCATGCTGGGCACGCTGCTCGAGGCCAATCCCTATCTCGGCCGGCTCATCACCGGCCGCATCACCTCCGGCTCGGTCAAGCCGACCCAGATGCTGAAGGTCCTGTCGCAGGACGGCACCACTGTCGAGCAGTTCCGCGTTTCCAAGATCCTCGCCTTCCGCGGCATCGAGCGTCAGCCGATCGAGGAAGGCGTCCCCGGCGACATCGTCGCCATCGCCGGCATGACCAAGGGCACCGTCGCCGAAACCTTCTGCGACCCCGCCGTCACCGAGGCGATCAAGGCGCAGCCGATCGATCCGCCGACCGTGTCGATGACCTTCATGGTCAATGACAGCCCGCTCGCCGGCACCGAGGGCGACAAGGTCACCAGCCGCATGATCCGCGACCGCCTGTTCAAGGAGGCCGAGGGCAATGTTGCGCTGAGGATCGAGGAGACGTCCGGCAAGGACGCCTTCGTCGTCGCGGGCCGCGGCGAGCTTCTCCTCGCCATCCTCATCGAGAACATGCGCCGCGAAGGCTATGAACTCGGCGTCTCGCGGCCGCGCGTCGTCTTCCAGAAGGACGAGAGCGGCACGATCCAGGAGCCGATCGAAGAGGTCATCATTGACGTCGACGAGGAGCATTCCGGCGTCGTCGTGCAGAAGATGGCCGAGCGCAAGGGCGAGATGATCGAGATGCGCCCCTCGGGCGGTGATCGCCTGCGCCTCGTCTTCCGCGCGCCGACCCGCGGCCTGATCGGGTATCAGGGCGAACTGCTGACCGATACGCGCGGCACGGCGATCATGAACCGCCTGTTCCACTCCTATCAGCCCTACAAGGGCGAGATCGCAGGCCGCCGCAACGGCGTGCTGATCGCCAACGAGGCCGGCGAGGCCGTTGCCTACGCGCTGTGGAACCTCGAGGATCGCGGCCCGATGATGATCGAGCCCGGCTGGAAGGTCTATGAGGGCATGATCGTCGGCGAGCACACCCGCGACAACGACCTCGAGGTGAACGTCCTCAAGGGCAAGAAACTCTCGAACGTCCGCTCCGCCGGCAAGGACGAGGCCGTCCGCCTCACCCCGCCGATCCGCATGACGCTGGAGCGCTCGCTGTCCTGGATTTCGGACGATGAGCTGGTCGAAGTGACGCCGAAGTCGATCCGCCTCCGCAAGGCGATCCTGGACCCGATCGAGCGCAAGCGCGCCGACCGCTCCCGCCAGACGGCCTGACCGGGCGGCCGCCTCGGCGGCGGCGTCCCCTCCCCGCGCCGGAACGAGCAGGGATCGACGTGGGCCGCGACAGGTCCCTGCGGAGCTTTGTCACACCTCGGTCATGACGGGCGCCGTGGCGCGCGAAAGGGGCTTCCCCCGCCTCGAAAGCGGACCTATCCTCAGCCTCATGAGCACTCTGTCGATCGGTGTACGCCGGGCTGAGGTGACTGACGCGGCGTCCATCACCGCGGTCCACGACACTGCCTGGCGACAGGCCTATGACGGCCTGATCCCGGCTCGCGAACTGAGCCGGATGATCGCGCGACGCGGCCACACCTGGTGGGGCCGCGCCATCCGCCGGGGCACCGGCATCCTCGTCCTCGAGGTGGGCGGCACCATCGCCGGCTATGCCACCTACGGCCCCAACCGGGCGCGCAATCTCGTGCAGCGCGGCGAGGTCTACGAGCTTTACCTTCGTCCCGAATATCAGGGCATCGGCCTCGGAACCCGCCTCTTCCTCGCCGCACGGCGCGAACTCGTGCGCCACGGCTTCGACACGACCGTGGTCTGGGCGCTGGCCGACAATGAAGGCGCCTGCCGCTTCTACAAGAATGCCGGCGGCCGCAAGGTGGCGCGCGGCAGCGAGCGCTTCGGCGACGTCACGCTCGCCAAGGTCGCCTTCGCCTTCGCCCGCGGCTGACGCCGAAGGCTCACGGGCCGCAGCCTCAGCCCATGACCCAGCCGGGAAGGCTGGCGGCTTGCTTGACCCATTCGGCGAACAAGGCCGCGTCAAACTCGTCGCCTTCGCGGATGTCGAGATAGCGCACATCCGGCTGCTTCGAGGCGCCGGGCGGCGGCGGGTCGAGTTCGGCGCCGCGAAAGAAGGCGACCTTCACATAGGCGTTGAAGCAGTGGAAGGAGAGGAACCAGCCCTTCTCGCTGCCGTAGAACGGCGAGTTCCACTTCACCGCCTTGCGAAGGCCCGGCACGCTTTCGACGATCACCGCGTCGAGGCGCTCGCCGACCGCGCGCTTCCAGCCCGGCATCGCCGCGATATAGTCGGCGACCGGCGCCGCGCCCTCGCCTTTCGCGATCTGCGGATTGCCGCCGGAAAGAAGCCTCGGCGCCGCCCCATCCGCCGCATCCGCCTGCCCGCTCTTCGGTCGCTTCGCCATTGTCGCCTCCTCGTATCGTCTTCGAGCCTCCTGCGCGCTGCACGCCAGACGCAGGCGCAGCGGCGTCTGTGTCCTCTCAGTTGCGGATCGGCGGCCGGTCAACGGAACCGGCGCCGCTTTTTCCGCTTCTCCCTTGCAGGGCGCCGCCCGGCCGCTTATGAGCGGGTCGCCCGTGCAGCGCACAATGCGCTTCGCAGTCCGCCAACTCCGCCTGAGGGATCATCCCATGCGCATCGACGCTGTGCCGATCGGCAAGAATCCTCCGCACGACATCAACGTGATCATCGAGGTGCCGGTCGGCGGCGAGCCGATCAAGTATGAAATGGATAAGGAAGCCGGCGCGCTCTATGTCGACCGCTTCCTCTACACGCCGATGCGCTATCCGGGCAATTACGGCTTCGTCCCGCACACGCTCTGCGGCGACGGCGACCCGATCGACGTGCTCGTCACCAACCAGCGCGCCATCATCCCCGGCGCGATCATGAACTGCCGGCCGGTCGGGGTGCTCCGCATGCGCGACGAGGGCGGCGAGGACGAGAAGGTCATCGCGGTCCCTTCGACCAAGCTGACCCGCCGTTACGAGAAGATCGAGAGCTACACCGATCTTCCCGAAATCACACTCCGCCAGATCGAGCACTTCTTCCAGCACTACAAGGACCTGGAAAAGGGCAAGTGGGTCGAGATCTCCGGCTGGGGCGACAAGGCCGAAGCCGAGAAGCTCATCGTCGAGGCGATCGAGCGCTACAAGAAGGGCTGAGTATGGCCTCCGCTCCCCTCCTCTCGCGGCGCGGCCTCTTGGCCGCGTCAGCGATGCTCGCGATTGCGTCGACGCTCGCAAGGCCGGGGGCCGCGGCGACATCGCCTGAAGCCTTCCTCGAGGCGATCTACGGCGCCTATCGCGGCGAGGGCGACGGGATCGATCTCGGCGACCGCGCCGCGCTCGACCGCTACTTCACGCCCGATCTTGCGACCATGATCGCAGACGACCGCGCCCGCGCGGAAGCCGCCGGCGACATGCCCCTGCTCGATGCGGATCCGTTCCTCAACGCGCAGGATTGGGAGATCGAACGCCTGTCGATCACGGTCGACCACGGCGCGGCGGGCAAGGCGACCGGCCATGTCCGCTTTACCAATGGCGGCGTCCCGGTCGCGATCGATCTCATGCTCGTCGAAACCCCCAAAGGCTGGCGCATCCGCGACATCCACTGGCCGGAATCGTCCCTGCGCGGGCTCTATACGCACTGAAAAGGCGGCGTCGCCGCCCTCTCCCGGCGGGGCTCAGCCCCGCCGCCCGGTCTCGTCGCCGAGCGCAGCCGCGCGAGCCATGAGGGCCGCGGCGTCGCCTTCGATCCGCACCGTCTTCACCCGCGCCGTATGGCCGCTGACCACCGCGACCGCGCCGCGCGCGACACCGAAGGCCTCGGCCACGAGAACCGCGAGCGCCGCGTTGGCGGCGCCCTTCTCGGGCACGGCACGCACGCGCGCAGCGAGAACGATCCGGCCGTCGGAGAGCGCCGACAGGCCGTCGATGGCATCACGCCCGCCGCGCGGCGTCAGGCGGACATCGATCAGGATGCCTCCGGCGGCGAGCCGGGCCGGCCCACTCAAAATGCGATGGGATAGACGTAGAGGATGATGACCTGCTGGATCAGGATGATCCCGAGCAGGAGGATGACCGGAGAGATGTCGATGGCGCCCAGCGTCGGCACGACGCGGCGGATCGGCCGCAGCACGGGCTCGGTCGCCTGGTACAAGAAATTGCCGATCGCCGAGACGACCGGATTGCGCGGATTGACGACGCCGAAGGCGAACAGCCAGCTGAAGATCGCGCTCGCGATGATCACATACCAGTAGATGTTCAGCGCATACATGATGACGTTGAGGACGGCGATCATCGCTTTTCCGCAAGAGGTGGCACGGCCGGCTGGCCGCCTCCTCATGTAGCGGTGGACCGCCGCTCCCGCAACCCGCGCGCCGCGTCGCCGCCGCTTGACACCGCCACCCGCCCCGCCCTACAAGGCGCCGTCGCATCGCGACGGGGCCGTAGCTCAGATGGGAGAGCGCTGCAATCGCACTGCAGAGGTCAGGGGTTCGATTCCCCTCGGCTCCACCAATCCACAATGGATTGGGGAAACACCAATATAATCAAAGCTTTAGACTAGCCGCTTAGCAGGTGCGTACCCCAATGCGTACCCGCTCCGCGTACCCCGCCGCCCTGCTCCCCCAGCCTGAGCCGGGAGAGTTGCCTCGTATGATCGAGAGCCTTCGCCGCTATTTCGGCTAGACCCGTTCGTCAATGCCGCCTTGCGGAGCCCAAGGAAGTAGCCTTGGGATGGACGCCGGGCGATATGACGCCTTCGGCGCGGCTCGGCGGCTCGGCCTTGACCTGATCGAACTGACAAGCGGCATTGTCGAGCGACAGATCAGCCGGAGTTTGGGGGCTCATGCCGCCCGATCAGCGAGGTACTCGTTACCCTCCAGAATGAGCCGCTCCCGCCCCTTACCGCGACCCTTTGAGCCGGCCACCTGAAGGTTGTCGAGGCGGAGATTAAGCCGGTCGCCGTCGCGATAGCTCACGGACGCGCCGCGCTTGCTCGGACAGGCGATGAGGCGAGCGACCTGGGCCAGATTGCCCCAGCCGATGTCGGCGGGAACGTGGGCGCGAACATAGAATTGCCCTTTGCCGTTCCCGTTCAGGAACCAGTTCGTGCCGATGCCCATGCGCTGGAGGCGCTCATAGTGGTGCGCGAAGAGCTTGGCGCGGGCGCCGGTCGCCAGCGGAACCAGGACGATGGCGCGACCGTCCGTATCCGTCGTGTGGACGACGGGACGGCGCGGAATGCGGGCTGTGGAGGTGTGGGAAGTCGTCATGATGATTGGTCTTTCGACATAGCTTCGCCATCGCGGGCCGCTCTGCGGGCACCACGTTGGGCGGATTGATAGGAGGCTTAGAAGGTCGGTTGAGAAGGCCTGATCGTCTTCTCCTAATAGGAAGACGTCAGCGGCGAGGGCGGCGTCAGCGGCACTTCAGGATTGCGAGCGCGGCGTTCCGAGTGGCCTTAGCTTCAGCTTTGATCAAGCGGCGACGTTCTCGTTCGCTGCGCTCAATCCTTCTAGCTCGGAAGCGGACTGCTCTCGATAGTGACCAAGGTCGCCATCCGAGAGCATTGCGAAGACCTCGGGCATCATCGTGGCGAGGATATCGGCATGCTTGGCGCGCGACTTCGCGATGATGAACGCGGCCTGGGCAGGGTTCAGGTGGTATTCGGTCACGGCGGAAGAATGCCCCCTGCCCGAAATGGCTGGAACGCTGCGGTGGCACACTGGCCCCATGGTCTTCAGCACAGAAAGGTTGCGCCGAATGAGCATGCGGATAGGAGCCACGCGCTGATAGCCGAGCGTGCTCGCAAGGTGGATGTCGGCGACTGTAGCGTTTGCGCCCGTCCGGAGCCGTGTGAAGTTGGGCGTGATGAGGTCGGTCATGGTCTGGGAGTTCCTTGAGGGTTGGCAATGGGCGGAGCCGTTCGCAGCCACGGATGGCGCGCGTCTGGAGGCTGGCGATGTCGGAGAGGGTGAGTGCAGCAGGCAGTCCGGCTCAGTCGAGAGCATCGAGCCTTATGGGTCTTGTAAGTGGAAGGAGGGGGGCTCAGGGTGTCCTTGGCTTGAGGCTGATCATGCTGCCGGGAGTTCGAACGAGGTGATCTCACGAGCGATCACCCCCATCACCATCCCCGCCTCTCGCACCCTCTGCATCTTCACCATCAGGCCGTCATGCAGCGGCAGGGCGACGATGCCCTCAGCCATCAACGCCATCAGAACGCCCGCCATGATCCGGCTTTCCGTGTTCATGAGCCGATGGCCGATGCCCACCCCGAGGCTGTTCCTGAGGGCGGGATGGCGGGCGAGTAGTGCCGACCTGAAGCGCCCTACGGTCCACGTGGGGGGCATCTCTGTATCCGGGTCCTCGGCCGCTGGCCATGATCGTCGACGCCGCGACTGATCAAAGAAGAGGGTGTTAATGGCCAGCTTCACGGCCTTGCGGTGGCCTTCGAGGCCAGGGATGGCGTAGGGGTCATCGGCAGGCGGCTGTGCTCCAACCGCCGCGTAGGCCAGTCTCGGGAACATCGCGGAATAATCGAGGACGGCCACGGGCTCGCCCTCGATCCTGATGCCGGCCCTTCGCGCCCGCTTCAGGTTCTGCCAGAAGCCGCCGAAGAGCCGCCCGCCCCGGTCGAACCGTTGGGACAGAAGGTCATCCTCGGCAATGACGAAGTTGCGCCTCATAGAACGGTCGTGCGGGTCTACGGGGCCGCCTCCATCGTCGATGAAGGTAATGTCGGCCGCCGCGAGGAAGTCGTTCAGCGCCCGCATATCCTGCCGCATGGCGATGGTCTCGGCCGTGTCTCGATAGTCGATCATTTCACGGTGATGCACGCGCTTGTCGCGGCGATGGATGACCGAGGTCCGAGCCAGAAGGACAAGCTCCTCACCGTCCAGCCGGCCAAAGTCCGCCAGCGATATCCCGGTACTCCGCACCAATGAGGCAAAGGATTCTGTAGGCGCCAGAGAAGACGACTCACGACGTTTAGGGGATGGCCGCAAGGTGAGATGCCCGAAGTCGCCGAGGCGGCTCAGGAGAGTCCTGAACGGCTTCCCAAAAACGGGGTTGTCATAGCGCGTAAAGCCGCTCGTTCCGTTGCCCGTGAGGACCGCCAGCCAGCCGGTCTCGGGGGGCATGAGGACCGCATGGGCGAGGTTAGCCACCACGACTTCGACTGCCACCGAATGATGCTCTTGATCGATGGCCTTCCGCTTCCGCGCCCTGAGGCCGTTAGATACCTCGTGGGTGTCGATAGCGGTGGAAACGTGGGTGACGAGGTTGCGGAGAGCCGGGCTGCGAGCACAGCGCCAATCGTCAAACCAGCGGTGGCGGCTAGAGGGGAGCACTCGGGGCATTGCGCGGCTCCGCTACACGAGGGAAAAGAACAGGTACGGGGGGGGGACGCAGGCGAACGTGCGCGGAAATCGGCGCTCGGGTTTCCTGGGGTGGGGGATAATCACCAGATCGCCGGATCGGCCCGCGGCGCAAACGCTGCGTTTCCTGGGGTGAGGGGTAATCGCCGATCCCGAGCAGCGCAGCAGAACGCGCTCCCGGGATCGCCCTGAGCAACTTTGCCCGCTCGCCCTAGATGCTCTTCCCGACTTGATGGCCGCAAGGACGGCGCTAGGACGGCCGCACAGCGCTCATAGCGCCGCCACAGGCAGACTACCGGACCTCGCGCGCCTAGGATGGCGCTCCAGTCACTGGGTCCCCAGCGCCCGATATACGCTGCCTCGACCAATACCGAGCTCCTTTGCGATCTCGGTCGGCGTCTTGCCGTTCCTGTGCAGCGCCCGCACATCGTCGGCCTTGGCCCGCGCAGTCGGCTTCCGGCCCTTGTATTTGCCCTCGCTCTTCGCCTTGGCTATGCCCTCGCGCTGGCGCTCTAGCATCATCTCGCGCTCGAACTGCGCGAAGCCAGCGAAGATGTTCAGGATGAGCCGGCCGGTGGCGCTGCGCGTGTCAACGGTCTCCCCGCCAAGGTTCAGCACACGGAGCCCAACGCCCTTCGCATCAAGCTGCCGCACGATGTCCCAAAGGCCCACCGTTGAGCGCGCCAAGCGGTCCACTTTGGTGACAACGAGTGTGTCCCCTTCCCGAGCGAACTCGACCGCCAACTTGAGCCTGTCCCGAGGCGCGACCGAAGAGACGTGTTCGGCATAGACCCGTTCACACCCGGCTGCGTCAAGGTCACGCTGCTGCGCCTGAAGGCCGGCTTCCTGTTCCGTGGTCGACGTGCGGGCGTATCCGATAAGCATGGCGCGGCTCCAAGGTGTCCAATAGGCTCTAGGCCATAGAGTCACCATGCGTCCGAAATGTCAATCGGATCCTATTGGACGTCGCGGACAAGCGCAGCGGACACGTCCGGTAGGTCCTGCCCTATTGGACACGATGCTGGGGTCATGGCCTGGGGTACCGCGATACCCCTCGGTTAAGCGAGACCAAACTCGCACGCCTTCGTCCGGCACTTCCAGTGGTAGCCCTGCGAACCAATCAGGGCTCTGGGCTGAATGGACGGCCGCCCTATTGTCCTATCACCGCGACCTCCGCGCCACGTGAGCGGCCCTTGCTGGGGCCGACAGAGGGCACCAGGGGGGAAGTTGCTTCGTCTCCCATCGAGGCGGGCGCTCGAATTTTTCCGACCAACTAAACGGCTTCCATCATCCTCAAGGGCGACCCTGTGCCCAGCGTCTTGAACAACGCCAGCCACGGTCAACGCACTTGGCTATCAGTTGGCGTCGAACCACCGGAGTAGAATCAAACGTCGCTCCGCTATCACAGATTGACGAACCATAGGCGCCTGCTAGCCTTCCTATATGTTCGAGATAACAGGCGATGATATTGCGCTGCTGGGTGACGCGGACTTGCGCACCTTGGTCGGCCTTCTCTGCGAAGCGGAGTTGCGCCGGGCTGGTCTACCTGTCTCCGCCATAACCTGGGGAGGCGACCAGAACGCGAAGGATGGCGGACTAGATGTTCGCGTTGAACTCCCGCCCGCCTC
>CAWZZK010000101.1:0-16702 GCA_963966455.1 Kaistia sp. | reverse complement strand
CCGCGCCGTCGATCTATTAGAGTCTTGTTAAGCAAGAGCCTGTTGCGGCGCGCCGGAATCGATCCGGAGCATGGGAGCCCGACCGACGATGAGCGGACGCGATCATGCCTTTCTCGAGCTCGCGGCCCTGCCGGCGCTGGGATCGGCCCTGTTTGCGCCGCGGCCGGTGCTCGTCTTCTCCGCCGACGGCCGGCGGATCCTGTTCGCCAATGCCGCCGGCGCGCGCTTCTTCGGCGAAAGGCGGATCGAGGATCTGCTCGAACGCCGCTTCTCACCCGCCCTTCCGGCCACCATGCAGATCGCCCGCGCGGCGCGCAGCCTCGCGCCCGGCGCAGCCCGGCTGGAGCGCATCCGCTTCGCCGTCGGTGCCGGGCTCGCCAGCCATGCCGCCGAATGCCGGCGCGTCGCGTTGCCGGACGGAGCGCCGGCCGTCCTGGTCGCGCTGCCCGAGGGTCGCGAGCGCCCCGCGCCGCGACAGGTGGCCGAAGATCTCGTCGCCGCGCTCGCCGAGGAGGAGTGCACCGTCGCCGTGCTCGATGACGCCGGCGCGGTCGTCGCTGAAAGCGGCGGCTCGTCATGGCTGGTGGATGGCGAGGCGGCGGTCGCCGAACTGGTCGCCTCGGCGGCGCAGCGCGGCGAACGGCTGGCGCGGCGCGCACTCCGCATCGGCGACATGCGCCGTCCGGCCGGTCTCGCTCTCTTCGAACACGAGGGCAGCCGATTCCATCTCCTGGTCGTCGGGCCGGGCGAGCGGGTGATGGTCGAACCGGCCGCGCCGGAGGAAGTCATTCGTCCAGCCGAGCCGGAAGCGACGGCGACCGCCGAGTCAATGCCTGCCGCTGCTCCCGCGATCGAGCCAGACGCCGAAGACATCCCTCCGCCTGCGATGGAGGCCGCGTCCGACGCCGCCGACACGCAGCCGGTGACCGAGGACGCGACGCCCGAGGCCGCTGCCGAGCCCGAGCCGGAGCCGGAGGCGGAACCTCAGCCGGAGCCTTTGACCGGCTTCCGCTTCGAGCCGCCGCGCTCGCCGGTGCGCTTCGTGTTCCAGATGGATGCCGACGGGCGCTTCACTTTCGTCTCGCCGGATTTCGCGGAGGTGGTCGGGCCGGCCTCGGCGATCGCGGTCGGCGAGAGCTGGGCCGAGATGGCCGCCCGGCTCGGGCTCGATCCGACCGGCGCCGTCGCCGGCCTCATCGCGCGCCGCGACACCTGGAGCGGCGTGACGCTCGATTGGCCGGCCGAGGATGGCGAGCATTTCGTCGCCGTCGATCTCGCCGCGCTGCCGGCCTTCTCGCGTGACCGCCTCTTCGAGGGCTATCGCGGCTTCGGCGTCATCCGCAGATCCGATCGGCCCGAGGCAACGCCCGCGCCGGCCGAGCGGCCGCGCGGTGCCATGCAGCCGCAGGGCTCCAATGTCATTCGCCTGGCCAGGCCGCTGCCGACGACCGAGACCGACCGCCTGTCGGTGCCGGAGCAGGATGCCTTCCGCCGCATCGCCGCGGCGCTGAGCGCGCCGTCCGCGCCGCGCCCGCCCGTCGCCGCGCCCGAGACTGCCACCCCGGAGACTCCGGCTCCCGAGACTGTTGCCCCCGAGCCGCCCGCGGATGAGGTCCCGCCGGCAGAGGCGGTCACGGAGCCGATCGCCGAGCCGCCTGCCGAGCCCGAAAGCGTCGTGGCGGAGACGCCGCCTTCCGTCGAGCCGCCTCTCGTCGAGCCGCCCGCTGCCGAGCCGCCGCCGGCGGAAGCGCCGGATGCGCCCTTCGCGCCTCATGAGCCCGAACTAGCCGCCTCGACCGCGCCCGAGCCCCAGCCCGAGTCCCCGCTGGAGCCCGGACCTGTGCTTGCCGAGGCTGCTCTGCCGGACGCGCCCCGGCCCGATCCGCTGCTCGAAGCCGATCTTGCTTATGCCCGCCAGCGAATCGTCGAGCTGGAGTCGATCCTCGATACGGCGACCGACGGCATCATCGTCGTCGACCAGGATGCCCGCATCGAGCGCATCAACCGTTCGGCCGAGGCGCTGTTCGGCGTCGAGGGCGCCTCGGTCGCGGGCCTCCGCCTGCCCGATCTCCTCGCCGAGGAAAGCCGCCAGTCGGCCCTCGATTATCTCGACGGCCTCGCACGCAATGGCGTCGCGAGCGTGCTCAACGATGGCCGCGAGGTCATCGCGCGGGTGCCGCAGGGCGGGCTGATCCCGCTGTTCATGACCATGGGCCGCCTGCCGGAGACGGGCAAGTTCTGCGCCGTGCTGCGCGACATCACGCAGTGGAAGAATGCCGAGGGCGAGCTGATCAACGCGAAGCGCGCCGCCGAAAGCGCCTCGATGCAGAAGTCGGACTTCCTCGCCAAGGTCAGCCACGAGATCCGCACGCCGCTCAACGCCATCATCGGCTTCTCCGAGGTGATGATGGAGGAGCGGTTCGGCCCGATCGGCACCGAGCGCTACAAGGAATATCTGCGCGACATCCATGTCTCGGGCGCGCATCTGATGAGCCTTTTGAACGACCTGCTCGATCTCTCCAAGATCGAGGCCGGCAAGCTGGACCTCAACTTCGAGTCCGTGGCGCTCAACGACATCGTCATGGAATGCGTTGCGCTGATGCAGCCGCAGGCCAATCGCGAGAGGATCATCATCCGGACCTCGCTCTCGGGCCAGGTGCCGAATGTGGTCGCCGATCCGCGCTCGATCCGCCAGATCGTGCTGAACCTTGTCTCGAACGCGGTGAAGTTCACGCTCGCCGGCGGCCAGGTCGTCGTTTCGACCGCGATGGAGCCGCATGGCGAGGTGAGCCTCCGCATCCGCGATACCGGCATCGGCATGTCGGAGAAGGACATCGAGACGGCGCTGAAGCCGTTCCGCCAGCTCTCGACCTCGCGCGAAAGGCGCAGCGACGGCACAGGGCTCGGCCTGCCGCTCACCAAGGCGCTGGTCGAGGCCAATCGGGCTTCCTTCGTGATCGATTCCGCCGTAGGGCAGGGGACGCTGATCCGCATCACTTTCCCCGCGACGCGGGTGCTGGCCGGATAAGGGAGCCGATGCCCGAGCTACAGACCGTCCTCGACGAGATCGCCGCCGAGGCGCGCGCCGCGACCGAGCGCGGCAAGGTCGCCGCCTATATCCCGGAGCTTGCCAAGGTCGATCCCGGCCAGTTCGGCATCGCGGTTCTGACCCATGACGGCGCGCTGTTCACGGCCGGCGACGCCGATCTGCCCTTCTCGATCCAGAGCGTCTCGAAGGTCTTCACGCTGACGCTGGCGCTCGGCCAGGTCGGCGATACGCTGTGGAACCGGGTCGGCCGCGAGCCGTCGGGCAATCCGTTCAATTCGATCGTGCAGCTGGAATATGAGCACGGCATTCCGCGCAACCCGCTCATCAATGCCGGGGCGCTGGTCGTCACCGACGTCATCCTCGCGGGCTACAAGCCGCGCGAGGCGATCGGCCTCATCCTGCGCTTCATGCGCTCGCTCGCCGATGACGAGAGCATCGTCATCGACATGGATGTCGCGCGCTCGGAACAGGAGACCGGCTTCCGCAATCGCGCGCTCGCCAATTACATGAAGGCCTATGACAATATCCGCCACCCGGTGGAGATGACGACAGGGGTCTATTTTCACCAATGCGCCATCGCCATGAGCTGCCGACAACTCGCGGTGGCCGGCAGCTTCCTCGCCGGCCAGGGCCGTCACCCGCTGACTGGCCAGAAGGTCGTCTCGGCCGAGCGGGCCCGCCGCATCAACGCGTTGATGCTGACCTGCGGCCATTATGACGGCTCGGGCGACTTCGCCTTCCGCGTCGGCATTCCGGGCAAGAGCGGCGTCGGCGGCGGCATCCTCGCCATCGTGCCGGGCAAGGCGTCGATCGCCGTCTGGTCGCCCGGCCTCAACAAGGTCGGCAATTCGCTGCTCGGCTCGCGGGCGCTGGAGCGCCTCGCCCGCGCCATGGACTGGTCGATCTTCGGGCCTTGACCGGACGCGCTCAGGCGGCCTGCTTCGGGTTGCAGATATCCTTGACCGAGGCCATCACCGCTTCGGGGCTGAACACGGCGTCCAGCCAGTTGTCCTTGAAGATCAGCGGCCGCGCCTCGCGGATTGCATGCAGCGCGCCGTCGGAGAACTTGCCTTCCTTGAAGATGCCGAAAGCGATGGCGAGCTCGATCTGGATATGGCCGAGCATGAAATCCATCGCGGCCTCGCGCGGCACGCCGCGCCGCACCGCCTCGTCAGTCGCCTCGCGCAGCGCCAGGCAGAGCGTCGCACCCACGGTCTCCGACATCGCCGGCTCCATGATGGCGATATGCTCCAATTCGCAGCGATGGGCGCGCGACACCGGGGCATAGATCGTGCGGGCGACCTCCTCGCAGAGCGCGTAATGCTCTTCCGGCCCCTGAATCAGCGCGCAGACGATCGCCTGCGGGTCGCTGACGCCGCCGAAGAAGTCGCGCTTGCCGTCGGTGACGTTCTCGGGGAACACGGAAGGGTGGCAGGGATGGGTGACGAAGGTCGTCACGTCGCCGCGCTCCGGCATCTCGCCGGCATAGGGCGCCGCCGCGTCGAGCACGATCAGCGCCGTGCCGGGCCTGACGCGGCCGATGATCTGGTGCGCGACCTTGCCGATCAGCCGGTCCGGGACTGCGAGCACGACCACGTCGGCGCCCGCCAGCGCCGCGTCCTCGCTGACGCAGTCGGCGCCGATCGCCTGCTTGAGCCGCTCGCGGCCCTCGGCGGTGATCTCGACATGGTCGACGGAAAAGCGCGAGCCCTTGAGATTGGTGGCGAGGCGGACGCCCATCTTGCCGCCGGCACCGAGTAGCGCGATCTTGGTCATGCTGCCTTGCTCCTCGCGGCGACGGTTCCGCCGCCGCCATTCCTGATTGAGGTGAAATAGTCCGGCGCGCCCATCTGCCCGCCCTTGAGCGCGATCTCGAGCGGCGCGCGGTCGGCGTCCGCGAAATGGGCGCGGCAGAGCGCGGCGCCCGGCACCGTCGGCGCGAGCGCCGTCAGCGCGCGGATGCCGAGCGAGAGCGCCCCGTAGCCGGAGGTGTCGCCGCCGGCGATCACCGCGCGCGGCAGCCGCGCCTCCGCGATCAGCCGCCCGAGCAGGGTGCCGAGCCCGCGTCCGATGCGCTCGTTGACGGCCGACGGGTCGAGCCCGCTTGCCGCGATGGCATGGTTGAATGCCGCCACCGCCGGGTCGTCAGGCCCCTCCGCCGTCGCGATGATCGGCGCGCGGCCGCGGCCGAGCGCGGCAAGCGCGGCCGTTTCCGCTTGGCCGAGTTCCGCCCGCCATGCCGCGGCGTCGACCGCGCGGCTGGCATCGAGGCGGATGATCTCGAACCCGTCGGCGGCGGCATGCGCGATCTGCGCCGCCGTCTGCGGCGCGCAGGAGCCGGAGACGACCGCCATCCGCTCGGCGGGCCCGGCCGAAGGCGCGGGCGGCGCGGCATCGATCAGGCCGGCGGCGCGCCAATGCGCGACCAGAGCATATTCGATACCCTGTGAGCCGATCACGAGCAGCCGCTCGCCACGGTTCTCCCAGACGAGGCGGCCGGCGCGGGCGAGATCATCCTCGTCCATGACATCGATGGCGACGATTTCCGCCCCGTCCGCGCGCGCCTGTCCGAGCGCCGCATCGGCATCGCGATGGAGACCGAGCCGGTCGACGAGGCCGATCCTCCGCGCGGTCTGCTGCGCGAGATGGTGGCGCACATCCGCCTCGTGCATCGGCGTCACGGGATGGCGGCTCATGGTCGGATGCCGGTCGAGCCGGTGGACCGCGCCGTCATAGAGGGTGAAGAGGGTGCCGAAGGCCTGGTAGCGGCCGATCGGCGGCGCCGCCACGACGAGCGGATGCCAGGCGCCGCCGAGGATGGGCGCGGCGAGATCGATCGCGCGGCCGATCGAGCCGACATGCGGCGCGGAATCGAGCGTCGAGCAGATCTTGTAGTGGCTCATCGGCGCGCCGATCGCCGCGAGCGCCGCAAAGACCTGCGGCAGGTTCTCGTCCATCCATGCGGGCGGCTTCGAGCGGGCGATGCCGGCGATGCCGATCCCGCGCACGCCCGGAAAGCGGGCGAGGTCCTCGGCGGTCGGGATATCGAGGAAGAGCACCGAGGGGAGGCCGGCAAAGGCGAGCACCTCCATGGTCGCGGCCGAGCCGGTGAAGTCATCGCCATACCAGGCGACGAGGACCCCCTCCGGCAAGCGGTCCGCGGCGCCCGTCATGGCCGCGCTCCGAGCGCCGCCGCCAGCGCCGCGTGGTCGCGCGCATAGGTCTCGAGCGGGATGCCGGCCATCGCGGCGTCCCAGGATTGGCGGAGGCTCTCGACGCCGGCCGCCGGACCGTCCGGATGGGCCATGATGCCGCCGCCAGCCGCATAGATGAGATCGGTGCTGCCGAGCGCCGCGAAGGTCGCCGGCGGCTGGCGCACCGTCTGGCCCGAGGAGAAGACCGGCATGGCGATGCAGGGCTTGTCGTCGAACATCGGCGTCAGGCAGGTGCGCGCCGAGGCGATGACGCTCTCGTCGCTCTCGGCGAACTTGTTGGCGAGGCCGTTGACATGCATGTGGTCGGCGCCGGCGAGGCGCCAGAACTTCTGGAAGGCGACATAGGAGAAGCCGAGCGCCGGATCGCGCGAAAGCGCGCCCCAGCCATTACGATGCGCGTGGATCGGCAGCTGGCTGTGCCGCCCGAGCGCGATCATGCCGGCAAGGCCGACGGCATTGATCGAGGCCATGACGCAGGTGCCGCCCTCGGCGAGCACGAGATCGTGGCGCTGGCGCATCTCGTCGACCTCGCCGGAGAGGTTGAAGGCGAACATCACCTTCTTCCCCGTCCGGTCGGCCTGCGCGTTGATGACCCGCATCACGGCGCGCACGCGCTCGTCGAAGGGGCAATGCGGCCCGTCGGCCTGCAACTCGTCGTCCTTGACGAAGTCGATCCCGGCCTCGGCGAGGAGGCGAACGAGATCGGCGGTCTCCGTTGGCGAGAAGCCGACGCTCGGCTTGACGATGGTGCCGATCAGCGGCCGGCCCTCGACGCCTGACAGCCGCCGTGTGCCAGCGATACCGAATTTCGGCCCCGGATAGGCGGCGGCGAAGGCTTGCGGAAGGCGGATGTCGAGGAGGCGGAGGCCGGAGAACTGCTTCAATTCGAAGAGATTGCCGGCGACCGTCGCCATGAGATTGGGCAGCGACGGCCCCATATTGGCGAGCGGCCAGGACAGCGTCGCGCGCGCCTTGAGGATGCGCCGGCCGGCCGGATGGCTGGCTCCGGGGAGGCTCGGCGCCTCTGCCTCGCCGACGATCTCCAGCGCTTCGATGCGTGCCGCTGAGCGCTCCCTGAGCTCGGGCGTTTCGCCGGGCACCGGAACGAAGGTGCCCGACGACTGCTCTCCGGCCATGACCTCGACGGCGGCGCGGGGGTCATGCGCCGTCTCGACGAGATAATCGGCCTCGATGCGTTCGCTCATTGTCAGCTCTCGCGCCAGTCTTTCATGCGGATCACGCTGCCGCTGGCGGCGGAATCATAGGAGGCGAGCGCCAGCGCCATGGTGCCGAGATTGTGCGCGCCCGATGGCTGCGCCTCGGCCTTGCCGTTGAGGACGTCGACGAAATGGCGGTTGAAGGCCGCGACGCTCCGCTGCACGACCTGCCAGGGCTTGGCGCCCCAGTCCGGCACCGCGACATCGACATTGGTCTCGAAGCTCGATCCGGCATGATGCTCGATGAGCCGGTAGCCGCGCAGCAATTCCAGCGTCCCCTCGGTGCCCTCGACGACGGCGGTCGTCTCCGGGAACGGATCGGGGTCGTATTTCGCGAAGGCGGAGCATTCGACGACCGAGGTCGCGCCGCCGACATGGCCGAGCAGCGAGGTGAAGGCGTCCTCGCCGCGGACGATCGGATTGATGCGCTGCGTGCGGCAGGCGAGCGTCTCGACCTCGCCGACGAGATAGCGGGCGAGATCATAAAGATGCAGCCCGATATCCATGAGGCTGAGCCGCTCGACCTGGGTGAGGTAAGGCTGGTTGGCGTAGTAGTCGAAGGCGTGGCGGAACGAAATGCGGGCATAGACCGGCGTGCCGATGCGTCCCGCCGCGATCCGCTCGCCAAGCTCGATGAAGGGCCGCTGCCAGCGGAAATTCTCATGCACCGCCAGCGGCACACCCGCCTTTTCGCAGGCGCGCACCATGGCTTCGGCATCGGCATAGCTGTCGGCGAACGGCTTCTGGCAGATGGCGGCGACGCCGTGGCTGGCCGCGAGTTCGACCAGCTGCCGGTGGAACGGCGAGGTGGTGACGACATCGACGAAGTCGAGCTTTTCGGTGCGCAGCATCTCCTCGGCATCGCCATAGGCGCGCGGGACTCCGAAGTCGGCCTGCATGCGCTCGGCCTTGGCCATGTCGCGGTCGCAGACGGCGACGATCTCCGCGCCCTCGGCTTCGGCCCAGCCATGCATGTGATTGCGCGCGAAGAAACCGCATCCGATGAGCGCGCCGTGACGGACAGTCATGAGAAATCTCCGGTGAGGGCCTGGACGGCCGAAGGACTTCGTACAGGCGCCATCCTAGCGGCGACTGCGGCCAGACGATCCAGGAAGTTCGCGGCGAGGGCGGCGGCGGAACGCGCGCCCGAAAGGCGGCGGACGGATACGCCGCCGGTAGAGCCACCAAAGGGAAGCGGCCGGGATCGAACGTCGCCCATGGTCCTCCCCGCGGCGCGATCTTATGATGGAACAGTGATTATACCAGAAGACGAGTCGTCACAAGCGGCTTGCGCACAGTGGCAAGCTGGACGGCGGTCATCGGCAGCGGATGTGGCCCGGCGGGGCTGTCGTCACGCCTCGCCGGAGCGGGCGAAATGGTCCTGATGGTAGAGATCGTTGGCGCGGTAGAGGTGATCGCTCATCGCCTTGGCCGCGCCGGCGACATTGCCGGCCTCGATCTCGTCGACGATCTGGCGATGCTCGGCGAGCGTCAGCTTCTCCAGCCCCGGCACGCGCATCAGCCCGACATGGAAGCTCTGCAGCCATCTGAGCAACGCTTCGCTGAGCGAGGCGAAGATCGGATTGCCGCTGATCGCCGCGATTTCCCGGTGGAAGCGGGCGTCGAGCTGCAGGAAGGCGGGCGAGTTCTGGCTCTGCGCCTCCTGCGCATCGATGGTGCGCCGGAGGCGAGCGACATCGGCGGGCTTTGCCCGCTGCGCGGCGATCCGCGCCATCTCCATCTCGAAGGTCGCGCGCGCCTCTTTCAGATGCGCGAGGCTCGCCGGCGAATGCGACAGGATATGCCGCATGGATTCCGACATCTGCTCGACCATGCGGCCGAAGGAGGGCTCGGCGATGCGCGCCCGTTCGCCATGGCGGATCTCGACGAGGCCCATGCGCTCGAGACTCTGCATCGCCTCGCGGATCGCCGGCCGGCCGACGCCGAAGGCGGTCATCAGGTCGCGCTCGGAGGGCAGCGCGTCGCCGGGGCCGAGCCGGTCCGTCTCGATGATCGCCAGCAGCCGCTGCTGGACTTCGTCCGAAAGCTTCCGACGCTTGATCGGATCATGTTCAGTGGTCATACCAGTATCATCCGCCGAAGCCGGAGGATTGGCAAGCAGGCGGGGCTGTCGCGAGCGTGAGGCGAGGTGCGGCGTCGCGTCCCGCCTGCGCGGCGATACCGGAGGCTTACAGCTTCTTCGGCTTGGCCTTGCCGGCGAGGTTGAGCGCGATCGCCGCCCGGACGAGCGCGGTCAGCGCCGCCGCGTCGATCACCTCGCCCTCGCGGATATCGATCGCACGGCGGGTGTTGCCTTCGAGGCTGGCATTGAAGAGCCCCTGAGGATCGGGAAGGGAGGCGCCCTTGGCGAAGGTCAGCTTGACGACGTCCTTGTAGGTCTCGCCGGTGCAGAGGATGCCGCCGCGCGACCAGACGGGGACACCTCGCCACTTCACTTCCTCGACGATGTCGGGATCGGCGGCGCGGATGATCGCGCGGACCTTTGCGAGCATCGGCCCGCGCCAGTCGCCGAGCGCGGCGATCTTCGCATCGACCGCGGCTGAGGCGGCATCGGCGTCGGACGGTTCGGCGGCAGGCCCACGCGCCTGTTTGTCCTCGGTCATCTCCCGTCCTCCTTCGGTGGTTATAGTCTCCGGAAGGGCGCCGGCGCGGCGGCGGCCCCATCCGGGCGGCTCTCGCCCGCCAAATCTGGAGGAATGATGAGCGACGCCATCCTCGTGATCAATGCCGGCAGCTCGAGCATCAAGTTCAAGCTCTATGCGCTCGGACCGGACGAGGCGCTCGAAACCGTCTTTTCCGGCGTGCTCGAGGGCATTGGCGGCGAAGCGCGGCTGAAGGCGAAGGACGGCGAGGGCAAGCCGCTCGACGAGCGCAGCCTCGACAGGGGCGCCGCCACCGATCCGGGTGCCGCGCAGAAGATCGTCATGGATTGGCTCGGCGATCATCTCGGCGGCCATAGCATGATCGGCGTCGGCCATCGCGTGGTGCATGGTGGCCCGACTTTCACGCATCCGGTCATCGTCGATGCCGATGTCATGAAGACGCTGGAGAGCTTCATCCCGCTGGCGCCGCTGCACCAGCTCGGCAATCTCGATCCGATCCGCCTTTTGATGAAGGAGCATCCCGGGCTGCCGCAGGTCGCCTGCTTCGACACCGCCTTCCACCGCGATCATCCCGAGCTTTCCGACCGCTTCGCACTGCCGCGCGCGCTTTATGACGAGGGCGTGCGCCGCTACGGCTTCCACGGCCTCTCCTATGAATATGTCAGCGGCGCGCTGCGCCGCCTCGCGCCCGGGATCGCGGAGGGACGCGTCGTCATCGCCCATCTCGGCTCCGGCGCCTCGCTCTGCGCGCTCCAGGGTGGCAAGAGCATCGAGACGACCATGAGCTTCACGGCGCTCGACGGCATTCCGATGGGAACCCGCTCCGGCGCCATCGACCCCGGCGTCATCCTGCATCTCATCGAGCAGAAGGGGATGTCGGCGCACGATATCGGCACCATGCTCTATCGCGAGAGCGGGCTGCTCGGCCTTTCGGGCATCAGCAACGACGTGCGCGCGCTGCTCGCGAGCGAGGATCCGCGCGCCGCGATGGCGCTCGATTTCTTCTCGCGCCGCGTCGCCCAGGCCGTCGCCTCGCTCGCGGTGTCGATCGGCGGTCTCGATGCGCTCGTCTTCACCGCCGGTATCGGCGAGAACGCTCCCGACATCCGCCGCCGCGTCGTCGAGGCGCTCGCCTTCGCCGGCCTCGCGCTCGACGGCGAGGCCAATGCGCGGTCGGATCTTCATGTCGAGACGAAGGGCAGCCCGATCGCCATCCTCGTGGTGCCGACCGATGAGGAGCGGATGATCGCCCGTCACACGCGAGCGCTGCTGAAGGCAGGCGAGGGCGTCTGAACTCAGGCGGAGCGGACGGTGGCGCGGCCGTCGGCCTTGGCGGCGTAGAGCGCGCGATCGGCCCGGGTGAACCAGGTCCCGACATCATCGCCAGGCTGGAGCGCCGCGGCGCCGATGCTGGTGGTGAGCCGGCCGCGCTTCGGATGCGCGATGCCGGCGTCGGCCAGCGCGTCCAGCAGCGAAAGCGCGACGGTCTCGGCGCCGGAGGCGTCGGTTCCGGAGAGGACGAGGGCGAATTCCTCGCCGCCGATCCGCGCCGCGAGATCGTCCGGCCGCCTGGCGATCGGCTTCAGGACACTCGCGAAGGCGGCGAGCGCCGCGTCGCCCGCGGGATGGCCCGCCGTGTCGTTGACCTCCTTGAAGTGGTCGAGGTCGATGACGAGCAGGGACGCTTCGCCGCCGGTGCGGCGGCTGCGCCTCAGCGTCCGCGTCAGCTCGGAATCGAACATGCGGCGATTGGCGAGACCGGTCAGCGCATCGGTGTTGGTCTGCCGGTAAAGCTCGGCATTGCGCTGCGCGAGGATCAGTTCATGGCTGGAGATCGCCGCGAGGTCGTGCAGCACGTCGGTCTTGAACGCCTCGGGCGCCCCGGCCTTCGCATTGACGATGCAGAGCGTGCCGATGACATGGCCATGTTCGCCGCGGAGCGGCACGCCGGCATAGAAGCCCCAGATGCCGGCCTCGACCACGGGATGGCCGGCCAGCGCCGGGTCAGCCTTGAGATCCTCGATGACGACCTCCGTATTCTCGGCGATCACCATGGTGCAGAGGCTTTCGGAGCGCGGCAGCGTGTCCGGCAGGCGGCGCCCGGTCTGCGCCTTCACCCATTGCTGGTCGGCATCGACGAAGCTCATATAGGCCGCGTCGGCGCCATAGACCCGCGACGCGATGCGCGTGATCCGGTCGAAGCGCTCCTCGGCCGGCGTGTCCAGGATCGCGTAACTGTAGAGCTCGTTCAGTCGCTCGGCTTCGCCGGCCGGCGCGGCGGGGGGCTTCCACATGCGGTGGCTCATGCTCTTTTGCTGCGCACCATTCCAGATGCGACCGCGAAAAGAAAGACGTAAGCCGCAAGTCCGTTCCCCCGGCGGCATGGCGGAGCGCTCTGTCGTTCTGCAGAAGTGGCGGCACCCGAAAAGGAAACGGCGGCCCTCAGTGAAGGGGCCGCCGTCCGGTTTGCCGTGTAGCCTGATCAGAGCGCCAGGCGGATCACGTTGTAGGAGAGCGGCGGCAGCTTGGACTTCAGCGTGCCGTCTTCCACGATCGTGCCGGAGACCGTCTTCGGCGCGACATTGTCCGGATTGGCGGCGGTGTTGACCGCGCGGAGATCCGGATGCGTCATCTGGATGTGCTCGACGACCCGCGCCCCGGCGAAGCCCTGCAGCGAGGCTGAGAGATCGAGACTGTCCGTCAGGTGGCGGTTGACCACGAAGAAGGTCAGCGCGTCGCCCGCCGTCGAGCGCACCGCCGACAGGTCGAGATAGGGGATGTCGTCGCCGAACGGGCTGTCATAGGTCGGACCGTCGACGATCGCGTTGAGCGCCGTGCCGCGGCCATAGAGCGAGGCATAGAGGAAGGGATAATAGATCGTCTGCTTCCAGGCCGGGCCGCCCTTCTCGGTCATGATCGGCGCGATGACGTTCACGAGCTGCGCGATGCACGCGATCTTCACCCGGTCGGCGCGGCGGATGAAGGTGTTGAGGATGCCGCCGACCTGCAGCACGTCCTCGAAATTGTAGATGTCTTCGAGGAGATGCGGCTCGTCCGGCCAGACATCGCCTTCCAGGATCTTACGGTCGGCTTCGCGGCTGTGATACCAGACGTTCCACTCGTCGAACGAGATGGCGACGTTCCGCTTCGAACGCTTCTTCGCCTTGATGAAGTCGATCACGCCGGCGATCGTGCCGATATAGCGGTCGAGCTTCTCGGCCTTGGCCAGATAGCCGAGCGTGTCATGCTCGACATTGGCGAAATACATGTGCAGCGAGATGTGGTCGACCGAGTCATAGGTATGCTCGAGGACCGTCGCCTCCCACTGCGGATAGGTCGGCATGTCAGAATTGGACGAGCCGCAGACGACCAGCTCCAGCGAGCGGTCGAACAGGCGCAGCGCCTTGGCGGTCTCGTTGGCGAGGCGGCCATATTCGTCGGCCGTCTTGTGGCCGACCTGCCAGGGGCCGTCCATCTCGTTGCCGAGGCACCAGAGCTTGACGTTGTGCGGGTCCGCCCAGCCATGCTTGCGACGCAGGTCGCTCCAGTAGGAGCCGCCGGGATGGTTGCAATATTCGACGAAGTTGCGCGCCGCATCGAGGCCGCGCGAGCCGAGATTGATGGCCAGCATCGGGTTGGTGCCGGCCTTCTTGCACCAGTCGACGAATTCGTTGACGCCGACGGCGTTGTTGTCGCGCGTCTTCCAGGCGAGATCGAGCCGGGTGGGGCGATCCTCGCGCGGTCCGATGCCGTCTTCCCAGTTATAGGCGGAGACGAAGTTGCCGCCGGGATAGCGCACGTAGGGCGTGTTGATGGCGCGCACGAGGTCGATCACGTCGCCGCGGAAGCCGTCGGCATCGGCGGTCGGATGGCCGGGCTCGTAGATGCCCGTATAGATCGCGCGCCCCAGATGCTCGAGGAACGAGCTGTAGATGCGATCATCGATCGCGGAGAGCGCGAAGTCCTTGTGGACGATCACGTTCGCTTTCACGGCAACCTCGCTGTGCGTTTTCCCGGATTTATATATCAAGTTTTCCGATATATACCGGAAACTATGGTCCGTATCGGCTCGTCTGTCAATCGCGCCGGGCGCCGGCGCGATGCAGCCGCATGACGATGTCCTGGTCGAAATTGCCGAATCCGCGTCCGAAGATGTTGATTCCACCGGGGTTGGTGGCGTCTTCGGCGATGCCGATCTTGAGCCGGATGGAGTGGTGGCCCTCGATGTCGAGATCGGCCAGCGTCACGTCCGAAACCCGCTCGCCATCGATGAAGGCGCCGCGATCCGAGACGGTCCAGGTCTTCAGCTTGCCATATTGCGAGCCTTCGAGCTTCCACCAGCGCGGCGTGAAGAGACCCCTTTTGTCGCCGAAATCACCCGGCGAGGTCCAGGTGCCGATGGCGACATTGTTGACCCAGAGCGTGATGTCGGACGGCCAGTCGGGATTGGTGCCGGGCACCTCGGAAGAGAGCTCCATCGTGAAGTCGATGGCGTCGATGGTCTCGTTCAAGATCCTGGCATTGTTGGGGAATTTGTATTCGACATAGCCGCGGCGAAACCAGACGAGCCCCGCCTGCATGCGCTTCGGATCGAGGAAGAAGTTCGGCACGTCGAGAAGACCGATGATGCCCTCCGCCGAGCAGAGCCCGCAGGGCGCCTCGACCGCGCAACTCGTATAGAGCCCGATCGGCATCGCCACCTCGATGACGTCGTCGACCGGCGCCTCGCTCTCGAGATCGAAGCGGATGGCGATCTCGTCATAGCGCGCGGAACAGATCTTCTGGTGGCCCTTGCGCGCCTTCACGGTGCGCGTCTCGACGAGCGACGCCTCCTCCAGCGCCAGGACGCTGGTGGCCACGGTCGATTGCGGCAGCGACAGCGCGGCGCTGATTTCATTGACGTTCATCGGCCCCTTTGCACTCAGCAGCCGCAGGATATCGATCCGCGCCGGCGAGGCGAGAGACCGAAGAACACCATGGCTGTCAGCGGCGCGAAGGGTCAGGAAGTTACGCTTCAAGGACGGGATCCGGACGAGGATATCTGTAGGATTGATATCATCGATCCTGATAATGTCCATGGAGGTGATGGATGGAAGCGGGCGGGACAGGGGCTCGGCTGCCATTTCGTCGGCCGAGGTGAGAAACCGGAAAAACCACCCCGTTCCCCGCTACCGCCACGTCCGGTTGACGCGCTTCCATCCACCTCGACAACCATGGGCAGCGAGGATGGTTCCGGGCGGCCGCGGTGACCGCCGCCCGGCGGCGTCAACGGTGAGTCTCGATCAGTTGACCATGAAGCCACCGTCGACCGGCATGGTGATGCCGTTGATCATCGAGGCGCGGTCGGAGAGGAGGAAGAGGATGACCTCGGCGACCTCGTCCGGGTTGGCGAAATGGCCGACGGGGATGCGCTTCATCATCGGGTCGGACTTGGCCGGGTCGCTCCAGGCCTTCACGGCCATCGGCGTCAGCGTCACGGTCGGGTTGACGGCGTTGACGCGGATGCCCATGCGGCCGAGTTCGTTGGCCATGGCGCGGGTCATCGCGTCCATCGCTCCCTTGGAGGCGCAATAGGCGGTGTGGTCGGCGAAGCCGATCCACGACGAGATCGACGAGACATTGACGATGGCGCCCGGCAGGCCCTTCTTGACGCGGTCGCGGGCATATTCCTGCGCCACGATCATCGGCGCGCGCGCGTTCACGGCATAGAGCAAGTCGAAATCCTCGACCGGCAGGTCGAGGAAGGAGGCGAGCGCCGTCGTGCCGGCATTGTTGACGAGGAAATCGGCCGGCAGCGCCTCGAGAGCGGCGCGGCGCGTCGCTTCGGCATCGGCGAGATCGACCGCGATGCCGCGCGCGCCGATCTCTTCGGCGAGGCTGTCGAGATCGGCCTGCGAGCGCGAGATCGCCACCACCTCGGCGCCGCGCGCCGCCAGCATCTTCGCCGTCGCGCGGCCGATGCCCTTGCCGGCGCCGGTCACGAGAACGCGTTTGCCGCTGAAATCCATTGGTCTTCTCCCTTGATTATGTCCGCCTACCAGGCGGTGAAGCCCGCATCCGCCTGCACGATCGAGCCCGTCATCAGGCTGGCGGCGTCCGAGGCGAGGAAATGCACCACCGAGGCGATCTCGTCCGGCCGCCCGAGCCGCCCCATCGGCGTATCGCGCAGCCAGGCCTCGACCATGCCGGGAATCTCATAGGCGAATTTCGTGAGCGGCGTCTCGATATAGGTCGGCGCCACCGCGTTGACGCGGACGCCATGCGGCGCCCATTCGGTCGCGAGCGACTTCGTCAGATGATGCACGGCCGCCTTGGAGGCGTTGTAATAGGCCTGCTTCTGCGGGCGGTTGACGATGAAGCCGGACATCGAGCCGATATTGACGATCGAGCCGCGCCCGGCCGCGATCATGTGGCGGCCGAAGGCGCGGTTGCACCAGAAGACGCCGTTGAGATTGACGTCGACGACGTTCAGCCAGTGCTCGTCGGTCGTCTCCTCGGCCGCGACGCCGGAGCGCGCGATGCCGGCATTGGCGACGAGGACGTCGATCCGGCCGAGCCGCGCGGCAAGCGCATCGGCGAGCGCGGTGACCTCGTCCG
>CAWZZK010000100.1:0-15600 GCA_963966455.1 Kaistia sp. | reverse complement strand
AATCCCGACCTTGCCCAGCATCCAGTCCTTCCCTCTCGGCGCCTTCGTCGTCGCCGCGACCTTTCTCGGTGACCGCCCCGCCTTCGCCCTCGGCGACGGCAAGGTCGGCATCGTCGACGGCGCGGCGGCGGAAACCTTCGGCGTTCATCAGGGCGGCCTGCTCGCCGCGGCGCGCGACGAGGCCGGCAAGCGCCTCGTCACCTCGGGCGACGACGGTCGCGTGATGGCGATCGACGCCTCGGGCAGCCTCACGGCGCTGGCCGAGCGGCCGAAGAAATGGATCGACCAGCTCGCGGTTGGCCCGAACGGCACCATCGCGTTTGCCGGCGGCCGCGAGGCGGTCGTGCTGCTGGAAGGCGGCAAGGAGCGCGTGCTGCCGCATGAGCGCACGGTGGCCGGCCTCGCCTTCGCGCCCAAGGGGCTCCGCCTCGCCGTCGCCCGCTACAACGGCGTCTCGCTGTGGTGGCCGGGCACCGATGCGAAGCCGACCGAGTTCGAGTGGAAGGGCTCGCATATCGGCGTCACCTGGTCGCCGGACGGCCGCTTCGTCGTCACCTCGATGCAGGAGAACGCCCTGCATGGCTGGCGCACCTCGGATGGCGGCGGCCATATGCGCATGTCCGGCTATCCCGGCAAGGTGAAGTCGCTGTCCTGGTCGGCCAAGGGCCGCTTCCTCGCCACGTCCGGCGCCGAGATGGCCGTGCTCTGGCCGTTCCATTTCAAGGAGGGGCCGATGGGCAAGCAGCCGCTGCAGCTCGGCCTCTCCGCCCAGAGCGTGGTGACGCAGGTCGCCTGCCATCCCAGCGAGGAAGTGGTCGCCATCGGTTACAAGGACGGCTCGATCATCGCCGCCCGCTTCGCCGACGGCGACGAGGCGCGGCTCCGCAAGGTCGAGGGCGGCCCCATTTCGGCGCTCGCCTGGGACGCGGCGGGCATCCGCCTCGCCTTCGGCACCGAGGACGGCACCGCCGGCATCGTCGACCTCGCGGGCTGAGGCCTTATCCGCCTTTGTCTTGATCGCGACAGGCCGTCTTGCGACCATCCATTCCATGCGGGGATGGATGGCGTGACGCGGCCTCGTCGACCTAATTTGCGGCGCATGCTCGGCGGTCTCGTGGCCGCGTGGCTCGGCACGACCCTGCCGGCCGCCGCTGCCGAGGAGACGACCGAGCAGTCGATCTGCCGGCTTATCGAGCAGGCGGCGGGCGCGGAACTGCTGCCGGTCGATTTCTTCACGCGCCTCATCTGGCGGGAAAGCTCGTTTCGCGCCAGCGTCACCTCCCCGGCGGGCGCGCAGGGCATCGCCCAGTTCATGCCCGGCACCGCCACCGCGCGCGGCCTCGAGGACCCCTTCGATCCCGAACAGGCGATCCCCGCCTCCGCCGCCTATCTCGCCGATCTCCGCGCGCGCTTCGGCAATCTCGGCCTCGCCGCCGCCGCCTACAATGCCGGCCCGACGAGGCTTTCCGGCTGGCTGCGCGGTGGCGGCTGGCTGCTGGGCGAGACGGAGGACTATGTGCTCTTCGTCACCGGCCGCAGCGCCGCCGACTGGCGCGACAACGGCACCCTGCCGCCGAGCGACGACAAGGAGCGGCCCGGCGCGCAATGCGAGCGGACGGTCGCCTCGATCCGCACCTATGCGCCGCGCCTCATCGAGGGCGCCTATGCCCCTTACGGCGTGCAGCTCTCGGGCAATTTCTCGAAGGCCCGCGCCATCGCCTCCTATCAGCGGCAGCTGGCGCGCTTCCCCGCGGTTCTGGAGGGACGGCCGACGCTCATCCTCGGCTCGCGCGGCGCCGGGCGCGGGCGGCGCGCCTTCTACCGCGTCCGCCTGCCCGCCGCCTCGATGCGCGAGGCGCGGTCGCTCTGCGCCGAGCTGAAGCGGGCCGGCGGCGCCTGCGTCGTCTTGCGCAACTGAGGGAGCGGGCGGGCGAGCCGCGCATTGGTGAGGACAACCGGAGAGCGGGCATGATCAGGCGGACCCTCCTTCTCGCGACAGCCATCGGGGCCGGTGTCGCGACCTCGCAGGCGCCGGAGTTCGCGCAGCAATATCGCCAGCGCCTCGGCGGCGCCGTCGACGAACTGCGCCGCGTGGTGATGGAGTTCGACCGCGACGCGGCGACGGCGGGTCTCGACCGCGGCCAGGCGATCGCGACCATGCAGGGTGACGGCCAGCGCATCGTGCAGCTGAGGGGCGACAGCATCGCCGGCACGGTGGAGCGCTACGAACGGCTCAGCGCCCAGCAACAGGCCTTCGAGGCGAGCGGGCCGCTCGGCCGCATCGAGGCGGTGTTCTCGGCGCCGGATCCCGAACTGGTCGGCGCAACCTGGAATGTCTACGAGCCGGCGGTGCCCACGACGATCGCCGGCGCCGTCACGGCGGGCATCGGTTTCCTCGCCGTCTATCTTCTCGCCGGCCTCGGCCATGTCGCCACAGGCCCGCTACGCAAGCGACGCCGCCTTCGCGATCGCGAGGCGCTGGTCAGGGAGCGGGCGTGAGGAAGCGTTGAGACAAGGCCCCTCCCCAACCGTCCCCCCGCTCACGCGGGAGAGGGAGTGCCCGAGGCCTCTGCACGACGCCGATGAAGCGCGGAGCCCGGCCCTCTCTCCCGCAAAGCGGGGGAGAGATGGAGAGGGGGCTCTTTTCTTCGCTTACGAATGCACCAGCACGTTACGGAACTGCCAGGGGTCGCTTTCGTCGATATCCTCGGGGAAGAAGCCCGGGCGGTCGGTGAGCGGCGTCCAGTCGGTGTAGACGCCCTCGACGGTGCCGAGATAGGGCCGCTGGATGCGCAGGCAGAAATGGTAGTCCATCTCGTCCGCCTCGACGATGCCGGCGGCGGGATGCTCCAGCGCCCAGACCATGCCGGCGATGACCGCGGAGGTCACCTGCATGCCGGTGGCGTTCTGGTAGGGCGCGTTCTGCCGGGCCTCGTCGATGGTGAGGCGCGAGCCATACCAATAGGCGTTGAGCGCATGGCCATAGAGCAGCACGCCGAGCTCGTCGCGGCCGGCGATGATCTCCTCCTCCGAGAGGATGTGGCGGCGGCTCTGCGCCTTGCCGGCGCGGCCGAACATCTCGTGCAGCGACAGAACCGCGTCGTTGGACGGGTGATAGGCGTAGTGGCAGGTCGGCCGGTAGACGACCTTGCCCTCCTCGCGCACCGTGAAATGGTCGGCGATCGAGAGCGCCTCGTTATGCGTCACGAGATAGCCGAGCTGCGGTCCGGGCGTCGGGCACCAGGAGCGGACGCGCGTGTCGGCGCCGGGTCCGAGCAGGAAGATCGCGGCGCCCGAGCCGGTGTCATGGGCGCGGGCATGGTCCGGGATCCACTTCTCATGCGTCCCCCAGCCGAGCTCGGCCGGCTGCAGCCCTTCCGAGATGAAGCCATCGACCGACCAGGTGTTGACGAAGGTGTCGAGCGGCTTCGGATTGCGCGAGCGCTGCGTGTCGCGTTCGGCGATATGGATGCCCTTGACGCCGGTCGCCCGCATCAGCTCGGCCCATTCGCGGCGGCTCTTCGGCTCGTCGAATTCCATGCCGAGATCGCGCGCGACGTCGAGCAGGGCATGCTTGACGAACCACGAGACCATGCCGGGATTGGCGCCGCAGCAGGAGATCGCCGTCGGACCGCCGGGATGGGCGCGCTTCTCGGCGAGGAGTTCCTCGCGCAGCGCATAGTTGGAGCGCGAGGCGGGATCGGCCTTGTGGTCATAGTAGAAGCCCGGCCACGGCTCGATGACCGTGTCGATATAGAGCGCGCCGAGTTCGCGCGTCAGCTTCATGATGTCGAGCGAGGAGGTGTCGACCGAGAGGTTGACGCAGAAGGCCTGCCCCTCGCTGCCCGTCAGGAGCGGCTCCAGCACGGAGCGATAGTTCTCGCGCGTCAGCGCGACCCTGACATGGCGCGCCCCGAAGGTCGCGAGCAATCCGGCATTCTCGTCGCCCGGCTCGACGACGATCACCTGCGACCGGTCCAGGGCGAAGTGCCGTCGGATCAGAGGCAGGATGCCGCGTCCGATGGACCCGAAACCGATGATCACCACGGGACCATCGATGCGACCATAGACCGGCCAGCTCGCCATTTGGCAGTACTCCTTTTCAGAACTAGACCCACCGTCGAAGGCGGGCAGGTTATCGTCCTTCTATGACGAAAGAAAATGCATGCCGAACCGCCCGCCTTCCGGCGGACGGTTCCTCAGGCTTTGCAAGGGTTTCAGGCCGCGAGGCGGACCGGCTCGATCGTGCCGAAATCGGGAGCGCCGAAGTCCGGACCGACGATCGACGGCGTCGCGAAGGCGCCGGTCGGCACCAGCATTCCGGCGGCGCCACGGAGCGCGCCCTCGGCGAGTTCCAGCGCCAGGAAGCGGTTGCGGTCGACCGGACCCGGCATCAGCAGCCGACGGGTGAGGTCGAGGCTGAAACCGAAGCGCGTGTAATAGGCCGCGTCGCCGACGAGGATCACCGCCTTGTGGCCGAGCATGCCGGCGCGCGACAGCGCCGTGCGCATCAGCCGCGAGCCGACGCCCTCGCCCTGGCATTCCGGCGCGACGGCGAGCGGGCCGAGCAGCAGCGCGTCGCGGCCACCGGCCGAGACGTTCCAGAGCCGAACAGAGCCGACCAGCGCATCGCCGTCGCGGGCGACGAGCGCGAGCCCGTCGGCCGGCAGGCGACCTTCGCGGATGCGCTCGGAGCTCTTCAGGAAGCGCCCTTCGCCCATCGTGCGGTCGAGCAGGAGTTCACGGGCGCCGGCTTCCGCCGGCGCCTCAGCACCGATCAGGATCATGATGCGACGCCTTTCAGATCACGTAGGCGGCGAGCGGCTCGAAGCCGTTGAACGCGACGGCCGAATAGGTCGTCGTGTAGGCGCCGGTGCCCTCGATCAGGACCTCGTCGCCGATCGAAAGCGTGACCGGCAGGTTGTACGGGGTCTTCTCGTAGAGCACGTCGGCCGAATCGCAGGTCGGGCCGGCGAGGATGCAGGGCTCGACCGCGTCGCCGTCATGGGCGGTGCGGATCGGGTAGCGGATCGACTCGTCCATCGTCTCGGCGAGGCCGCCGAACTTGCCGATGTCGAGATAGACCCAGCGCGGATCATCCTCGCGGTCGCTCTTCTTGGAGATGAGCACGACCTCGGACTTGATGATGCCGGCATTGCCGACCATGCCGCGGCCCGGCTCGATGATCGTCTCCGGAATGCGGTTTCCGAAATGCCGCTTCAGCGCCTGGTCGATCGACGAGCCATAGTTCTCGACGCCGGGGACGGGCTTCAGGTAGCGGGTCGGGAAACCGCCGCCGAGATTGACCATCGACAGCTGGATGCCGCGCTCGGCGAGCGCTCCGAAGATGCCGGCGGCCGAGGCGAGCGCCCCGTCCCAGGCTTCGGTGTTGCCCTGCTGCGAGCCGACATGGAACGAGATGCCATAGGCATGGAGGCCGAGCCGGTGCGCATGCTCGAGCACGCCGACCGCCATCTCGGGCTCGCAGCCGAACTTGCGCGACAGCGGCCATTCCGCGCCGGCACCGTCGCAGAGGATGCGGCAGAAGACGCGCATGCCGGGAGCGGCGCGCGCCACCTTCTCGACCTCGACTTCGCAATCGACCGAATAGAGCGAGATGCCGCGCTGGAAGGCAGCGGCGATGTCGCGCTCCTTCTTGATCGTGTTGCCGAAGGAGATGCGGTCAGGGGTCGCGCCGGCGGCCAGCGCCATGTCGATCTCGGCGACCGAGGCGCAGTCGAAATTCGAGCCGAGCGAGGCGAGCAGGCGCAGGATCTCCGGCGCCGGATTGGCCTTCACGGCATAGAAGATGCGCGTGTCGGGCATCGCATGCGCGAAGGCGAGGTAATTCTCCCGCACCACATCGAGGTCGACGACGAGGCAGGGACCCTCGGGGCGTCGGGTCGCGAGGAAGTCGATGATGCGAGCGGTCATCTTGAGGAACTCCCGGTGGGCCGGCGAAAAGGCCCGATCAACGTTGCGATACGGCGAAGCGGAGCCGAGCCCTCGCTCTGGCCGCTATGGACGCGGGCCGGAACGTGAGACAAAGCGCCGTCTTGCCGGCGGAGCCGGCAGGTTTTCGCGGGTGACGGTCGTCAGGGATCGCTAGATGGATCCGTGAGCGCCGCCGTCGCTTGGAGCGGGAAGACCCGATCCGCACGCCCGGCAAGGAAGTAGTGCCTCTTCAGTGACCACGGCCGATGGAGAGCCGTTAGAGACCAAAAAAGCCCGCTACGTCGTTGCTTCAAGTCGCGTCCTCCGCGGAGACGGAGTTCACCGGTTTCGCTTTCCGGCTGCCGACCTTTCCGGGATCGCTCCCGGACTCCTTCGTGGCCCTTTCGGGATCCACATGGGCGTCGCCCCGGCCTCTTGTCCGGAGCCCCACCGGTCGGCACGCAACCACAGGCACGTGCGATAATTGGGCAAGCGCTAGGTATGACGATCGCCCGTCGCATTCAAGCGGTTTTTGACCTCGCGCAAAGAAAATCTCGCGCACCTGGCGCAGGCACGGAAAAACCCAGGAAACGCCTCACGATTCCACGCTTTTCGCCCGGCTGGCGCCCTCTTCCGGAGCCCGTTCCCGCAATGCGCACACTGCCCTTCCCGCGGGCAGCGCCTGCCCCATCGCGAGGCAGCGGCGCGATTCGGCTTTTGGCGGCGCGCCGTATCCCGTAAGGAGGCTTTCGGCAGAATTCGGAGGCGCGTCGTGGTCGAGACAGTGGTCGGCGAAAAGGGAATGGTCGTGGCCCCGCACAGGGCGGCGTCCGAGACGGGGGCCGAGATCCTGCGCGCCGGCGGCAACGCCATCGAGGCGATGATCGGCATGGCGGCCACCATCGCCGTCGTCTATCCGCATATGAACGCCATCGGCGGCGACGGCTTCTGGCTGATCCGTGAGCCGGGCAAGGAACCGCGCTATATCGAGGCCTGCGGCGCGGCCGGCGCCGGCGCCTCCATCCGCGCCTATCGCGACAAGGGCCATGAGCGCATGCCCGTGCGCGGCCCCGACGCGGCGATCACGGTCGCCGGCGCCATCTCGGGCTGGCATCTGGCCCATGAACTCTCGAAGAGCCTCGGCGGCGCCCAGCATCCGAAGACGCTGCTCGCCGACGCCGTCGCCCATGCCAAGAACGGCATCGCGGTCACCCGCTCGCAGGCCCGCCTGACGGCGCTGCATCACGACGCGCTCGCCGCCGCGCCGGGCTTTGCCGACGTGTTCCTGCCTGAGGGCAAGCCGCCCGCCATCGGCGACACCATCCATCAGCCGCGCCTCGCCGACACCCTCGACCAGTTGGCGCATGCCGGCTTCATGGATTTCTACCGCGGCGATGTCGGCAAGGCGCTCGCCGACGATCTGGAGCGCATCGGCAGCCCGGTGACGCGCGAGGACCTCGTGCGCCACGAGGCGCGCTTCCGGGCGCCGCTGTCGGTCGCGCTCGCCGATGCCACCGTCTACAACGCGCCGCCGCCGACGCAGGGCCTCGCCTCGCTGCTCATCCTCGGCATCTTCGAGCGGCTCGGCGTCAAGCGCGGCGGGAGCTTCGAGCATATCCACGGGCTGGTCGAGGCGACCAAGCGCGCCTTCCTGCTGCGCGACAAGCATGTGACCGACCCGGTCTTCGCCGGCGATGTCTCGATCCATCTCTCGGAGCGCGTTCTGGCGCGCGAGGCCGCGATGATCGACATGCGCAAGGCCGCGCCCTGGCCGCAGGTGGCCGAGAAGGGCGACACGGTCTGGATGGGCGCCGTCGACAGCGATGGCCTCGCCGTCTCCTACATCCAGTCGATCTTCTTCGAATTCGGATCGGGCTGCGTGCTGCCGGCGACCGGCGTCACCTGGCAGAACCGCGGCTCGAGCTTCCATCTCGATCCCGCCGCCCGCAATCCGCTGGAGCCGGGGCGCAAGCCCTTCCACACGCTGAACCCTGCCCTCGCCCGCTTCAGGGACGGCCGCGTGATGCCCTATGGCACCATGGGCGGAGAGGGCCAGCCGCAGACCCAGGCCGCCGTCTTCACCCGCCATGCGCTGTTCGGCATGGATCTCGCCGAGGCGATCGCGGCGCCGCGCTGGCTGCTCGGCCGCACCTGGGGGTCCGACCATCTGCATCTTCGCCTGGAGAACCGCTTCGATCCGGATCTCATCCTCGCGCTGGAGCGGGCCGGGCATGAGCTCGAGGTCCTCGACGAGGCCTGGTCCGACACGATGGGCCATGCCGGCGCCATCGTGCGGCGGCGCGACGGCCGCTCCTTCGGCGCCAGCGACCCGCGCTCCGACGGCGCCGCCATCGCCGCCTGACCCTTCCCGCCGCCCGCATTTGGCAGGCGGCCGGAAATCGGCGTATGAAACGATCCATCGTCGGCGTTGCCGGCGCTTCCCCTGATTGCAAAGCGCGGTTCCATGCTCCTCGCCTTCGACCCGGTCGACGCCTTCCTGGACTATCCCTCCGTTCCCGTCCCCGGTTCGCCCGACGGCCCGCTGAAGGGCCTGACGCTCGCGGTCAAGGATCTCTACGACGTCGCGGGCTATCCGACCGGCGCCGGCCATCCGCTGGTCAGGGCGCAGAGCGCCGTCAAGACGACGACGGCCCCGGCGGTGCAGAAGCTGCTCGACGCCGGCGCGGCCTTTGTCGGCAAGACGCATACCGACGAGTTCGCCTATTCGATGAACGGCGAGAACTTCCACTACGGCACGCCGGTCAATGTCCGCGCGCCGGGTCGGATCCCCGGCGGCTCGTCGTCGGGTTCGGCCGCCGCCGTCTCGGCCGGGCTCGTCGATATCGCGCTCGGCTCCGATACGGGCGGCTCGGTGCGCGCGCCGGCCTCCTATAACGGGCTCTTCGGCCTCCGCCCGACTTTCGATCGCATCGACATATCGGGCGTGTTCCCGCTCGCCCATTCCTTCGACACGGTCGGCTGGTTCGCCCGCGATATCGACACCTTCGCCCGCGTCGCCCCGGTCCTGCTCGGCGAGGATACGAGCGCAACGCCGCTCACCCGCTTCATCGTCGGCGACGACATCCATGCGCTGCTGCTCGGCGACCTGGAAGAAGCCGCGATCCGCTCCGCGACGCCCCGCATCGCCGCCCAGCTGCAGCCTGCCGGCGCCGTGATCGTCGCCCCCGAGGGCCTCGCCGCCTGGCGCATGATCTTCCGCACCATGCAGGCTTACGAGGCCTGGCAGGCGCATGGCGACTGGATCCGCGCCAACGATCCCGTCTTCGGCCCCGGCGTGCGCGAGCGCTTCGAATGGGCGAGCCATGTGACGGCCGAGGAATACGAGGCCGCCGGCCAGCGCCGGGCGCTGGTGCGCGAGCGGCTGCTCTCGCTGCTCGGCGACGACACGGTGCTCGCCATCCCGACGACGCCCGGCATCGCCCCGCTGCGCGGTCTCGGCGGCGAGGAACTCGATTCCTACCGCAACCGCGCGCTGTCGATGCTCTGCTCGGCGGGCCTCGCCGGCCTGCCGCAGATCAGCCTGCCGCTCGCCGAGCATGAAGGCTGCCCGCTCGGCGTCTCGCTGGTGGCGCCGCCCGGCCGCGACCGCGCGCTGATCGAGCTCGCCCGCCGCATCATGGCCGCATAGGAACGCCGATGGACACGCTGACCCGCATGCGGACATTCGTCGAGGTCGTCGAGGCGGGCGGCTTCTCGGCGGCGGCGCGCAAGATGGGCCGGTCCAAGGCGCTGATCTCGAAATATGTCCGCGAACTGGAGGACGAGCTCGGCGCCCGCCTGCTCAACCGCACGACACGCACCCTGTCGCTGACCGAGGTCGGCCAGACCTATGCCCGCGACGCGACCGAGATCCTGCAGCGCATCGACGACCTGCAGAGTTCGGTCGGCGACGCCCACGCCGCCGCGCGCGGCCGGCTGAAGGTCAGCGCGCCGCGCACTTTCGGCGATGGCGAACTCGGCCGCGCCATCATGGATTTCGTGCTGGAAGAGCCGGACATCTCGCTGGAACTGCATCTCGAGGACCGCTTCGTCGATCTCGTCGACGAGGGCTTCGATGTCGCGATCCGCATCTCGTCCCTGAGCGATTCGAGCCTGATTGCGCGCCGTCTCTCGGCCTTCCGCATCGTCTGCTGCGCGACCGACGAGGTCATCGAGCGCTACGGCCTGCCGGAAATGCCGATCGACCTCGCCGACCGGCCCTGCATCGTCGACTGGAACGTCAATCGCGGCAACTGGCCCTTCATGGTCGAGGGCGAGCGCGTGACGATCGCCGTCAAGGGTCGGGTCGAGGTCAACAGCCCCAATGTCGCCCGCGAGGCCGCCCTTGCCGGCCTCGGCTTCGTCATGGTGCCCTATCTCGTGGTGCGCGACGACATCGCCGCCGGCCGCCTCAAGGCGGTGCTCGAACCCTATGAGACATCGGCGGTCGCCATCCACGCCGTCTATCCGCATCGCCGGCACCTCTCGGGCAAGGTGCGCGCCTTCATCGATTATCTCGTCCGCTGGTTCGAGAGCGCCGGCCGTCCCGAAGGCGGCTGCTGAACGACACGATCTGGCCGCAGTTTTCGGGCGAAGTGCTGCCCTTCGCCGCCGGGATTCTTCATGCTGAACCGCTTCCTGATCGCCTCACTCGCCGTTCTCGGCAGCACGCTCGCG
The DNA here is from genome assembly GCA_963966455.1 of Kaistia sp. Lineage (GTDB taxonomy): Bacteria > Pseudomonadota > Alphaproteobacteria > Rhizobiales > Kaistiaceae > Kaistia > Kaistia cartagenensis. The sequence goes on along the minus strand of CAWZZK010000100.1, from coordinate 4,989 downwards.
GCATCCGCCCATCCGCATGTGTTCGTCGATGCCCGCGAGGAGATCGTCTTCGATCCCTCAGGCAAGATGACCGCGATCCGCCATGTCTGGCAGTTCGACGAGGCCTTCACCTCCTTCGCGGTGCAGGGACTCGACGCCGATGGCGACGGCAAGCTCTCCGACGAGGAGCTGAAGCCGCTCGCCAAGGTCAATGTCGAGTCGCTCAAGGAATATCGCTACTTCACCAATCTGAAGGTCGGCACCAAGCATATCCCGGTCAATCCGCCGACCGAATATTGGCTCGACTTCCACAGCGGCCGCCTGACGCTCTTCTACACGCTGCCGCTGCGCACGCCGGTGGCGCCCGGCCCCGAGACGACGCTCGAGGTCTTCGACCCCGAATATTTCGTCGCCTTCAACTTCGTGAAGGGCCACCAGATCACGCTCGATGGCGCGCCGGCCTCCTGCACCACGACGGTGCGCGCGCCGCATGCGCTCGACGACGCCACCATGGCGCAGATCGCCGCCATCCCCGCCGACCAGCCCGACCTGCCGGCCGAACTCGCCGATGCCGCGGCGAGCCTCGCGACGCTCATCTCGGTGCGCTGCTGATGCGCCGCCTCGCGCTCGGCCTCGCCGCCCTCCTCGCACCGGCGTTCGCTCATGCCGCGCCGAGCCCGTTCGGCATCGCGACGCCCGACGGCGGCGGCACGGTGGCGTGGGCGGGCCCGCTGCGCGGCTTCTTCGTCTGGATCGCGGCCGAGCAGTCGAGCTTCTACCGCGCGCTGACGGCGGCGCTCTCAGCCTTCGCCGACAATCCGCACGCCGCCTTCATCCTGATCGGTCTCTCGCTCGCCTATGGCGTCTTCCATGCCGTCGGCCCCGGCCACGGCAAGGCGGTGATCGCGTCCTATCTGCTGGCGACCGGCGACACGCTGAAGCGCGGCATCGCCATCTCCTTCGCATCCGCCTTCGTGCAGGCACTGACGGCGATCGTCGTCGTCTCGATCGGCGCCGTCCTGCTCAACGTCACCGCCGTGACGATGACCCGCGCCACCGATGCGCTGGAGATTGCGAGCTTCGCGCTGATCGCCATCTGCGGCGTCTGGCTCTTGTGGTCGAAGACTTTCGGCCGCCATGGCGAGGAAGCGCAGCCCGCGCCGCATGTGCATGACGCGTCCTGCGCCATCAATCACGGCCGCCTCGGCCTGTCCGGCACCAATCTCTCCGGCACTCTCGGCGGCGCGCCGCGCCTCGCCTTCACGGCCGGACCCGCCGTTGCCGCGCCGGCGTCCAGCTTCGCCTGCGACTGCGGCCACGGCCATGCCCCCGATCCCCGGACGCTCACCGCGCCCTTGACGCTCCGAAGCGCCTGGACGGCGATCCTCGCCGTCGGCATCCGCCCCTGTTCGGGCGCGGTCATCGTGCTCGTCTTCGCGCTGTCGCAGAAGCTGTGGTGGGTCGGCATCCTCTCGGTGCTCGCCATGGCGCTCGGCACGGGCGTCACCGTCGCGGTTCTGGCGGCGCTCGCGGTCAAGGCCAAGGACATCGCGCTGCAACTCTCGAACCGCGGCGAGTCGCCGATGGCGCTCCGGGTCATGCGCGGCGTCGAGATCGCCGCCGCGGCTGGCATCCTGCTCTTCGGCCTCGCAATGCTGGGCGGAGCGCTGGCCGGGCTCTGAGCCCTATTCGGCAGCCGCCGCGAGGCCGGCGCGCGCCGCGATCCGCTCGCGCATCGCATCGCCGAAGGCCCGAAACAGCCGTCCCGACGGCGCGTCGGTCGCCACCCAATATTCCGGATGCCACTGCACGCCGACGGCGAAGCCGCGCGCGCCGGTGACGCTCACCGCCTCGATGGTGCCGTCCGGCGCGACCGCCTCGACGGTCAGCCCCTCGGCGAGCGTGCCGACGGCCTGGCGGTGCAGCGAGTTCACCTGGAAGGACTCCGCCTCGACGATGCGGCCGAGACAGCCGCCGGTGGTGATGACGACGTCCTGGCGGATGGCGAAGCGCTCGGCCTGCACGTCGGAGACGGGCGCGCGATGGTCGTGCCGGCCGGGCAGTTCCTGCACCTCGGAGATGAGCGTGCCGCCGAGCGCGACATTCAATTCCTGGAAGCCGCGGCAGATGGCGAGCAGCGGCACGCCGTGGCGGAGCGCGGCGCGGATGAGCGGCAGCGTCGTGGCGTCCCGCGCATGGTCATAGGGCTCCGATGCGGCATCGGCCTCGGCGCCATAGAGCGGCGGATGGACATTGGAGCGGCTGCCCGTCAGCAGCACGCCGTCGACCCGCTCCAGCAGCGCCTCGATATCGAGCGCATCGCCGAGCGAGGGAACGACGACTGGCAGGCCGCCGAGGCCGATCGTCACCGCCTTCACATAGGTCTCGGCCGCTGCATGCCAGCGATAGCCGTCCGCGTCGCGCACATCGGCGGTGACGGCAACGAGCGGGGTGGGGCGGAAATGGCTCATGATCGGGTCCGGTCGCTTCGGCTCGGGGCATCACTACACCCGGCAGGAAAAGATGGCGAGGCCGCGATGAGGCCGCAAGGCCGCGCGTCACAGGGCGCCGGAACGGCAGCGGGCCGGGGCGGTTGATGCATCTGGGCCCTGATAGTCAGCCGCATCCGCGGTTGAACCGCAGCGGCCCTCGGACCATCATCCTCGCCCGTCCTTCCGGAGTCTCCCCATGGCCACCAAGCTTCCCACCCGCCCGCTCGGCAAGACTGGGCTCGACATCACGCCGGTCGGCATCGGCGCCTGGGCGATCGGCGGGGAGGCCTGGGGGCCGCAGGACGACCAGGTCTCGGTCGACGCCATCCGCCATGCCGTCGCGCGCGGCATCAACTGGATCGACACCGCCGCCATCTACGGGCTCGGCCATTCCGAGGAGGTGGTCGGTGAGGCGCTCAGGCAGATTGCGCCCGAGGAACGGCCGCTGGTCTTCACGAAGTGCGGCCTCGTCTGGCCGGAGGAGACGCCGGAGCGCAAGCATGTGCGCCGCTCAGGCAGGGCGGACAGCGTCCGCCGCGAGGCGGAAGCCTCGCTGAAGCGGCTCGGCGTCGAGGTGATCGACCTCTTCCAGATGCACTGGCAGCCCGAGGATGCGCCGATCGAGGAATACTGGCAGGCGATGCTCGACCTGAAGCAGGAGGGCAAGGTGCGCCATGTCGGCCTCTCCAACCACGACGTCGCCGCGCTCGACGCCGCCGAGGCGATCGGCCATGTCGAGACGCTGCAGCCGCCTTTCTCGATGATTCGCCGCGATTCCGCCGCGACCGTCCTGCCCTGGTGCCTCGAACACGGCACCGGAACGCTGGTCTACAGCCCGATGCAGGCGGGCCTCCTCTCGGGCGCCTTCTCGGCCGAGCGCGTCGCGAACCTGCCCGACAGCGACTGGCGCAAGAAGGACGTGCAGTTCACCGACAATCTCGAGAAGAACCTCGCCCTCGTCGATGCGCTGCGGCCGATCGCCGAGAAGCATGACAGTTCGGTCGGCACGATCGCGCTCGCCTGGGCGCTGACCTGGCCGGGTCTCTCCGCGGCCATTGTCGGCGCCCGCTCGCCCGAGCAGGTCGATGGCTGGATCGGCGCCGCGAGCCTCGCGCTCGACGGCGAGGACCTGACCGCGATCACCGCCGCGATCCGCGCGACCGGCGCCGGCAGCGGCCCCGTCGAACCGGTGTGATCGGGCGGCGCGCGGCCTCGTCTTCCCCGTTGACAGAAACGGGCGGATGACATCGGCTATCCTTCCTGAAAACGCCGTCATAAGGCATCACCGGGAGGGATCATTCATGGACGAGACACGGCTCGACCGCCGAAAGTTCTTCAAGACCGCCGGCCTCGGCGCGGGCGCCACGCTCGCGACGACGGCCCTCGCCGCGCCCGCCATCGCCCAGGCGATGCCGGAGGTGAAATGGCGTGTGCAGTCGAGCTTCCCGAAGTCGCTCGACACCATCTATGGCGGCGGCGTCACCATCGCCGAGACGGTCGCGGCGCTGACCGACGGCAAGTTCCAGATCGATGTCGGCGAGGCCGGCCGCTTCGTCCCCGGCCCGCAGGCGCTCGACGCCGTGCAGAACGACACGGTCGAGGCCTGCCACACCTGCTCCTATTATTTCGTCGGCAAAGATCCGACTTTCGCCATCGGCACCGCCCTGCCCTTCGGCCTCAACGCCCGCATGCAGAACGCCTGGATCATCGAGGGCGGCGGGCAGAAGCTGCTCGACGATTTCTACGCGGGCTACAACATCGTCTCCTTTGTCGCCGGCAATACAGGCGTGCAGATGGGCGGGTGGTTCCGCAAGGAGATCAAGGGCATCGACGATCTGAAGAACGTCAAGATGCGCATCGCCGGCCTCGGCGGCATGGTGATGGCGAAGCTCGGCGCCGTGCCGCAGCAGATCCCCGGCGGCGACATCTATCCGGCGCTGGAAAAGGGCACGATCGACGCCGCCGAATGGGTCGGTCCCTATGACGACGAGAAGCTCGGCTTCTACCAGGTCGCGCCCTACTACTATTATCCGGGCTTCTGGGAGGGCGGCCCGTCGATCCATCTCTTCGTCAACAAGGCGAAGTGGGAGGCGCTGCCGCCGGCCTATCAGGCGGCGCTGAAGGCGGGTGCGGCAACCGCCAACCAGACCATGCTGGCGAAATACGACGTCAAGAACAACACGGCGATCCGCAGCCTCGTCGGCAAGGGCGTCAAGCTGCGTCCCTTCCCGCGCGACGTGCTCGAAGCCGCCTATGGCGCCGCCTTCGGCATCTATGGCGAGATCTCGGCCAAGAACGCCAATTTCAAGACCATCTACGAGCCGTGGAAGAAGTTCCGCGACGAGAGCTACCAGTGGTTCCGCGTCGCCGAATACACCTTCGACTCCTTCGGCTTCGCCCAGCAGGCCAAGGGCGGCTGAGGCGAGAAGAAAGGGACCCTCACCCTGCCCTCTCCCGCAAGCGGGAGAGGGTGATCCCTCGGTCGTCGCCCCTTGCTTCACCTCTCCCAGAGGGAGAG
>CAWZZK010000099.1:0-6832 GCA_963966455.1 Kaistia sp. | reverse complement strand
CGGCCCTCCCCGCAAGGGGGAGGGAGAAGAAGGCGCTCCCCCCTCATGACGAGACCTTCGATCGATCGACGATGACGGCGACCGGGCCGCCGCCGTCGGGGCCCTGATGCTCGGCGCCGCCGGAGACATAGATGCCGGCATGGCCGACGAGCGAGCCGAGGCTGCCGGCGACGAAGGCGCGGGCATGGCGGGTCGAGGAGATGTCGCTGTCGTCGAGCATGGTGTGGCGGAGGCCGCGCAGCCGGCCGGTCGACGGCGCCTCGGCCTTGGCGAGCAGGGCGACCAGCGCCGGCCGCTCGGCGGGGGAAAGTTGGCCGTCGGCCGCAAGTCCGAGCCGACGAAGCGCGACGCGCACCGGCTCGATGTCGATGCCGTCTTCCATCACCGCGTGGTCGATGGCGAGCGGGCCGGACCAGGCCGCGCTCATGCCCATGACGACGATCTCGTGATTGGCGAGTTCGACGCCGGCCGAGGTCGAGGCGCGCGACGACCACAGCGTGGAGTCGCGGCCGATCACGGCATCGGTGATCGCCGACGGCTCGATCTCGCCGAGCGCCAGCGCGACGCCGAGCGCCGAGGCGCCGCGCGAGAGGCCCATGGATTTCAGCGTGTCGCGCACCGCGACGGTGCCGCCGCGCGCATCCACGGCGGCGATCCGCTCGGCGGTGAGCAGCGGGCATTTGATCTGGACGAAATGCACATCGGCCGGATCGTCGATGCCGGCATCGCGCATCGCGGCCCGCACGCCTTCTGCGACGAGGTTCACCTGGCCAAAACGGCCGAGATCCTCGAAGGGCATGTCGGGCGTGTGCGCGCCGCCGACCGCGAGCGCCGGCGACGGGCCGCCGGAGGCCGTCTCGCCGCGGCCGAACACGACGAGATGCGGCGACATCGCGCCTTCCGTGCCGCCTGACATCACATAGGAGACGGCCTCGACCTCGGACGCCGACAGATGCGGCCGCAGCGCGTCCTTCAGCGCGCGCACGGCGAAGGCCCGGGTGAAGTCGTTGACATTGCCGTTGCCCTCGGTCTTGCCGAGGATCGCCACGATGCCCCTCGCGTCGATGCTGCCATCGGCGAGCGCAGCTTCCAGCGCCGAGACATCGTCGGGCGCCGCCGTGGCGAGGCGATGGACAAAGGCGGTCCGGGTCATGCGTGGCCGCTCCGCGGCGCGCCTTCACCTCTCCCTGAGGGAGAGGTCGACGGCGAAGCCGGCGGGTGAGGGGTTACGAACCATCCGGAGAGGGTACGCCCCTCACCCGGACCTTTGGTCCGACCTCTCCCCATGGGAGAGGTAAAGAGAAGGGCAAATCGTGCCATCAGGCCAGCCCCGCGATCAGGGCGTCGGAGGTGGCGCCGGCACCGAAGACGCCGCCCTGCATCTTGACCATGTCGATCGCGGCGAGATGGTTCTCGCGCTTGGTGGCGGCCGTGCAGTCGGAGAGCAGCACGCATTCGTAGCCGAGATCGTTGGCGTCGCGCATGGTGGTGTGCACGCAGACGTCGGTGGTGACGCCGGCGAGCACGATGTTGCGGATGCCCTTCTGGCGCAGCACGAGTTCGAGATCGGTGGCGACGAAGGAGCCCTTGCCCGGCTTGTCGATGATCGTCTCGCCGGGAACCGGCTGCAGCTCGGGGATGATCTCCCAGCCCGGCTCGCCGCGCACGAGGATGCGCCCGCACGGCCCCTGGTCGCCGATGCCCGCGCCGATCCGCTGCGAGCGCCAGCGCTTGTTCGCCGGCAGGTCGGCGAGATCCGGGCGATGGCCCTCGCGGGTGTGGATGACGTGATAGCCCTTGGCACGCATGGCATCGAGCACGCGGCGGATGGGCTCGATCGGCTCGCGGGTCAGCGAGATGTCGTAGCCCATCGAGTCGACATAGCCGCCGGGCGCGCAGAAATCGACCTGCATGTCGATGACGATGAGCGCCGTGTTCTCCGGCCGGAGATCGCCGTCGAACGGCCAGGGATAGGGGTCGGAGGCGATGGTGCGGCCGCCTTGCTTCATGGCCGCGGCGACACGCTCGTCGAGGGTCTCGGCTGCCATGTCCCTACTCCGCCGCGTCCCTGAGCGTCTCGCCATAGCGGCGCGTCGGTGCTGGGAAGCCGCAGGACGTGCCGTCGGTGTGGACGACCTGGTCCTCCCAAGGCAGGCGGTATTTCCCGGCTGCGAGGTCGGTCATGTAGGTGTAGGGGCAGTCCTGCGCCCCGCCCTTCACGGCGACATAGGCGCGGTGGCCGAGCTGGTAGATATTGTTCTCGACGCCCCAGTTGATGCGCGCCTCGCGCACGAGATCGGGCCGCACCTCGGCGGTGATGATCTCGTCCGGGCGCCCGCTGGTGCCGGAGGCGAGGATCTCGCCGTCGAAATTGACGATCATCCCCTCGCCCATGGAATCGAAGGTGCCGTCGGAGCCCGACATGCAGACATTCGCCGTCACCATGAGATTGCAGAAGGAGTTGGACTGGTTGGTGAAGCGCCAGGCCGAGCGGATCGGCGCGGTGTAGCCGGCGGTGCGGATCATGATCTCGGCGCCCTTGTAGGCGCATTCGCGCGCCATCTCGGGGAACATGCCGTCATGGCAGATGATGAGCGCGAGCTTGCAGCCCTTGGGGCCGTCGATGACCGGGATGCCGAGATCGCCGGGCTCCCAGGGCTCGACCGGCACCCAGGGATGAAGCTTGCGATAGTAGAGCTTCAGCGCGCCGGTATCGTCGATGACGATGCCGGAATTGTAGGGATTGCCGCCGGGATTGCGCTCCATGATCGAGAAGCAGCCCCAGATGCGGTGCTCGGCGCAGGCGGCCTTGAACGCGGCGACCTCCGGACCGTCGAGATCGCACATGATCTCGGGATTGGTATCCATCGAGAGGCCGTGCAGCGCATATTCCGGGAAGACGACGAGGTCCATGCCGGCATTGTTGCGCCGTGCCTTGCCGACCAGCTCGACGACGCGCGCCGTCTGGCGTGCGAGATCCGCCTTGGTGACCGTGACCGGCAGCTGCAGCTGCACGAGGCCGATGACGACGCCGTTCGGCGACTTGTTGAGACCGCCAAGCCCGCTCATCGTTAACTCCTACTTGGTGATGGAAAGCTCGCCCGGCGCGCCCTTCAGCGAACGCTTCGGCGAGACCGAGGCGATCATGATGAAGAGCGTCAGCAGGTAGGGCGCGGCATTGAAGAAGTAGTAGCCCTGCGTGATGCCGACCGATTGCAGCGCCGGGCCGAGCGCGCCGGCCGCGCCGAAGAGCAGGGCCGCGCCGAAGCAGGCGAGCGGGTTCCAGCGCGCGAAGATGACGAGCGCCACCGCCATCAGGCCCTGGCCCGAGGAGAGGCCCTCGCTCCAGGCACCCGGATAATAGAGCGACAGGAATGCGCCGCCGACGCCGGCGAAGAAGCCGCCGACCGTGGTGGCGAGGAAGCGCACGAGATCGACGGAATAGCCCATGGCGCGCGCCGCCGCGGCGCTGTCGCCGGTCATGCGCACGATAAGGCCCCAGCGCGTGTTCTTGAACGCCCACCACATCACGACGGCGAGCAGCACGCCGATGAAGAACAGCGGGTTGATCTCCAGCGCCGACTGGACCTGCGGCAGGCTGGACCAGCCGCCGAGCGAGATCGAGGGCAGATGCGGCGCCTGCGGCTGGATAAAGGGCTTGCCGAAGAAGAAGGCGAGACCGGTGCCGAACAGCATCATCGCGATGCCGATGGCGATGTCGTTCACCTTGGGCAGCTTGCAGATATAGCCGTGCAGCGCGCCGAAGAAGCAGCCCGAGATGCCGGCCGCCAGCACGCCGAGCCAGGGCGAGCCGGAGAGATAGGCGACGGCATAGCCGGCCATGGCGCCGAAGACGAGCGTGCCCTCGAGGCCGAGATTGATGCGGCCCGATTTCTCGGTGAGACACTCGCCGAGCGAGACGAACAGGAAGGGCGTCGAGACGCGGATCGCGCCGGCGAACATCGCGAGCGGAACGCCCCAGAAGCCGATATCGGTCTCGTTCATCGGCGGTCTCCTTTCGCCCGGAAGAAGGGAAGGCGGCCATAGAGCGTCTCGCTGACGAGCAGCACGACGAACATGAGCCCTTGCAGCACCTGCACCGTGGCGTCGGGCATGCCCATGCGCCGCTGGATGAGACCGCCGGCCGCCGCGATGCCGCCGAGGAAGATCGCGACCGGCACGATGGCGATCGGGTTCTGGCGGGCGAGGAAGGCGACGAGGATGCCGGTGAAACCGTATCCCGCCGCGAGCGAGGCGTTGGCCTTGCCCTGGATGGCGGCGACCTCGAAGAAGCCGGCGAGCCCGGCGCAGGCGCCGGCGATGGCGCAGGCGGTGACGATCAGCTTGCCGACCGGCAGACCCTGCGCCCGCGCCGCGCGGACATTGCCGCCGGTGACACGGGCCGCGAAGCCGAAGGTGGTCCGGTTCATCAGCACCCAGAGGAGGATGGCGACGACGATTCCAACTGGCAGGCCCCAATGAACGCCGAGCCCCGGCACCTCACCGATCATGTTGGCCTCGCCGATCGGCTGGGTGGAGGGCTTGTTGGGATTGCCGGGATCGCGCAGCGCGCCCTCGACGAAGAAGTTCATGATCGCGATGGCGATGTAGGACATCAGCAGCGAGGCGATCGTCTCGTTGATGCCGCGATAGTGGCGCAGCGCCCCGACGATGCCGATCCACACCGCGCCGGTTACGACCGAGGTGACGAGCATGCCGCCGAGGACGAGGAAGGGCGGCGCGCCGGCATTGACGAGCGGGATGGACGCGACGGCGCCGGTGAAGGCGCCGAGCACCAGCGCGCCCTCGCCGCCGATGATGACGAGGCCGAGCCGGGCGGGAATGGCGACGCAGAGCGCGGTGAGGATGAGCGGCGCCGCGCGCACCAGCGTGTTCTGCCAGGAGAAGGCCGTGCCGAAGCCGCCCTTCCAGAGCAGCGAGAAGAACGTGGCCGGCGACTGGCCGAGCGCGAACAGGAAGAGCGAGAACAGGAGACCCGCCACGACCAGCGCGAAGAGCGGGATGACGACATACTCCGAGGATCGTCGGAGCCGGTCCATCGTCTCGGCGAGGCCGCCGGCCATCGCCGGGACGCCATCCTGCTGCGCGATATCCGCCATCGAACATCTCTCCGGAAGGGTTGTCGCCGCGGCGCCCACGCCGCGGGGCTGCCACCCCGGCCGGAGCCGGAGCGGCGAAGCGTAGGCGGGGTTATGCCCCGCGCGGAGCCGCTCAGGTGATGGAGCCGGTCACGCCTTCGACGAGGAAGTTGATCTGGTCGATCCACGGGTCATAGGGCGGATGCGAGGTGCCGGCCGGGATGACCTCGTTGCCCTTGTTGTCCTTGAGCGGGCCGACATAGATCGGCTTCTTGGCCTTCATGTCGGCCTTGGCGGCGTCGGCCGCCTTGATCGCCTCGGGCGTCGCGCCGGCGCCGTAGGGCGTGTTCTGCACGAAGTCGAGGTCGTAGCCGCCGGCGAGGAAGTTCGGCAGCGTGCCGCCCTTCGACAGCGTGTCGGCGAACTGCTTGTAGATCGTCTCCCACTTGTATTCGGCGCCGGTGATGAAGCCCTTCGGCGCGAGATCGGCCTGCGAGGCATTGTGGCCGCAGCTCTTCACGCCGCGCTGTTCGGCGGTCTGGATGACGGTCTTCGGGCTGTCGACATGGCAGGTGATGACGTCGCAGCCGGCATCGACCAGCGCGTTGGTCGCCTCCGCCTCGCGCACCGGCATCGACCAGTCGCCGGTGAAGATCACCTGCACGGTCGCGTTCGGGTTGACGCTCTTCGCGCCGAGCGTGAAGGCGTTGATGTTGGAGAGCACCGTCGAGATCGGCTTGGCGGCGACGAAGCCGAGCTTGTTCGACTTGGTCGAGAGGCCGGCGGCGACGCCGTCGACGTAATGCGCCTGATCGAGATAGCCGAAATAGCTGCCGGCGTTCTTCGGGTCGCCCTCCTTCCAGAGCGGCGCCGCATGGCGGAACTGCACGTCCGGATACTTCTTCGCCGCGTCGAGCATGAAGGGCGAGTAATAGCCGAACGAGGTCGCGAAGATCAGGCCGGCGCCGTCGAGCTCGACCATGGACTCCATCGTCTTGGCGACGGCGATCGTCTCGGGAACGTTCTCCTCCTCGACGACCTTGACGCCCGGCACCTGCGCCAGCGCCTTGGCGGCGACGGCATGGGCCTGGTTCCAGCCATAGTCGTCCCGCGGGCCGACATAGATGATGCCGATGGTGAGGTCCTCGGCGAAGGCCGGGCGCTGCGTCAGCAGGCCGGTCGTGAGGCCGAGCGAGCCGATCGCGGCGCTCTTCAGAAGAGTTCTGCGGGACAGCAGGAAGCTGGACATGGACGATTCCCCAATCGCAAAGGTCTCGGCGCCGCGTGCTCGCGCGCCGGGGTTCTCCCGGGGGACTTCTTCGCAACTGCTGTGCCAAGCGCGCCGTCAGAGCCGCGCGATTTCGCACATCGCGTCGCAGATTATTGTTATTGCTTGCGAATTTCGATCCACTTCTCTGGCGCTCGAGACGCGGGCAACGCGGCCCGCCCGAAGCGATGCTCGCCGCCGCCACGCCATTGCATACAATTCCGCTCGATTGCATACAGTTTAGCCAGACATGGCACCGCGCGACTGCCAACGACCAGAAAAGCGGCAGTCTTGCCGCCGCTCACTTGTCAGATGAGTCGAGGCGCGGATTGGCACGGGCGGATCGGCGCTATACGCTGCGCGTCCCTAGGGCCGGCCAGCACCGGCACTCCCCAAGAAACGAACCGAGGAAACACCCGATGCCGCTCGACACGACCCCTGCTTTCGCGCTGCCCCAGGATGCGGG
>CAWZZK010000098.1:0-24830 GCA_963966455.1 Kaistia sp. | reverse complement strand
GCCGACAGTGTCACCGATCCGGCGGCGCGATCAACCCTTTACGCGCGGCGGCCGTCCCGCGGCCGGCGGCGCCGCTGACGCAATCAGCCCGTAGCGACCTTGCGGTCGCGGCGGCGGTCATGGACCGGCTGATAGGCGATGCGCGAGTGATACTCGCAATAGGGAATGCCGGAACCGGAGCGCTGGCCGCAGAAATGGAAGCCCTCGGTGCTCGGATCGCCGATCGGCCATTTGCAGGTCTGCTCGGTCAGCGTCAGGATCGTCGCATGCAGGCTGATCGGCACCACGACCGGCGCGCTTTCCGGCCGCGTCAGGCGGCGCGGCTCGGGGGCCGCCTCGGCGACCGGCTTCAGCGCGTTGTTGCCCGCGACGAGCGGCCTCGGCGCCGCGGGGCCGCGCGCCGGCGATGCCGTGCGGCTGGTAGCGACGGCGGGCTTCCTGGCCCGCGCGGTCGGCGCAGCCGCCGGCTTGGCGCGGCCGGACAGGCTCAGCCTGTGCACCTTGCCGATCACGGCATTGCGCGTCACGCCGCCGAGTTCCGAGGCGATCTGACTGGCGCTGAGCCCGTCGATCCAGAGCTTCTTCAGCAACTCAACCCGTTCGTCCGTCCAAGTCATCGCGTATCCTTGTCCGTCGGAGCGACAGTTCGAATCCCTGATGAACGCCGTCCGAACCGTAGACGGCGGGCAAACTCGGCACATTGTTCAGGAAGGTCTGTCGCTCGATATTTCGTATCTTAACGACTGTTAAGCTACTATATGGCGTGACTCTCTGACAAGAGTCGGGCGGAATCGATGGCGCCTCAAAGATCGTTTTCCCCAGTTTCGGTCTGAGCCCGCGAAGATTGAGTCGCGTCAATCGCTTAGCCGCCTCGCGGATGCGGCAAGCCGCCCCTTCCTTGACAGAAATCGTCACGACCGTGATATAAGGGCAACGCTAATAGGTGCTGCCCGGCGCGACGGCCTCGGGTGGCACCTTTGATTTTTGAGCCTCCCTTCCACCCGCGGAAAGACCCAAGGAGGGCATATGACCGCCCCCGCATCCACTGCACCGAACGCTTCCGGCAGCCTCTTCGATACGTTTGCGCGTGCGCCGCTGTCGTTCGAGCGAGGGGAGGGCGCGTGGCTCTATACCGCGGATGGCGAGGCCTATCTCGACTTCTCGTCGGGCATCGCGGTCAATTCGCTCGGCCATGCCAATCCGGCGCTGGTGGCGGCGCTGACCGAGCAGGCCGGCAAGCTCTGGCATACGTCGAACCTCTTCCGCATCCCGGGGCAGGAACGCCTTGCCGACCGGCTTGTGGCGGCGAGCTTCGCCGATCGCGTGTTCTTCGCCAATTCCGGCGCCGAGGCCAACGAGTGCGCCATCAAGACGGCGCGGCGCTACCACTATGTGAACGGCCATCCGGAGCGCTACCGCATCCTGACGGTCGAGGGCGCTTTCCATGGCCGCACGCTGGCGACGCTCGCCGCCGGCGGCCAGCAGAAATATCTGGAAGGCTTCGGGCCCAAGGCCGACGGCTTCGACCAGGTCGCTTTCGGCGACATCTCGCTCGTCAAGGCGGCGGTGACGCCCGAGACGGCGGCGGTGATGATCGAGCCGCTGCAGGGCGAGGGCGGCGTGCGCGCCTTCTCCAACGGCTTCCTGCGCGAGCTTCGGGCGCTCTGCGACGCCGAGGGCCTGCTGCTCATCATGGACGAAGTCCAGACCGGCATCGGCCGCACCGGCAAGCTCTTCGCGTATGAGTGGACCGGCATCGCGCCGGACATCCTGACGTCCGCCAAGGGCATCGGCGGCGGCTTCCCGCTCGGCGCGTGCCTTGCCACGAACGAGGCGGCGAAGGGCATGACGCCCGGAACGCATGGCACCACCTTCGGCGGCAACCCGCTCGCCATGGCGGTCGGCAATGCCGTGCTCGACGTCGTGCTGGCCGACGGCTTCCTCGATCATGTGCGCGAGACGGGCCTTTATCTCAAGCAGCGGCTCGCGGCGCTGGTCGACCGCTTCCCCGACGTCTTCGACGGCGTGCGCGGCGAGGGGCTCCTTGTCGGCCTGCATGGCGTGAAGCCGGTGCCGGAGATCGTCGGCGCGCTGCGCGGCCAGCACATGCTGGTCGCCGGCGCCGGCGACAATGTCGTGCGGCTGCTGCCGCCGCTGACGATCGGCCGCGAAGAGGTCGACGCCGCGCTCGAAAAGCTCGAGGCCGCGGCCGCGAGCCTCGCCCCTGCGCGCGCCGACGCCTGAGGTCCCGTCACCATGACCCGGCATTTCCTCGATCTGTCCGATTTCGATTCCGCCACGCTGCAGGGCATCCTAGACCGCGCCCGCGCGCTCCGGAGCACCCGCAACGGCGCCCGCGACGGCGTCGGCCCGCTGGCCGGCAAGGTGCTGGCACTCGTCTTCGAGCAGCCCTCGACGCGAACCCGCGTCTCCTTCGATGTCGGCATGCGCGAGCTCGGCGGCCAGACGCTGATGCTGACCGGCGCCGAGATGCAGCTCGGCCGCGGCGAGACCCTCGCCGACACGGCGCGGGTGATGTCGCGCTATGTCGACGCCAGCATGATCCGCATCCTCGACCAGGATTCGCTGCAGGAGCTGGCAGCGCATGCGACCGTCCCCGTCATCAACGGGCTGACGCGCCGCTCGCATCCCTGCCAGGTGATGGCCGATATCCTCACCTTCGAGGATCATCGCGGCCCGATCGCCGGCAAGACGGTCGCCTGGGTCGGCGACACCAACAATGTGCTGGCGTCCTGGGTCCATGCCGCGGCGCGCTTCGACTTCAGCCTGAAGATCGCGACGCCGCCGGAACTGGCGCCCTCGCGCCGCCTGCTCGACTGGGCGCGCGCCGAAGGCGCGGCCGTGGTCGCGGGCGAGGAGGCCGACTGGGCGGCGGCCGGCGCCGACTGCATCGTCACCGACACCTGGGTGTCGATGGGCGACAGCGAGGCCGAGCGGCGCCACAACCTCCTGAAGCCCTTCCAGGTCAACGCCCGCCTCATGGCGCGCGCCGCCGAGGGCGCGATCTTCATGCATTGCCTGCCCGCCCATCGCGGCGAGGAGGTCACGGGCGAGGTCATGGACGGGCCGCAATCGGTCGTCTTCGACGAAGCCGAAAACCGTCTCCATGCGCAGAAGGGCATCCTCGCCTGGGCGCTCGGCGGAGACACGGAGAACAACTGATGTCCGAAGTCGGAAATCTCGGGCCCCGCTCGGTGCCGCCGGCGGGCGACGACGCCGTGTTGCCCTTCGAGATCGAGGGGCTCGACGTGCGCGGCCGCGTCATCCAGATGGGCCCCGCCCTCACCAGCATGCTGGCCCGGCACGACTATCCGCTGCCGGTGGCGAAGCTGCTCGGCGAGGCGATCGTGCTCGCGGTGCTGCTCGGCTCGTCGCTGAAATTCGAAGGCCAGTTCCTGCTGCAGACGCAGACCGACGGGCCGGTCGACATGCTGGTCGTCGACTACCGCACGCCGGGCCGGCTGCGCGCCTATGCCCGCTTCGATGCGGAGCGCGTAGCCGAGATGGCGGGCGCCGGCACGCTGGAGCCGGCGGCTCTGCTCGGCAAGGGCATCCTCGGCATGACGATCGACCAGGGGCCGCACACGAGCCGCTACCAGGGCATCGTGCCGCTCGACGGATCGAGCCTCGAAGAGGTGGCGCATACCTATTTCGCGCAGTCGGAGCAGATCCCGACCCGGGTGCGGCTCGCCGTCGCCGAGATGATGACCCGCGACGAAGAGGGCGCGATGGCCCATAGCTGGCGGGCCGGCGGGCTGATGGTGCAGTTCCTGCCGCAGTCCGAGGAGCGGATGCGCCCTCGCGACCTGCCGGGCGGCGACGCGGCGGGCGATGTCGACACCGATGACGAGGACGAGGACGATGCCTGGGTCGAGGCGTCGTCGCTGGTCGGCACCATCGAGGATCACGAGCTGATCGATCCCGAGGTTCCGGCCGAGCGGCTGCTCTATCGCCTCTTCCACGAGCGGGGCGTCCGCGTCTTCGAGGCGTCCGGCGTGCGCGACCAGTGCTCCTGCTCGCGCGACAAGATCGAGGGCCTGCTGCGCTCCTTCACCGCCGAGGAAGTCCGCGACTCGATCGAGGACGGGGCGATCACCGTCACCTGCGAGTTCTGCGGGCTGCGCTACGTGTTCGATCCGGCGGAATTCGCCGCCTGATCAGTGGAAGATGCGGGCCTGGTTCGGCATGTCGAGCGAGAAGGCCGGGATGTCGACCACGAACATCTCGCCGCTCTCGGTCTGCATCTGGTAGCTGCCGACCATGATGCCCGACGGCGTCGTCAGCGGGCAGCCGCTGGTATATTCGAAGCTCTCGCCGGGCTTCAGCAGCGGCTCCTTGCCGACCACGCCGCGTCCGCGCACTTCCTCGGTGCGGCCGATGCCGTCGGTGATGCGCCAGAAGCGCGAGCGCAGCTGCACGCTTTCGAGGCCGAGATTGACGATCTCGATCCGGTAGGCCCAGACATAGCGGCCATCGCCGGGCGAGGATTCGTCCTCGACGAAGCTCGGCTCGACCGTGACCTGGATCGAACGCGTGACGGCGCGATACATCGGATGGGGATCCTCCTGCAGCCGGCTCATTAGTCGATCCGCCAGAGCCGCGCAACGGGAGCCCGGCCGATCTCCCTGCGTTCCTTGTCATCGTGGTGCGATCCGCTAGTGTCTATGCGTCAAACGGGGCTCGAGACGCGGATTCGCGGGGACGGAGACAGGACGATGCTGAAGGAATTCCGTGAGTTCGCGCTCCGCGGCAACATGGTCGATCTCGCGATCGGTATCATCATCGGCGCGGCCTTCAGCGGCCTCGTCAACTCGATCGTCAACGATCTGATCATGCCGATCGTCGGCCGCATCACCGGCGGCATCGACTTCTCCAACATGTTCATCCAGCTCGCCGGCGCCCCGCAGCCGACGCTGGCCGCCGCCCGCGAGGCCGGCGCCACCATCGCCTATGGCAACTTCCTGACGCTGCTGATCAATTTCATCATCGTCGCCTGGATCCTGTTCATGATCGTCAAGGGCATGAACACCATGAAGCGCAAGCAGGAAGCGGCGCCGGAACCGGCGGCCGAGCCGGAGGACGTCAAGCTCCTCAAGGAAATCCGTGATCTTCTCGCGACGCGGAAATAGCCGCCCGCAAATCGCCGCGATTGGCTGATGAGTGCCGATGTGACGGGGATCACTGCGTCCTGACCCTCGACTGTGATGACGTCGACCGCTGATCCGCGATCGGGCGGTCGCGAGGGCGTGATCCATTTATACCTTCGATCGGAATGCTTCAGTGTCTGTCTACTCCGCCCTGCATCGGCTGCGCCATGAGGCCTCGGCCGCGCCGGAATCCGGCATCGTCCAGGTCTTCAACTATGGCCGCGACCGCAAGGGCCTGATCCCGCTCTGGGTGGGCGAGGGCGACCTGCCGACGCCGGCCTTCATCTCGGAAGCGGCCGGCAGCGGCCTTGAGGCCGGCGAGACCTTCTACACCCATCAGCGCGGCATTCCGGAGCTCCGCCTCGCCATCGCGCGCTATCACGAGCGGCTCTATGGTCGGCCTTTCGATTCCGAGCGCTTCTTCGTGACCTCGGGCGGCATGCCGGCGATCCAGATCGCGCTGCGCATGGTCGCCGGCAAGGGCGACGAGGTCGTAGTTCCGACGCCGGCCTGGCCGAATTTCGCCGCCGCCACCGAGATCGGCGGCGCCAGGGCCGTCGAGGTGCCGATGCGCTTCGGCAATGCCGGATGGACGCTCGATCTCGACCGCTATTTCGATGCCGTGACGGCGCGGACGACGGCGCTGTTCCTGAACTCGCCCTGCAACCCGACCGGCTGGACCGCGACCCGCGAGGAGCTGATCGCCATCCGCGACTTCGCGCGCGAGCGCGGCCTCTGGATCATCGCCGACGAGGTCTATACCCGCTTCTTCTACCAGGACGAGCGCGCGCCCTCCTTCTACGACGTCACCGAGCCGGACGAGCCGATCCTCTACGTCAACACGATGTCGAAGAACTGGGCGATGACCGGCTGGCGCGTCGGCTGGCTGGCGGCGCCGTCGCGCTACGGCCAGATCATCGAGAATCTGGTTCAGTATTCGAGCTCCGGCACGCCGAAATTCCTGCAGCGCGGCGCCGTCGCGGCGCTCGACCAGGGCGACCAGTTCATCGAGTTCCAGCGCGACCGCGCCATGGCGGCGCGCGAGATCATCTGCCAGGCGATGGAGGCGACGGGCCGCGTCCGCTTCACCTGGCCGAAGGGCGCCTTCTACCTGTTCTTCTCGGTCGACGGCGAGCCCGACACGCGGCAGCTCGGCCTCCGCCTCGTCGACGAGGCCAATGTCGGCCTCGCGCCGGGCGACGCCTTCGGCACGGCCGGCAGCGGCTTCATGCGCCTCTGCTTCCTGCGCAATCCCGACCACATCGCCGAGGCGGCCGACCGCCTGACCGACTGGCTGATGTCGCGGGAATAAAGAAAAGGGCCGCCCAAGGCGGCCCTTCCGTCATTCCTTGAACGTCGCCCTAGGCGATCAGCCGCCCGAGGCGGAGACCGCGAGGCGCTCGACGCCCGGCATGGCCGTCGCGGCCTGCAGGGTCGGCGTCTTGCCGAGCGGCAGCCAGAGGCGGCGCCAGACATCGACCAGCGCGTCGCGGAGGCCGAGGATCAGCGCCTCGTCATGCAGCGGCGTCGGCGTGATGCGCAGCCGCTCGGTGCCACGTGGCACGGTCGGGTAGTTGATCGGCTGGATGTAGATGCCGTGCTCCTCGAGCAGCATGTCCGAGGCCTTCTTGCAGAGGTCCGGATTGCCGACGAAAAGCGGCACGATATGCGTTTCGGACGGCATCACCGGCAGGCCGGCATGGATCAGCACCGACTTGGTCCGCTGCGCATAATGATGCTGCAGCGAGCGCTCGGTCTGCGATGTCTTCAGATGGCGAATCGAGGCGGTGGCGGCGGCGGCGACAGCCGGCGGCAGCGCCGTCGTGAAGATGAAGCCCGGCGCATAGGAGCGCACGGCATCGACCACGGCGCGGCTCGCCGCGATATAGCCGCCGAGCGCGCCGAAGGCCTTGGCGAGCGTGCCCTCGATGACGTCGATCCGGTGCATGACGCCGTCGCGCTCGGCGATTCCGGCGCCGCGCGGGCCATACATGCCGACCGCGTGGACCTCGTCGATATAGGTCATCGCGCCATACTTCTCGGCGAGATCGCAGATCGCGGCGATCGGGGCGACGTCGCCGTCCATCGAATAGACGCTCTCGAAGACGATGAGCTTGGCGCGGCCGGGCGCCGTCTCCTTCAGGAGCTCTTCGAGATGACCGACATCGTTGTGGCGGAAGATCTTCTTCTGCGCGCCCGAGCGCCGCACGCCCTCGATCATCGAGGCATGGTTGAGCTCGTCGGAGAAGATGACGCAATCGGGCAGGAGCCGCGCCAGCGTCGAGATGGACGCTTCGTTGGAGACGAAGCCGGAGGTGAAGACGAGCCCCGCTTCCTTGCCATGCAGGTCGGCGAGCTCATGCTCCAGCTCGACCAGCGGATGGGTTGTGCCCGAGATGTTGCGCGTGCCGCCGGCACCGGCGCCGACGCCCTGCGCCGCATTGACCATCGCCCCGATCACGTCGGGATGCTGGCCCATGCCGAGATAGTCGTTCGAGCACCAGACGGTGATCTCGCGGGCGCCGCGCTCCGAGCGCCACAGCGCATGCGGGAAGCGGCCGACGATGCGTTCGAGATCGGCGAAGACGCGATAGCGCTTCTCGCGGTGGAGAGCCTCGATCGCATCCTGGAAATAAGACTGATAATCCATCAACTCGGCCTGCTGACCTGGAACGTTTGCAAACTAACGGAGGGCGTCGAGCCTGTCCAACGGGGCCGGCCGGCGTCAGCATTCACTTTCGCGTAACTAGCGTTACCCGCCGCGCATGGCCATGGCGCAATTCAGCGCATGGGTCCTGCGCGGAGGGCTGACCAAAAGCTAACCGCACCGACCGCTGGGACATTGATCCCGATCAAGCGGGTGCGCCGCGTTCGTTTCAGAGCGGCTGCCGAACGCCGAAGGTGAGGCTCATCGTGTCGGGATGCATGCCTTCGCCGGTGTCCTTCCAGCTGTAGGCGGCAGAGCCGTAGAAGCTTGTTCCGCTGTCCAGCCTGTAGCTGAAGCCGCTTCCGATCTCAGGCGTGATCCAGGTGTAGTCGAAGGCGTTGCGGTAGCGCAGCGACACCGCGTTGAAGTGCCAGTGCTCGTCGAGCTTGATCGCGGCGTCCGCATAGAGCGCGTAGTAGAAGGCCGAGCTGTTGCCATCGGCGCCGAACCCTGTTCCGCCCCAGGTGTCGCCGAGCAGGACCGACGGGCTGAAGCTGAAGCGGCCGAAATTGAAGGTGTAGCCGACAGTAGCCTCGACATAATACTGGTCGTCCTTGTCGGGACGCAGGTCCGCCTCGAGAATGCCCCCGGCGAAGATGCCGCCGCCGAAGCTCCGCGTCATATAGATCGACAGGGAGCTGTCGTCGTATTCACCGACTGTGTGGCTGCTCGTCGTCGCGGCATAGAAGGAAGGGCTCGCCTCGATGCCGACAACCGTTGCACCGTCGGCGATCTTTCCGCCCGGCCTCACGACGGTTCCGAGTTCATCGGCATGCGCCCCGCAGGCGGGTAGCAGAACGATCGGGATGAGAAGAGACGCTTTCCTGATGATGGCCCCCGCCGCTCAGTACGAGGGCGCAATCATACCGGCAGAAGAAGAGCAGGTCATGTCCCTCCGCTCGGCGACCCTTCGCCTCAGGCCTTGTCGAGCGCCTGTGTCAGGTCCTCGATGAGGTCGTCCGGGTCCTCGAGGCCGATGGAGAGGCGGAGCATCCCCGGCGTGATGCCGAAGCCGAGCCGCTGCTCCTCGGAGAGGCGCTGATGCGTCGTCGTCGAGGGATGGGTGATGAGGCTCTTCGCATCGCCGAGATTGTTGGAGATCTTGACGATGTCGAGCGCGCCCGCGACGCGGAACGCCGCCTCCTTGTTTCCCTCGACCTCGAAGGCGATGAGCGTCGAGCCGCCCTTCATCTGCCGCGCGATGACCTCGGCCTGCGGATGGTCCGGCCGGCCGGGATAGATCAGCTTCGAGACCTTGGGATGCGCCGCGATGGCGTCGGCGACGCGCGCCGCGGTCGCCGTCTGGCGCTGCACGCGGATCTCCAGCGTCTCCAGCCCCTTCAGCAGCACCCAGGCATTGAAGGGCGAGAGGCTCGGCCCGGTCTGGCGCAGGAAATTGTGCAGGTGGTCGGTGACATAGGCCTCGTCGGCCGAGAGGATGATGCCGCCGAGCACGCGGCCCTGGCCGTCGATATGCTTGGTCGCCGAATAGACGACGACATCGGCGCCGAGTTCGATCGGCGACTGCAGGATCGCGGTCGCGAAGACATTGTCGACCACGAGACGCGCGCCCGCCTGATGCGCGATCTCGGCGACGGCGGCGATGTCGATCACCTCCAGCGTCGGATTGGTCGGGCTTTCCAGGAAGAAGGCCTTGGTGTTGGGCCGGACGGCGTTCCGCCACTGGTCGAGATCGGTGCCGTCGACCAGCGTCGAGGCGACGCCGAAGCGCGGCAAGAGGTCCTCGACGACATAGAGACAGGACGAGAACAGCGCCTTGGCGGCGACAACATGGTCGCCCGCTTTCAGCATCGAGACCAGCGAGGCGGTGACCGCGGCCATGCCGCTCGCGGTGGCGCGCGCCGCTGCGGCGCCTTCGAGGAGGCGCATGCGCTCCTCGAACATGAAGACGGTCGGATTGGAGAAACGCGAATAGATGAAGCCGGGCGCCTCGCCCTTGAACCGCGCCTCGGCCGCTTCGGCATCGTCATAGGCGAAGCCCTGCGTCAGGAACATCGCCTCGGACATCTCGCCGAACTGCGAGCGGAGGGTGCCGCCATGCACGAGTTCGGTGGCGGGGCGGCGGCGTTTGGGCGTGTCCGACATGAGCAAAATCCCGATACGAAAAACCCGACCTCACGGCCGGGCGCAAAAGATCGGGTGCGGTGTCCATCCGCGTCCGACCTTTTAGCGACCTTGTTTAACGTGGCGGCAAGCCGGTCGGCTCAAAGGACCACGTGGTTCCGCCTTGATAGAACCGGCAGGGCGGGCCGTCAATGGAACAACTTGGCGCGGGGCGGCTGGTCCGCTAAGGAACGGACGGCGCCCGCTGGGGCCTGAGGCGGGACGGGCAATGACGGTGGATATCGAACGGGGCATCCTTTCGGACAGGCAGATCCGCGCCGCCTATGACGGCGGCTGGATCCGCGCGGAGAGGCCGTTCGACCAAGACCAGGTCCAGCCGGCGAGCCTCGACCTCCGCCTCGGCACCGTCGCCTACCGCGTCCGCGCCAGCTTCCTGCCGGGTCCGGCCACCACCGTCGCCGATCGCATCAGCGCGCTGCGGCTGCACGAGATCGACCTGACCGATGGCGCCGTGCTCGAGACGGGCTGCGTCTATATCGTGCCGCTGCTCGAGGGCCTCGACCTGCCGCCCGAGATCGAGGCCTCGGCCAATCCGAAATCCTCGACCGGCCGGCTCGACATCTTCACCCGCGTCATCACCGACCGGGCGCGCGCCTTCGACACGATCCCGGCCGGCTATCGCGGCCCGCTCTATCTCGAAGTCTCGCCGCGCACCTTCCCGATCCTCGCCCGCACCGGCTCGCGGCTGTCGCAGATCCGCTTCCGCCGCGGCGACACGCGGCTCTCGGACGAGATTCTGCTGCAACTGCACCGCGTCGCGCCCCTCGCCGACGGCGAGGCGGTGATCGCCAATGGCCTCTGTCTCTCCATCGACCTCAAGGGCAGCGGCGACATCGTCGGCTATAGGGCGAAGCGCCATACCGACGTCATCGATGTCGACCAGCGCGCGGCGCTCGACGTGCTCGATTTCTGGGAGCCGATCGGACGGCGCGGCCGCGCCGAGCTGATCCTCGATCCGGACCAGTTCTACATCCTCGTCTCCCGCGAGGCGGTGCATGTGCCGCCGGAGCATGCGGCCGAGATGGTCGCCTTCGATCCGCTGGTCGGCGAGTTCCGCGTCCATTATGCCGGCTTCTTCGATCCGGGCTTCGGCCATTCCGCCGCCGGCGGCGCCGGCAGCCGGGCGGTGCTCGAAGTGCGCAGTCACGAGGTGCCGTTCATCCTCGAACACGGCCAGACCGTCGGCCGTCTCGTCTACGAGACGATGTCGGAGCGCCCCTCAGTCCTCTACGGCGCCGGCCTCGGCTCCAACTACCAGGCGCAGGGCCTGAAGCTCTCCAAGCATTTCCGGGCGGGTTAGCGGCTGTTGGGAGAGCGGCGAAGAAGGCCCTCACCCTGGCCCTCTCCCACGGGGAGAGGGGACGCCGGCATCGATGGTGGCGACTCCTCGACTGAAGTTCTCAAGCTGGGCGGCGGGCGTCCTCGGCGCTTGCCGCTGCCGGAGGGCAGGGCGCGGCCTGTCCCCTCTCCCTCTGGGAGAGGGATAGGGTGAGGGCCTTTCTCAGCCCTCATCCTCAGCCCTCCACCCGCAGCTCCACCTCGCCCAGCCCCTCGATCGCGATCCGCGCGGTGTCGCCGGCCTGAAGCCAGCGCGTTTCGACGAGGCTGCCGGTGAGCACCGTTTCGCCTGCTTCGATCCGGCGGCCGAGCGTCGCGAGATGGGCGGCGAGCCAGCGGACGGCCTCGAAGGGATGGCCGAGAACGTCGGCGCCGACGCCGCGGCCGGCCTCGACGCCGTTGACGAGCGTGACGCCGGTCACCGCGGCTAGGTTGCCGAGTTCGGAGGCCGGAATCTCGGCGCCGAGGACATGGCCGGCGGCGAAGAAATCGTCGGCGATCAAAGTCGGCGCGCCCAGTGTGCGCCAGTCGTCGTAGCGGTCGTCGACGATCTCGATCGCAGCCGCTGCGCCGGCCACCGCCGCCGCGACGTCATCTCGCGAAAGGGCGGCGCCGCGCGCATCGAGCGGCGCGGCGAGGCGGATCGCGATCTCGCATTCGACGCCGATGCGGCGGAAGCCCGACGCGGGGAGGGCGGCCGGCGAAAAGTGCCGCGTGCCCTCGAACAGGCCGGCGGCGCAGGGCTCCCCAATGCCGAGATAGGTCTGCATCACCGACGTGGTGCAGCCGATCTTCCAGCCGATGCGCCTCCCGAAGTGCGAGGCGGCGAGGCGGGCATGGACGCGGTCGCGGATCGCCGCTGCGTCCGCCGTGTAGGCCGGCCGGTCGGCGAGCGGCAGAGCGGTCACGACTTCGCCGGCAATGCGCCGTTCCGCGAGGATCGCGGCGGCACGGTCCCATGACCTCGTGGCTGACATGGCGCCTCTCTCCCTCCGAGCAGTCTCTTGCCGGCTTGCACTTGCCGGCTTGAACTTGGCTGCCTGCACTTGTCCGCTTGCTCTTGCCGGATCGCGCGGTCCATGCTCCTAAGGCGGACGAAGCGATCCGGGGAGGGTGATCTTCATGTATGTCGGCGTCGAGGGGAAGGTGCTGCTGGTGACGGGCGGCACGCAGGGCGTCGGTCGCGCGATCGCCATGGAAGCGGCGCGCTCCGGCGCTGAAGGCGTCATGATCACCGGCCGCAATGTCCGGCGCGGCGCGGAAGCCGCGGAGGAACTGGAAGCGCTCGGCGTCGAGGCCGGCTTCGTCGATGCCGCGCTCGATGATCCCGACGCGCCCGCCTCGATCGTCCAGGCGACGCTCGATCGCTTCGGCCGGCTCGATTCGCTGGTCAATGCCGCGGCGCTCACCGATCGCGGCTCCGTCGCCGAGGCCGATATCGACTTCTTCGACCGCATGTTCGCCGTGAACACGCGCGCCCCGGCGATGCTGATGCAGGAACTGATCCGCCATCTGAAGGGGCGCCGCGCCCATGGCTCGATCGTCAACATCCTCTCGGTCAACGTCCATGGCGGCACGCCGGATCTCGGCATCTATGCCGCCAGCAAGTCGGCGCTGGCGACGCTGACCAAGAACGCCGCCTACACCCATCGCTTCGATCGCGTGCGCATCAACGGCATCCTGCTCGGCTGGGCTGATACGCCCGGCGAGCGCGAGATGCAGGCCGTCCGGCTCGGCAAGGGCGAGGGCTGGCTCGCCGAGGCCGAGGCCGGGCAGCCTTGGGGCCGTCTCATCAAGCCGGAGGATGTCGCCCGCCTCGCGCTGTTCCTGCTGAGCGACATGTCGATCCCGATGACCGGTTCGCTGATCGACCAGGAACAGAGCTACGTGCTCGGCGTCCGCGACTGAGCCTCTCCGCCATGCCGCATCATTCCGAACTCGACGATCACGGCGTCCTCGCCGCGCTGTTCGATGCCGCGCTCGCCGCGGCGCTGCCGGACGGCCGTTTCGACACCTCGTTGCCGCAGCCGCCGAAGGGCCGGACCCTCGTGCTCGGCGGCGGCAAGGGCGCGGCGCGGAGGGCGTCGGCCTTCGAGATGGCCTGGATCGCGGCCGGCCACGCACCGCCGGAAGGGCTGGTCGTCACGCGCTACGGCCATCTGGAGCCGACACGCTTCATCGATGTCGTCGAGGCGTCGCATCCGGTACCGGACGCGGCCGGCATGGCGGCCTCGGAGCGCATCCTCACTTTGGCGAAGGACGCGGGTCCCGACGATCTCGTCGTCTTCCTGATGTCCGGCGGCGCCTCGGCGCTGATGGCCTCGCCGGCGGCCGGCGTCACGCTCGCCGACAAGCAGGCGATCAACCGCGCGCTGCTGAAGAGCGGCGCGCCGATCGGCGCCATGAACCGGGTGCGGAAGTCGCTCTCGGCGATCAAGGGCGGCCGCCTCGCCGCCGCGGCGGCGCCGGCGCGGATGATCACCTATCTGATCTCCGACGTGCCGGGCGATGATCCCGGCGCCATCGGCTCGGGACCGACCATCCCCGAGGCGTCCGATGCGGAAGGCGCGCTGGCGATCCTCGCCGAATACGGCATCGCCATCGAGCCGCGCATCGCCGATGCGATCCGGGCGAATACGGTCGCGGCCGGCGCTGGTGGGCCGGTCGTGATGCTGGCGACGCCCAAGATGGCGCTCGATGCCGCGGCATCAGCGGCGCGGGCCATGGGCCTTACGCCGCTGGTGCTCGGCGATGCGATCGAGGGCGAGGCGCGCGAGGTGGCGCGGGTGCTCGGCGCCATGGCGCTCTATGCGGCCTCCTATGGCGAGCCGGTGGCGCGGCCGGGCGTCATCCTCTCCGGCGGCGAGACGACGGTGACGGTGCGCGGCAAGGGACGCGGCGGCCGCAATGCCGAGTTCCTGCTGGCGCTGGCGACCGGGGTCGGCGGCACGGCGGGCGTCTCGGCCATCGCCTGCGACACCGACGGCATCGACGGCTCGGAGGACAATGCCGGCGCCTGGTTCTCGCCCGCGATCATCGCCGAGGCGCGCGCTGCGGGCCTCGATCCGGCCGCGCATCTTGCGAATAATGACGGCTATGGGTTCTTCTCGCGTCTCGGCCGCCTCGTGGTGACCGGTCCGACGCGGACAAATGTCAACGATTTCCGGGCTATTCTCGTGCGCTGAGCCGATCCGGCCGTCGGGCTTCGCCGCGCGTCAGGCTTGGCGATGAGATTGAGCGACGAGGCTTGGCGATCCGCATCGCGGGCCGTATGACAGAGAGAGTTTCCCGGACTTCCGGTCCATGACCGAGCTTCTCACCCATCGCGACGGCCGCCGCTTCGGCCGCAACTATCGCCACGCAGTCCGCCGGATCGTCGCCGCCGAACGCGACGGCACGACCGATGCGCAGCTCGGCCTCGTGCTGACCTTCGTCGCCGGCGCGGTGAATGCGGGCGGCTTCTTCTATGTCGGGCAATATACGTCGCATATGTCGGGCATCGTCGCGGCGATCGCCGACCATGTCGTGCTCGGTCTCGGCTCGCTGGTGATTATTGGAATCGGCGCGCTCGCGGCTTTCACCTTCGGCGCCGCTGTCTCGGCGATCCTGATCAACTGGGGCCGGCGCCACTATGTCAGCACGCAATATGTGCTGCCGATCGCTCTCGAATCCGCGTTGCTGCTGGTGTTCGGCGTACTGGTCGGGCCGACGCTGCCGACCGCCCTGATCCAGCCGCTCGCCATCCCGCTGCTCTGCTTCATCATGGGGCTGCAGAACGCGACGGTGACCAAGATTTCCGGCGCCCGCATCCGCACCACGCATGTCACCGGCATGGTGACCGATTTCGGCATCGAGATCGGCAAATTCGCCTATGAGCTGGTGTTGCGCTTCCGCGGGGCTTCCGATGGCCCGGCCATTGTCGCCGACCGGCCGAAGCTGGCGCTGCTCGCCTCGCTGCTCGGCGCCTTCGTCGCCGGCGGCATCACCGGAGCGCTCGGCTTCAGCCGTATCGGGCCGGTCTTCGCCGTCGTGATGGCGCTGGTGCTGGCGGCGCTCGTCGCGCCGTCGCTGGGCGATATCGTCCGCCACCGCCGGCTGCTCGCACGCAGGCGGCAGCGGCGGCTCCATCGCGACTGAGCGCGGTCAGCGCTCGTCTTCGTCCCCGTCGTCATCCATCCCCTCGCGCTCGATGACGGGCTTCGCTTCGCTCATCGGCCGGCCGTCGGTATCGACGAGGGAATCGAGAAAAACACGGTTGGCGCGCTCGTCGACCGGCGGCACCGCGGGATAGCGTGGCGTCTCGCCGGGATTCTCTTTCCCGACATCATAGCGGGCGGCATTCATCAGCGGTCCCTTTTCCGGGATGGTGTCGTCGCGAGCCATGCTGGCCTCCTTGGCTGGAATGGGCATCTGCCCGAGAAACGCTGGCGGTCGGGTGCTGTTCCCGGCGATTGACGCGGCGTCCTCGTGGCGCTCTCATCGGCGATCCTCGGGGACACGATATGACCATCGGCCGGACCATTCTCCACATCGCAGCGGCACTGATCGCCTCCTCCAGCCTCGCCGCGGCGGCATCGTTCGACCGCGCGCTGCTCGGCGCGCCGCAGAGCGCGAGCCAGGGCGACATCACGGTGAGCGTCGCGGTGCCCGGCGCGAAGGAGGTGGAAGGCATTTTCGGCCTGCCGATGATCGAGAAAGGCATCCAGCCGGTTCATGTCGAGATCGCCAACAAGGGGACGGCGCCGCTCTGGTACATGCCGATCACCACCGACGAGACCTATTTCTCGCCGGCCGAGGTCGCCTATCGCTTCCATGACCGCCTCGATCCGGACAGGAGCGTCGAGAACGCGAAGCGCGTCGAGGACATGGCGATCCGCATGAGCGTGGCGCCGGGCGAAACGGTGTCCGGCTTCGTCTTCACCCATCTCGAGACCGGACTGAAATTCGTCACCGTCGGCATGCTGAAGGACGGCAACGAGGTCGATTTCCGCTTCATCGTGCCGGTCCCCGGCCCGGCCTATGCGGCGCCGCCGCTCGACAAGGACAATCTGCCCGGCACCGAGAAGGCCGAGGTCGTCGACCTGCCGACGCTTCGCGCCCGGATCGAGGCATTGCCCTGCTGCACGACCGACGCCTCGGGCAGCCGCAACGGCGATCCGCTCAATCTCGTCGTCATCGGCCCGGGCATCGATACGCTGTTCCCCTTCGTCGATCGCGGCTGGCACCTGACCGAGCCGCTCGACATCCACAGCGCCATCGACACCGCCAAGTCGTTCCTGGTCGGCACGCAATACGAGACCTCGCCGGTGAGCCCGCTCTATCTCTTCGGCCGCCAGCAGGACATCGCGCTGCAGAAGGCGCGCGGCTCGATCAACGAGCGCAACCACATGCGCTTCTGGCTGACGCCCTTGACCTATCAGGGCATGAAGGTCTGGGTCGGCCAGATCAGCCGCGACATTGGCGTCGAACTCACCGACAAGTCCTGGTATTTGACGACCCACAAGATCGGCCCCGAGGTTGATTTCGACCGCGATTATGTCCTGCAGGACATGCTGAAGGCCGGCGCGGTCGAGCATTTCGGCTATGCCAAGGGCGTCGGCGTCTCGACCATCGCCGATCCGCGCGTCAATCTCACCAACGATCCCTATGTCACCGACGGGCTCAGGCTGGTCTTGATGCTGACCGACGAGGGCGGCCTCGTCACCGGCGCGGACTCGCTCGAATGGGAGAAGCTGCCGCTGCCGGCGGAGTGACGACCTAAAGAATCTCGTCCTCGACCGGATGCTTCTGCTGCGTGATCAGGCGCGCGCCGCGCTGGTTGCGGAGATAGATCCACAGCCAGCTGAGCGCGACCATCACGCGGTTGCGCACGCCGATCAGGAAATAGACATGCGCGATGCCCCAGATCCACCAGGCGAGTGCGCCCTTCAGCGTGATCCAGCCGAAATCGGCGACCGCCAGCCGCTTGCCGATCGTCGCCAAGCTGCCGTCATGATGGTAGCGGAAGGGCGACGGCGCCGCGCGGCCCTTGAGGCGGGCGCGGATGACGGAGGCGACATAGCGCCCCTGCTGCTTGGCCGCCGGCGCGATGCCGGGAACAGGCGAGCCGTCCGGTGCCGCGATCGTCACGGTATCGCCGATCGCGAAGATATTGGCATGGCCTGGCACCGTCAGGTCCGGCTCGACGCGGACGCGGCCGGCCTTGTCGGCTGGCGCATCCAGCCATGACGCGGCGGGCGATGCCTGCACGCCGGCGGCCCAGATGACGTTGCCCGCCGCCAGCCGCTCGCCGCCATAGACGACGCCGTCGGAGTCGCATTCCGTCACTGCCTCGCCGAGCACGACCTCGACGCCGAGCTTCTGGAGCGCCGTGCGCGCATAGTCGGAAAGCGGCGGCCGGAACGCCGGCAGCAGCCGCTTCCCGGCCTCGATGAGAACGATGCGGGTCTCCGTCGTATCGATATGGCGGAAATCATGCTTCAGCGTGTCGCGGGCCAGCTCGGCCACCGCCCCGGCAAGTTCGACGCCGGTCGGACCGCCGCCGACGATGGCGAAGGTGAGCAGCGCGCGCTGGCGAAGAGGGTCGGGCTCCGCCTCGGCGCGCTCGAAGGCGGTGAGGATGCGGCGGCGGAGCGTCGTCGCGTCCTCGAGCGTCTTCAGCGCCGGCGCATAGGGCTCCCATTCGTCATGGCCGAAATAGGAGTGCCGCGCCCCGGTCGCGACGACGAGGATGTCATAGGGCACCGGCTCGCAATCCTCGGCGATCACGCAGCGCCGCGCCGTGTCGATGCCCGTCACGCGGCCCATGAGGACCGTGACCTCCGGCCGCCGGCGGAAGAGGAAGCGGATCGGCCAGGCGATGTCGGAGGTGGTGAGCGAGGCGGTCGCGACCTGATAGAGCAGCGGCTGGAAGAGATGATGGTTGCGCGAGTCGACGAGGGTGATGTCGACACCGTCCCCGGGCAGCGAGCGCACCACCTCGAGCCCGCCGAAGCCGCCGCCGATCACCACGATGCGCGTTCGTCCTTCTGCCGCCATTCGCTCCCGTCCTTCGTCCGTGCTGCGCCGCCCGCGGCAGCATCGCATGTCGTCGAGAACATTGTCCGCAATCGCATGTTCCGGGAAACCGGAATTGCGGAACAAACATCCTCGCGGCGGCGCGTGGTCTGCCTTATTGAGAATGCTATCCCCGCATGGACGGCGCTCCGCCGCCCGAAAGAGACGCCGCCGCCGTGCCTCCCGCCACGATCCCCGCCGTCGCCCTCGACGCCGTGAGCAAGAGCTATGACGGGCGTCTCGTCGTCTCGGACGTTTCCCTCTCCGTCGCACTCGGCGATTTCCTCGCCATTCTCGGACCGTCCGGCAGCGGCAAGACGACGGTGATGCGGCTCATCGGCGGGTTCGAGACGCCGGATAGGGGACGGATTCTCATCGACGGCGAGGACGTGACCGATCTGCCGCCCGAGCGGCGGCGGGTCAACACGGTGTTCCAGAGCTATGCGCTGTTCCCGCATCTCTCGGTGCTCGACAATGTCGCTTATGGGCCGCGCATGCAGGGCCTTTCGCGCGCCGAGCGGCGCAAGAAGGCGGGCGCCATGCTCGACCTCGTGCGTCTCACCGATGCCGCGGCGCTGAAGCCGCACCAGCTTTCCGGCGGCATGCAGCAGCGCGTCGCGCTGGCGCGCGCGCTCGCCGCCGATCCGGCCGTGCTGCTGCTCGACGAGCCGCTGGCGGCGCTCGACCGCAAGCTGCGCGACGAGATGCAGCGCGAGCTCCGCCGCGTGCAGAGCGAGCTCGGCGCGACCTTCATCTATGTGACGCATGACCAGGAAGAGGCCTTCGGCATGGCCGACCGGCTCGCAGTCATGCGCGATGGTCGCTTCGTGCAGGAAGGTCCGCCGGCCGAGGTCTATGACCGGCCGGCCGATGCCTGGGTGGCGCTCTTCGTCGGCAGCGCCAACACGGTCCCTGCGCGCTTCGTGCGACCGGGTTCGCCGGCGGAATTCGCTTCCGACTTTGGACTGGTCGCCGCCGGCTTCGCCGATCCGGCGCTGACGGCAGGCGATGCGGCCCTCGTCGTCGTGCGGCCGGAGGCGACGCGCTTCCTGCCAGCAAGCGATGGCGAGCCATCTCCCAACCGCATCGTGGCCCGGCTGGTCGACAGCGTCGCCATCGGCCCCTCGCTGCGCCTTCGCGCCGTCACCGATGGCGGTGGCCCATTCGAATCGATCATCGCGCGCTCCGCGGCCGTGGCGCCGGCGCTGGTGCCGGGCGATGCCGTTGTCGTGAAGTTCGATGCCGAAGCTGCCCGTGCCTATCCGGCACCAGACGTGAAAGGACTGAGAGGATGACAGTCGATCCGAAGCTTGGCGGCCGTCCGAGCCGCCGTTCCGTTCTCGCCATGCTCGGCGCGGCGCCCGCCGGGCTCGCGCTCGCCTCCGCCCTGCCGGGCGGCCGCGCCCGCGCCGCCGGCGGCGAGCTCAACATCTATTCCTGGCCGGACTATTTCTCGACCGCCAATCTCGAGGGTTATGCCAAGAAGTCCGGCGTCACCCCGAACATCGCCACCTATGATTCCAACGAGACGATGTTTGCAAAGCTGAACAGCCCGGCCGGCGCCGGCTTTGACATCGTGATTCCGTCGTCGAGCTGGATCCTGCAGCTGGCCGACAAGGGCCTGCTGCAGGAGCTCGATCATTCGAAGCTCGACCTCGCCTCGCTGGATCAGGACCTGCTCGACCGCGATTACGACCCCGGCAACAAATATTCGATCCCGAAGGACTGGGGCCTGCTCGGCGTCGTCTATGACCCTGAAGCGGTCGGCGGCGAGATCGTCACCTGGGACGATTTCTTCAAGGCCTTCGACAAGCCCGGCGTCACCGGCAAGATCCGCCTCTCCGACACCGGCTGGGAGACGATCGGCCCGCAGCTCTGGCTGGAGGGCAAGGACTGGAACACGGCGACCAATGACGAGATCCGCGCCGCAGGCGAGAAGGTCAAGGCGCTGGCGAAGCATGTGAAGTCGTTCTCCGGCCTCGATCCGAACTCGGTCGCCAATGGCGCGATCACGCTTGCGCAGACCAATAACGGCACGGCGCGCGCCATCATCGGGCTCAATCCGAAGCTGAAATGGGTGGTGCCGGGTCCGTTCAGCGAGCTCTGGGTCGACAATTACGCGATCCCCAAGGATGCGCCGAACCTCGACCAGGCCTATGATTTCCTCGCCTATCAGCTCCAGCCGGAGGTCCAGCTCGCCGAGACGCAATATGTCGGCTTCCCGGCGGCGCTGGCCGGCCTCAAGGAGAAGCTCCCGGCCGATACGAAGAACATCGACCTGATCTTCGGCGGCAAGGATCTCGACTTCAAGAAGCTGACCTCCTTTGTCGTCAATCCGGAGACGATCGGCACCTATCTTCAGGTGCAGACCGAGATCCAGGCGGCGGCCGGCGGCTGAGCGTGGCGAGGCGGGCAGCAGAGCATCCGAAACCTCCCGGCGGCCGCGCCGCCGGGGGATTGCCGGCCGCGGCCGCCGACCATGTGTTGGCGGCTGTGCCGACGCTCTGGCTCGCGGTGTTCTTCCTCGCGCCGCTCGGCTTCACGGTCGTTTTCTCCTTCGGCCGCTCGACCTTCGGCGGCGTCGAACTCGCCTTCACGCTCGACAACTACCGGACGGCGCTTTCCGGCTTCTATGGCGCTACCTTCCTGCGCACCGTCCTCTTCGCGGTGAGCGCGTCGGCGCTCTGCCTCGCGGCGGCCTACCCGGTCGCCTATTTCATCGCCCGGCATACGGCGAAGCGGCGCCTCCTCGCCGTGCTGCTGATCCTCATCCCCTATTTCTCCAGCTTCCTCATCCGCGTGATGGCGCTGCACATGCTGATGTCGCGCGGCGGCGCCACGGAGATCGTGCTCAACGCGCTTCACCTCCACGAGGGGCCGCTCGACCTCCTCGACACGCAGACCGCCGTCTTCATCGGCATGGTCTATGCCTATCTGCCGATCGCCATCGTACCGCTCTTTGTGGTGCTCGACCGCATCCCGCGACCGCTGATCGAGGCGAGCCGCGATCTCGGCGCCTCCCGGCTCAGAACCTTCCTGCATGTGACGCTGCCATTGTCGCGCCCCGGCATCGCCACGGCGGTGCTGCTCACGGCGGTGCCGATGCTGGGCGAGATGGTCATCCCCAAGCTGCTCGGCGGCAGCCGCGGCGTGCTGATGGGGCAGGCGATCTCCTCGCAATACCTGCAGTCGCAGAACTATCCGCTCGGCTCGGCCATGGCGGTCCTGGTGCTGCTCGCGGTGGCGGTCATGGTCATCGCGCTCGCCCGCCTGACCAAGGGCTTCGACGAGGTCGGCGCATGAGCGCGGCGCTGCGAAGGCGGCTGCCCGAGACGGCGCTCGCCGCCTGGTATGTCGTGGCG
Organism: Kaistia sp.; assembly: GCA_963966455.1. Classification (GTDB taxonomy): domain Bacteria; phylum Pseudomonadota; class Alphaproteobacteria; order Rhizobiales; family Kaistiaceae; genus Kaistia; species Kaistia cartagenensis. Next base: position 3,054 of record CAWZZK010000098.1, on the reverse strand, counting down.
GTCATCTTCCTGTTCGCGCCGATCCTCGCCGCGCTCGTCTATTCCTTCAACACCGGCGTCGTGAACAAGCAGACCGCGACCTGGACCGGCTTCACGCTCGACTGGTTTCCCGCGGCCTGGAACGACCGCTCGCTCCGCCGCGCCGTCGGGCAGAGCTTCGTCGTCGCCTTCTGGACGGCGCTCGTCTCGGTCGGCGTCGGCGGCGCGCTGGGCTATGCGATGGTGCGCCATCCCGCGCGCGGCGTGCGGCGGCTGCTCGCCGGCGTCACTTATGTGCTGCTGATCGTGCCGGAATCGGTCATCGGCGTCTCGCTGCTGCTCTTCTATGCCGTGACGCGCATCCCGCTCTCGACCGCGACCCTGGTCGCCGGCATCACGCCGCTGACGATCGCCGTCGTGGCGCTCATCATCCGCGCCCGCGTGCTGACGCTCGACCGGCGGGTCGAGGAAGCCGCCGCCGATCTCGGCTCGTCGCGCTGGCAGACGCTGCGCCTCGTCATCCTGCCGCAGGTCGCGCCCGCTCTCGCGGCCGGCGCGGTGATCGCCTACACCTTCGCCTTCGACAATCTCGTCGTCTCCGCCTTCCTGACGACGCCGCGCGTCAACACGCTGCCGGTCTATCTCTATGGCAGCCTGCAATATGGCCCCTCGCCGGCGGTCTATGCCGCGGCCTCGGTCGTCTTCGTCTTCACGCTCCTGATGCTCGGCATCGCCGGGCTGATCTATCGCTCCAGCCGGCGTTCCCCCCGCGCCGCCCTCCGGTGAGGAAATCCCCGTGACCACGCGCCCGCCCGGCCACGACCCGTTCGATCCGCTGCTCGATATCCCGCCGCTCGGCGCCGGCTCTTATGCGCCACTCGCCGACCGGCTGCAGCGTCTGTTCGACACGAGGTCCGACATCCTCTTCGTGCAGGCCGAGGCGCTGCTGGCGCTGGAGGCGGCTGCGGCGAGCCTCGCGCGATCCGGCCTCGTGGCGGTCAATGTCGTGACGAGCCCCTATGGCGGCTATTTCGGCGCCTGGCTGCGGCGGGGCGGCGCCTCCGTCACCGATGTCGTGGCGGAGCCTGGCCAGCCGGCCGAGGCGTCCGCGGTCGCGGCGGCGATCGCGGGCCTCGCAAAGGTCGATCTCGTCGCGCTCGTCCATGCCGAGGCGGCGAACGGGGCGCTCAACCCGCTGCAGGAGGTCGCGGCGCTCGCTCGCGCGGCCGGTGCCCTGCTCGTGGTCGACGCCGTGGCCTCGGTGGGTGGCCATGTGCTCGATATCGACGCGCTCGGCATCGATCTCTGCGTGCTCGGGCCGCAGAAGGCGCTCGGCGGGCCGACCGGCCTTTCCATGGTCGCCGTCAGCCCGCGCGCCTTCGCTTCCATGGCGGAAGCGTCGAGGCCGGCACCGTCGCTCCTGTCGCTGCTCGACATCAAGGAAGCCTGGCTCGACCGCGGCCGCGGCGCGCTGCCCGGCACGCCGCCGCCGCTCGAATTCCGCGCGCTTGCCGCGGCGCTGGACCGGCTCGAGGCGGAGGGGCTCGCCGCGCGCATCGCCCGTCACCAGAGGGCGGCGCGTGCCAGCCGGGCCGGTCTCCGCGCCCTCGGCGTCTCGCCCTGGATCGCTGACGACGCCCGCGCCTCGGCCCTCGTCACCGCCGCCCCGGTTCCGGAAGGCATCGCCGCCGACGATCTCATCGCCGCCGCGGCGCGGTTCGGCGTCGCGCTCGGTCGCGGCTTCGGCACGATCGAGGACCGGCTGGTGCGCTTCGATCACACCGGCATCCGCGCCGCCTTCCCACCGGTGCTCGCCAATGTCGTCGCCTATGGCGCGGCGCTCCAAGCGCTCGGTCGCGACGTCGATCTCGGCGCCGCCGCGGCGGCGGTCACGGCCGCCTGGCAGGAGGACTGACGCGATGTTCCAGCTCGCCGAGGCGCAGCGCTTCATGGCCGCCGAGGGCATCGATGCCTGGCTGCTGCATGACTATCGCGGCTCGAACCTCTTCCTCTGGCAGGTGCTCGGCGTTGCGCGTGCGCCGACGCGCCGGGCGATGCTGGTGGTGCCGCTCTCGGGTCCGCCGGTCCTCCTCATCCACACCGTCGACCAGTTCTTCTTCCACGACGTCGCGATCGAGAAGCGCATCTATCGCGGCTGGGAGGAGATGCGGGCGCTGCTGCGCGAACTGCTCGGCGCCGCAAGGCGGATCGCGGCCGAATATTCCGAGGACGGCGCGGTGCCGAATGCCGCCTTCGTCGATGCCGGCACGATCGAGCTGCTGCGAAGCTGGGGCTATCTCATCGTCACTTCGGCCGACCTCTTCCAGATCTCCGCCGCCGCCTGGGACGATCATGCGATCGCGAGCCATAGAGAGGCTTGCGGGCTCGTCGCGGGCATCAAGGACTCAGCGTTCGATCACGTGCGCAGCGCCGTCCGCGCGGGGCGCAGCATCAGCGAATACGAATTGCAGCGCTTCATCGTCTCGGAGTTCGACCGGCTTGGGCTCGAGACGGAAGGCCAGCCCGTGGTGCAGGCCAATGCGCATTCGGGCATCGTCAGCTATGAGCCGAAGCCGGAAGGATCAGGGCCGATCGGCGCCGGCGACTGGCTGCTGATCGATTTCTGGGCGCGCCATCCGGGCGAGTGCAATGTCTATGCCGACATCGCCTGGGGCGGCTATGCCGGCCCCAGGGTGCCGCAGAAGCTGCAGGAGGTATTCGACCTCGTCCGCCGCGCCCGCGACGCAGCGCTCGACGCGATTCGCTTAGCCTGGGAGCGCGGCGAGACGCTGATGGGTTACGACGTCGACGACATCGCCCGCGGCATCATCGCGGCGGCGGGCTATCGCGACGCCTTCCATCACCGGACGGGCCACAGCATGGGGCCGGGCAAGCGGCTGCATGCGCTCGGCGTCAATCTCGACAATCTGGAGACGCATGACACGCGCCGCATCCTACCGCGCACCGGCTTCTCGATCGAGCCGGGGGTCTATCTGCCGGAATTCGGGGTGCGGCTGGAGATCAACGTCTTCCTGCATCCGGTGGACGGGCCGACCGTCACGACCCCGATCCAGG
>CAWZZK010000097.1:0-13599 GCA_963966455.1 Kaistia sp. | reverse complement strand
CCGCCGAGGTCGCGCTCTACCGCAAGGTCGGTTTCATGGCGATCGTGCAGACGCGGCAGCGCTTCGTCGATTCGGCCTCGGAGTTGCGGCTGCTCGGAGACATCATCGTCGATGCCGGCTATGCCGACAGCGCCGGTGCGCTGATCCGCAGCGAGACGGTCGCGATCCCGCTCGAGATCGACTGCCCGGTGACCGGGCTACCGACGCGCTACGAGTTCTTTCCGGTCGCATTCTGCTGCCACGCGTCGGATCCCGCCGACCCGCTCTACGACCCCTCGCTCGGCGCGCCGTTCCTCGCCATCAACACCACCTCCGACGCCTTCGCCTTCGGCATGCTGGTGCGTGATCTCTCCATCCGTCATTTTGGCTGCCCGCCCAGCGAGATCGCCCGCCGGGAGGACTTCGAGCGGCTGCTGCTGCGCTGCGCCGGCGCCTGGCAGAACATGTCGGTGAACACGATCACCGCCTACAACAAGGTCTCGGTGACGCCGGAGCGCGCCGTGAGCCTCTCCGAGGACCAGCACACCTGGTACGCGCCGCACAACGACCCCGTCTTCGCCGAACTGGTGAAGGAGCGTCACAGCCACGAAATGCCGGTCGTCTATGCCCGTCGCCTCGCCGAGAAATGGACCGCGGCGCTCTATGACGGCGTCCGCTCCTTCAGCAACCGCGACGGTCAGTCGGGCGGCATTCCGGCTTTCGACACGATGGGATGGGCGAGCCTATGAGCTATACCAATGACGACTTCGTCGAGGTCCGCGCCATCAGCGACGATCACAGCGCGATTTATGCCCGGCAGGCCATCCCGAAGGACGCGCTGATCGGTTTCTTCGACGGCAAGGCGCTCCTCATCGATCTCGACCGCGCCAGCGAGCTCGACGATTTCTGGTGGCGGCAATCGGTGCATCTGAAGCTGATCGGCCGCAAGCTGCTCTGCTTCCTGCCGACCGAGACCCCGGCCGGCGTCGACTACCTCAACCATTCCTGCCGCCCCAACACGCGGGTCGAGGACCAGATCTATGTCTTCGCGACGCGCGACATCGCGCCGGGCGAGGAACTGACGGCCGACTACCGGACCTTCAACCTCGTTCCAGAGGGGAAGAAGTGCTGGTGCGCTGAGCCGTTGTGTGAAATCTGACCGCCGCCGCATGACAGCCAAGCGCCTCTGGCCGGTCACCGGCGTCCTGCTGCTCATTGGCATCGAGGCGCTGCTCTTCGGCTATAGCTATCCCTTCTTCTCGCTCGCGCTGGAATCGAAGGGCATCGCCACCTGGCTGATCGGCCTCAACGCCTCGCTCGCGGGCGCCGGCATCCTGATCTTCGGCCCGTTCCTGCCGGCGCTCATCGACCGGCTCGGCCTCAAACTGCTCGTCGCCGCCCAGTTCGCACTGTCCTTCCTGTCCTTCGCCGCGATCCTCGCCTTCGACCATCTCGCGGTCTGGTTCGTCGCCCGCTTCGTGATGGGAACCTGCTTCTCCGCGCTGTGGACGACGACCGAGATCTGGCTGAACGGCGTCGTCGATGACCGCAATCGCGGCCGCATCGTCGGCGCCTCCGGCACGCTCTATGCCGCCTGCCAGTTCGTCGGACCGCTGATGCTCTCCGCGACCGGATCGAGCGGGAGCCTGCCGCTCATCGCTGCCATGGCGCCGCTCGCGGTCGGCGTCGCCGTCGCCCTTTCGATCCGCTCGGCCGTGGGCGAGACCGACGAGGAGGAGACGGGCAGCGCCGCGACGCTGCGCACCGCGCTCGGCCTCGCCGGCGCGCTCATCGCCGCCGCCTTCCTGACCGGCGTCGGCGAAACGGCGATGCAGAGCCTGCTGCCGCTTTACGGACTGGCGAACGGGCTCTCCGAGGCGGCCGCCTCGCGGCTCGTCGCCGTCTTCAGCCTCGGCGAGGCGATCCTCGTTGCCGTGCTCGGCTGGATGGCCGACCGCTATGGACGGCGGCTGACGCTGATCGGCTGCGCGGCGCTCGCCGTCGTCAGTACGCTCGCCCTCCCCTTCGTCATGGGCCGCGGCTTCATCCTCGAGCCCGTGCTCTTCATCGCCGGCGGCACGGTGTCGGGGCTCTATACGCTGGGCATCGTCCTGATCGGCCAGGACTTTCGCGGCCAGCGCCTCGCGGTCGTCTCGACGGGGTTCGCCATGGCTTATTCCGCCGGATCGGTGGTCGGCGCGACGCCGATCGGCTACCTGATCGATCTCTTCGGCGTCGAGGCGCTGCCGCTCACCGTCGCGCTCGGCTTCCTGGCGCTGATGGCCTTCCTGATCCGGCCGCGCCGCCGGGTCGAACTCGCCACTGAGGACTAGAACACCCGGCGTTCGAGAAAATCGAGCATCGCCGCGTCGAAGGCTTCGGGCTGCTCGATCGGCGCCATGTGTCCGCTGCGTTCGATGACGACGAGATCGGAGTCCGGCGTCAGCCGATCGAGCTCCGCCATGGCCTCGACCGAGGCGAAGGGGTCGCGATCGGCGGCGATGAAGCGGACCGGCAGGCGGGCCCTTGTCAGCACCGGCCGATAGTCGATGCCATAGCCGGCACGGAAGGCGCGCGTCAGAGCCGCCTGATCCATCCCGGCGCGCCAGTGGATGAAGCGCTCGACCGCCTCCGGATTGGCCGCCACATAGTCCTGATGCCAGATCGCCGCCGCCTGCTCGCGGGCGAAGGCGAGCGGGCCGAGGCTCGCAGCGCGCGCCAGCATCGCCTCGGTGCTAGCCTCGCCCGCGGGCGTCGCATGCACCGCGCAACAGGCGATCACGGCCGCGGCGATCCTCTCCCCCGCCGTGCCCATCATCGCCGCCGCGACGATGCCGCCGAGCGAGAAGCCGGCGACCGCGAAGCGCGGGATCGCGAGATCATCCATCAGCGCCAGCATGTCCCCGGCATAGAGATCGATCGAATAGGCCATGTCGGGCTTGTCGGTGGCGCCCATGCCGCGAAGATCGGGCGCCACGACCCGATACCCCTTGCCGGCCAGCAGCGCGATCTGGCCCTGCCACAGACTGTGATCCCAGCCGAGGCCGTGGATCAGCAGCACGGGCGGGCCGTCTTCCGGCCCGGCGATGAGGACCTCGTGTTCGATGCCGTTGGCGACCAGCCGCACTATGCCTGCTCCTGCTCAAAACTGATCCATCTGCCGCAATCTTCGCCAGGGACGAGGATTATCGGCAAAATGGTATTTTGTAGAAAGTCCGCTTTCCGCGAAAGCCCCGTGGCACAGAGCTTGCTCATGCCTTTTCCGGTCCCTTCCAGAGAGAACGCCAGAAAGGCAGTCCATGACCGACAAGACCCGCAAGCCCATTTCCGGCAAGCCAGTCCTGGCCGCGCCGTCTCTCCATCTCGATCGCCGCTCGCTGCTGAAGGCGGGTGGCGGCCTGCTCGCCGGCGTGTTCGTCGCGCCCGGCGCCCTTGGTTTCGGCCCGCGCACCGCCTATGCGGCCGACAAGTTCGTGCACCAGCTCGGCTGGATCAAGTCGATCCAGTTCGGCGGCCATTTCGCGGCGATCGACCAGGGCTATTTCGCTGACGAGGGCATCGAGGCGGAGTTCCTCGCCGGTGGTCCCGGCACCGACGGCACGGCGCTCGTCGCCAGCGGCCAGGTCATGACCAGCGACAGCGATGTCGAGGGCGTCATCCGCAACCGCATCAGCGGCGTGCCGGTCAAGGCCTTCGCGGCGATCATGCAGAAGGCGCCGGGCGCGATCATGTCGCTGCCTTCGAAGCCGATCAGGACGCTGCAGGACTTTCCCGGCAAGACGATCGCGCTGCCCAACGCCACCCGCCCGCAGGTCGACATCCTGCTGAAATCCGCAGGCATCGACCCGTCGACCGTCAACTATGTGCCGGTCGGTACCGATCCCGGCATTCTCGCCGCCGGCCAGGTCGACGGCTATTACGGCTGGGCGACCAACCAGGGCGTCATGCTCAAGGAGCGCGGCGTCGACATCGTCGTCGCCTATATGAACGACCTCGGCCTGCCGGGCTATGCCGGCGTGCTCTACGCGACCGACGAGTCGATCGACACCAAGTCGGACCTGATCACGCGCTGGCTGAAGGCCGAGATCAAGGGCTGGCAGTGGTTCCTGGACAATCCCGACGCGATGGCCAAGCTGATGGTCGACAAATACGGCCAGCGCGGCCTCGACCTCAAGGCGCAGACCGCCGAGGCCGGCGTCTACAAGGACTTCATCCCGGTCGGCGACGCGGCGAAGAACGGCCTGCTCTGGATCGAGCCGTCCGTGTTCCAGCAGGGCATCGACTTCTCGATCAAGGCCGGCGACCTCAAGGAAGGCCAGGTCAAGGTCGAGGACGTGGTCACGCAGAAGCTGATCGCGGCCGCGCACGGCAAGTAGGCGGCGGAATGGGCCTGCGGGTGAGCGGCCTCGCGAAGGCCCTCACCCTGCCCTCTCCCGCAGGCGGGAGAGGGTAAGGCCGGAACCGCTTTGATCGTCCCCTCTCGACCATGCGGGAGCGGGCAACCGCCTGGTCTTCCCCCTCTCCCGCTCGCGGGAGAGGGCCGGGGGTGAGGGTCTTCCTCCCCCGCGACGGAGTACGGACTGATCCATGACCGAGATCCTGATCGACCATGTGGTCAAGGACTTCGAGATCGACCGCCGTTCGGTGCGCGCGATCGACGACATCTCCCTGACCTTTCCCTCGGGTAGCTTCTCGGCGCTGATCGGGCCGTCAGGCTGCGGGAAGTCGACGCTGCTGCGCCTCGTCGCAGACATCCTCGCGCCCTCTGCCGGCACCATCCGCGTCGGCGGCCTGCCGCCGGGCGAGGCGAGGCTGCGGCACGAGATCGGCTTCGTCTTTCAAGATGCGAGCCTCTTGCCCTGGCGGACGGTGCTCGAGAATATCCAGCTGCCGCTCGAGGTGGCCGGCGGACCAATAGGAGACGGCCCGAGACCGGAGAACCTCATCCGCCTCGTGGGCCTCTCCGGCTTCGAAAATGCCAAGCCGGCGCAGCTCTCCGGCGGCATGCAGCAGCGCGTCTCGATCGCCCGGGCGCTGACGCTGCGGCCGAAGGTGCTCTTGCTCGACGAGCCATTCGGCGCGCTCGACGAGATCACCCGCCAGCGCATGAACATGGAGCTGCTGCGCATCTGGCAGGAAACCGGAACGACGGCGATCCTCGTCACGCACACGATCGGCGAAGCCGTCTTCATGGCCGACCGCGTCCATGTGCTCGCCGCGCATCCCGGGCGCCTCGTCACCTCGATCGAGGTCGACCTGCCGCGGCCGCGCGAACTCGCCATGCTACAGACGCCCGCCTTCAACCATTTCGAGAACGCGGTGCGGGCGGCCCTGTTCGGCGATGAATTGAAGGCCGTGTCCGTTGGCTGAGGGCGCCACCTTTCCGGCCCGGAGCACGGCCCTCGGCATGCTCGCCGGCATCGCGGCACCGGCGGCGATCGTGGCGGCGCTGGTGGCGCTCTGGCAAGGCGCCAAAATGGCCGGCCTCTTGCCGATCACCGTCCCGGCGCCGAGCGAGATCGCCGAAGCCTTCGGCCGTTCCTGGTCGGACCTTTTCTATCACATGGTGCCGACCGTTCTTTCGGCTGCCGCCGGCTTCGTCCTCGCGACGGTGATCGCGCTGGTGCTCGGCGCCGTCGCGGTCTCCTGGCGCCGCTCCGAGGCGACGATCCTCAAGCTCGGCATCGTCGTCGACTCGATCCCGCTGATCGCGCTGACGCCGATCCTGATGGTCTGGCTCGGCAACGGGATATCGTCGCGGATCGTCATCGCGACCATCGCGGCGCTCTTCCCGCTGCTCGTCGGCGTCGTGCAGGGCTTCAAGGCCGGCGACCGCAACGTCTCGGAGCTCTTCCACATCCTCGCCGCGTCGCGCTGGCAGCGGCTCCGGAAGCTCGCCTTCCCCTCGGCCCTGCCCTACCTTTTCTCGGCCCTGAAGATCGCCGCGCCACTCTCTGTGCTCGGCGCGCTGATCGCCGAATGGGTCAGCGCCGATCGCGGCCTCGGCATCATGATGATCTACGCGCTGTTCTCCTTCGACGTGCCGCTCGCCTGGCTGACCATCCTCGCCGTCTGCTTCGTGGCGACCCTCGCCTACGGCCTCGTGGCGCTTGCCGAGCGCATCGTGCTCGGCGGCCCGCAGGATCCCATTGGCGTGACCGGAGGCGGCCATGGCTGAGACGATCTCCGCATCGCGGGAACGGCGCACTCTGTCGCTCGGCGGGCTCGTCGCGCCGCTCGGCTTCGCCATCGTCCTGATCGGCCTCTGGAAGCTGCTGGTGACTGTGTTCGCGGTGCCGGCCTATATCATGCCGCCGCCCGAGGCCGCGCTGACGGCCTTCGAGGCCAATCCCGGCAAGATCGGTCTCGCGGTCTTCTATACGCTGCGCAAGGCCGCGGCCGGGCTCGCGGTCGCCTTCGTGGTCGCCATCTCGCTCGCGGCGGCCTTCGTCAACTCGAAGGCGGCGACGCGCGCCGTACTGCCGATCGTGATCGGCCTCCGCACCGCGCCGGTACTCGCCATCGCGCCGATCCTGATCATGGTGTTCGGGCGCGGTATCGGCACGGCGATCGCCGTCGTCGTCATCGTCTCCTTCTTCCCGATCATGGTGAACGCCATGAAGGGCTTCTCCTCCACCCGCAAGAACGCGCTCGAACTCATGCATGTGCTCGGCGCCAGCGGCACGGCGACCTTCATCAAGGTGCGGCTGCCCTTCGCGCTGCCCTTCATCTTCGCCGGGCTCAGGAGCGCGGCGACGAGCGCCATCCTCGCAGCGATGCTCGCCGAGTGGCTCTCCGGCGCGCCGGGGCTCGGCACCATGATCCTCGACGCGGCATCCTACCGGAAGAACGACCTCCTCTGGGCGGCCGTCATCGTCTCGATGGTGCTCGCCTATCTCATCTTCTCGCTCACCACGGCCGTCGAGCGGCGCCTCACCTCCTGGCGCGGCTGACGGCGGAGACCATGCTCATGCGGCTTCAGGATCGCGCCATCCTCGTCACCGGCCCCGCCAAGGGCATGGGCGGCGCCATCACCCGCGCCATCGCGGCGGCGGGCGGCGATCTCGTGCTGATCGGCCGCGACATGGCGCCGATCGAAGCGGTCGCCGGGGAGGTACGCGCGCTCGGCCGCGACGCGCTTGTCGTCAGGGCCGACATCACCGACGAGGCCGAGGTCCATGCCGCCGTCGCCGCCGCCTCTGCTCACTTCGGGCCGCGCCTCTACGGCGCCGTCAATGTCGCCGGCGTCTCCGGCCCGACCGGCAAGACGCTCTGGGAGCATTCGGTCGAGGATTTCCGCGAACTCTTCGACGTCAACGTGCTCGGCACCTTCCTCGTCATGAAGGCCATGCTGCCTGAACTGATCGACCGGCAGGCGGGGTCGATCGTCAATATCGGCGGCACCTTCGGCTTCAAGGGCGTGCGCAAGGCCTCGCTCTATGGCGCGACCAAATGGACGCTGCGCGGGCTCACCAAATCCGCCGCGCTGGAAGCCGGCAGCGCCGGCGTCCGCGTCAACATGGTCTCGCCCGGCGGCGTCGAAGGCGCGCGTCTCACCCGCCAGCTCGGCGAGGAGGCGGCGCTGATGGGCATCACCTATGAAGAGCGTCTCGCCGGCTTCGAGAAGACCTCTGCGCTCGGCCGCATGAGCACCGCGGACGACATCGCCGAGGCCGTGCTCTTCCTCCTCTCCCCCGCCGCCCGCAACATCACCGGCCAGGACCTTCTCGTCGACGGCGGCACGATCGTCTGATCGCCGCCGCCCGCCTCAATGACGGGGCACGCCCATGGCGCGGGCGATCTCCGCGAGCTCCGGATGGACGAAGACGCCCTCCTTCTGCAGCAGGACACCGTCGGCCTCGATCGTCACCTGGCGGCAAGTGAAGTCGAAATGGCCCGCCGCCGGTCGCCCAACCCAGGCGCCCCAGCCGAAATCGATGTCGCCGAAGGCGCGCTCGTCCTCGAGAATGCGCCCGCTCGGCACGACGACGCCCGGATTGAAGCCGGTGGAGACATGGGCGATCCGGTGCAGCGTCGGATCGGCGCGTTCGGCGATCCAGCCCTTGAGCAGACGCGCCTCCTTGCCGCCCTCGATCGACTGGATACGGCCGCCCTCGACCGTGACGGTCAGCGGCGTGTCGATGAGCCCGACTTCGGCGGGCGCGCTCAACACGCCATCGGCGACAAGGACCCCGCGCATCGTGGCTTCGACCGGCGTCCACGAGATCTGGCCGGCCAGCATGACGGGAATCTTCTCGGGATTGGCGCGCATGCGAAAGGCGGCGAGCGGCGTCGCGGGATTGGTGAAGGTGATGTCGGAGCCGGCGGCGCTGGTCACGCGCATGGTCGCACCGATCAGCAGCGCCTCGAGCCGGTGGCCGAGCTCCTCGACGAGCCGCACATCGGTGCGGCCGATGCAGCGGACCATGCCGTCGACGTCGATGCCGTTCGGCCCGTAATATTGCACCCCGGCACCGACCGCCGCCTGCCACCCTTTCGTGTAGACGGTGCAGCCGACCGTGAGTTCGATCCAGATGTCGGCCGTGGCGACGGCGGCGGCGATCGGCGCCGGCATCTCTTCCAGCGGCCGGCGGGCCAGCGGGTAATCGATGCGGATCGGCAGCGCGCCGGCCGCGGCGAGCGCCGCCATGGTCGCGCGCGCTACACGATCGTCGCTGTGGGAATCGGTGGTCACGACGACGCGCTGGCCGGACGCCACAGCGAGGATATCATCGACCATGCGCCGCGCCGCGGCGGCGAGTTCGAGCGCATAATACTCGTCACGGGCCTCAACGACGGAATGAAGGCGCATCCGGGCTCTCCGATGGAAGCGACAGGGTCATGCCGGCCAGCGACCGGGACCTCATTGTCGCAAATCATGTGCCATACGGCACTTTGCCGATAAAATTGCCTCAGATGCGATAGAGCCGGCGCGCCGTATTGTAGAAGAGCGTCGCCTGCTCCTCCTCGGAGAGGTCAGCGACCGCCTCCGCGAAGGTCTCGAATGCCCGCGCAAAGGGCACCGTCCGGTCATGCACAGGGAAGTCGCTGGCGAAGGCCAGGCGCGACGGGCTGAACCAGTCGACGAGGGCGCGGATCGGCCCGGCGAGGCGCGCGTCGGTCCAGTCCGGCATGCGGCAGTGAAGCGCCGAGATCTTGACCGCGATATTGGGCAGCGCCGCCGCCGACCTCATGGCGTCGCGCCAGAGCTGCGTGCCCTCCTCCGAGCCGAAATCCGGGCTGCCGGCATGCTCGATGACGATCTGCAATTCGGGCAGTCGCCGTGCCAGCGCCAGCGCGTCCGCCATCTGCCAGGGCTCCAGCATCAGATCGAAGACGAGGCCGCGCCGCGCGAGCTCGGCGAGCCCGGCCGCGAAGGCGGGACGGCGGAGCAGATCCGGCGCGCGGGCGAAGGACACATGCCCCGGCCGCACCGCGACGATGTCACGGATGCCGGCGAACTGCGGCGCCGCATGGGCGAGCCTGTCCAGCCGGCCGGCGATATCCGGCGCGTCGAGCGGCGCATGCGCGACGATGGCATTCGCCATGCGCGGCTCGATCCGGTGAAGCTCAGTCGCCTCTGTCGCCTCGGCCAGCGGATCGCGCGCCACCGCCTCGATCCAGACCGTCGCGACGACATCGAGGCCGGCCGCCGCTTCCCGGTAGTCGGTCGGCTGGTAGTCGTCGGCGAGCGCCGCGTTGCCGGCGCCGGCGAGCCACGGGATCGTCGCGCGCCCGCGCCGCCAGAGATGGTGATGCGCATCGACGACCGGTCCGCGATAGCGCGCCATCGTCAGTCCAGACGCTCCGGAAGTCCGCTGGCCAGCGATGCCTCTGCAGCCTCGGTGAGCCGCACTGCCCGCAGGGCGTCGTCGAGCCCGACAATCGGCGGCGTGCCGTCGGCGATCATGGCGATGAAGGCCGAGACCTCCTCGGCGAGCGCGCCGGTGACCTTGCCATGCAGGATCGGCTGGTGGCGGATTCCGGCGGCGCGGAAGCCCTCGGTCTCGTCGAAGGCGACCAGTTGCTGGCCGCGGAGGCCCATGTCGTTGGAGACCATGCCGGTGGAGCCGACGACGTCGAGGCGGTTGTTGCCGGCCGGCGACCAGCCTGCCGGGCTCGTGAAGACGCCATAGGGCCGCGGCAGCGTCCAGGCGCTCTCGACGAGACCGACGGCGCCGTCCGCGAAGCGCAGCGTCGTCACGACATGGTCGTCGAGCCCGGTCTCGGCAAACACCCGGCCTCGGCCGGCCGCGGCATAGACCTCGATGACCGGCACTGGATGGACCCAGGTGACGAGGTCGAAATCGTGCACGCCGAGAATGCGCAGCGTCGTCGACAGCCCCTTGAAGCGCGGCGTATCGGCGGCGACGAATTGCCGGCGCGCCGCGATCGTCACGACCTGACCGCAGACGCCCTGCTCGACCGCCGTCTTGAGCCCGGCCGAGCCGATCTCGAAGCGCTCGACATGGCCGGCCATGACCGCGACGCCGGCGCCTTCCGTCACGGCGCGGATCGCCTCGACGCCGGCGGGATCGGGCGCCACCGGCTTCTCGATCAGCATCGGCACGCCCGCCGCCGCCGCGAGCCGCGCATGCTCGCCATGCACGCGCTCGGGGCTGGCGATGATGACCCCGTCCAGCGCCGCATCGGCGAAGAGATCGGCGGCATCGACGAACGGCTTCGCGCCATGGCGCGCCGCCAGCACCGAGGCGCGGCCGGCATCGCTGTCGCAGACGCCGGCGAGAACGGCGTCCCGCCGCTCGGCCACGATCCGCGCATGCCAGGCGCCGATCGCCCCGGCGCCGATCAGCCCGATGCGAAGGGGCGATCTGGCGGTCATGCGCTATCCTTCACCTCTGTCGCCCTCCAAGGGCCCCCTCCCCGCCCTCCCCCGCTGCGCGGGAGAGGGAGCTTCGACGCTGTGCACAGGTGTCGGCAAGAGGCGGGATCGGCCCTCTCTCCCGCGAAGCGGGGGAGAGATGGAGAGGGGGTCTTTGTTCCAATCTCGAACGTTGTTCCTCACCATGGCTGCTGCCCCGGCTCGAGGATGGCCTTCATCGTCGTGGCGAGGTTGCGCGGCGCCGGTGCCGGCATTTGCGGCCGCACCATGGCGCCCCAGCCGGGCTCGGCGACGACGTCGCCATCCTTGGCGACGAGGCGACCGCGCACATAGGTGCGCACCGGAACACCCGTCACTTCCATGCCCTCATAGGCCGAGACCTTGCCGCGCGAATGCAGCGCCGCCGCCGTCAGCGTCTGCTTCTTGGCGAGATCGACGACCGCGAAATCGGCGTCGGCGCCGACGCGGATGACGCCCTTCCGGCCATAGAGGCCGAAGGCACGGGCCGGCATCGCGCTGGTGATCGCCGCGACGCGCTCCAACGAAAGCCGGCCATTCGCTACCGCGTTCAGCATCAGCGGCACCAGCGTTTCGACGCCGGGGAAGCCGCAGGCGAGATCCCAGACATTCGCGCCATATTTCTCGTCGATGGCGTGCGGCGCGTGGTCGGTGGCGATCATGTCGATCGTGCCGTCGGCGAGCGCAGCCCAGAGCGGCTCCTGCTGCGCCGCCTCGCGGATCGGCGGGTTCATGCGCAGCACCTCGCCGCCCGGCCGCAGCATCATCTCGGCCGAGAGATAGAGATATTGCGGCAGCGTCTCGACGGTGAGGTCGACGCCGCGCTCCTTCCAGAAGCGGATGAAGGGCAGGCTGCGGGCCGAGCTCTCATGCACGATATGGATGCGCGCGCCGGTCCAGTCGGCCAGCGTGCAGGCGCGGTTGAGCGCCTCGACCGCGACGACGTCGGTCCGCGCCGCGAGATGGGCCAGCACGTCGTTGCGCCCCGCCGCCTTCAGCCGGTTCTGCCGCCAGAACAGGATCGGCGAGTTCTCGGCATGGATCGAGCAGCGGAGGCCGAGCCCGGCGAGGATCTCGAACCCTTCCAGCACCGCCCCGTCGCTGGGGCATGGCAGGTCGCCGGTCGTGTTGCCGAGAAAGAGCTTGAAGCCGATCGCGCCCGCGTCGGCGAGCGGCTCCAAATGATCGAGATTGTGCTCGCCGAGGAGGCCGTAGAGCCCGAAATCGACGATCGACTTCGCCTCCGCCGCCGCCTTCTTCAGTTCGAAATGCGCGACCGTGTCGGTGGGGGGCACGGTGTTCGGCATGTCGAAGACGGTGGTGACGCCGCCGACCGCGGCGGCCGCGCTGCCCGTCCCCCAATCCTCCTTCTGCGGCATGCCCGGCTCACGGAAATGGACATGCACGTCGATGGCGCCGGGAAGCACATGCAGGCCGTCGAGCGAGACGCGCTCGCGGGCCGGCGGCATCAGCCTGTCCTCGCCGATGGCGACAATGCGCCCGCCATCGACGGCGATCGAGGCGGCGAGCGTCCCGTTCTCGTTGACGACGAGGCCGCCCGAAAGCACCATGTCCACAGTCTGGGGTTGCGGATCGGTCGTCGGGGCTGGCATTGGGTCTCTCCACTGGAACGGGCCGCGCTTTGATATTATCGACAAGACGGCAGAGAATCCGAAGTCGCGGGATTTTCCACAGAATCGCGACAAGGCCAACCGGCCATGCCGACCGAGGGATCCATGCATGACTGATGCCGCGACGACGACGCCTTCCGAAGAAGCCGTATCGGCCGACGCGTTCCGCCTGCTGCGCGCCGATATCGTCTCGGGCGCGCTTCAGGCCGGATCGCGCCTGCGCTTCGTGGAATTGCAGGCCCGCTACGGCATCGGCACCAGCCCGCTGCGCGAGGCGCTGTCGCGGCTCGCCGCTGACCGCCTCGTGGTGCAGGAGGTCAATCGCGGCTTCCGCGTGCCGCCGATCTCGATGGCGGATTTCGAGGATATCGCGACGCTGCGCATCACGCTGGAGCGCCAGGCGATCGAGGCCTCGACGCGGGCCGGCGACGAGGCCTGGGAGGAAGGCGTGGTCCTCGCCCATCACCGGCTGCGGCGGCTCGGGCGGCAGGAGCAGGCGCCGGAGGAAGACGCCGTTCCCGAGGAATGGGAGATGCGTCACCGCGCCTTCCACAACGCGCTGATCGCAGCCTGCGGCTCGCCCTGGACGCTGCATTTCTGCGCCGTACTGCATGACCAGTTCGACCGCTACCGCCGCCTCGCCGGCCGCGATCCCTCGGCGCAGGTGACGCTGTCCCAGCAGCATGAGGAACTCCTCGACGCCGCCATCGCGCGCGACGCCGATCGCGCCGGGCGCGTGCTGGCCGCCCATATCGCGCTCACCCGCGACACGGTGGTCGAGCGGCTGAAGCGGCTGATGTGATCAGCGCATTGTCGACAATCAATTGGATTGTCGAAACTCGGCACGATTGTTGATAATTTGCGCAGCGTGACCTGCTTTTGCGCAGGCTCGCCGTCCCTGGCCGTGTAATCTCATCGTCGCGCCGCTGGCACGTCTCTTGCCGACAAGAGTGCGTCGCAGCGGTGGAGGCGTCGATGGGCAGAGCGGTTCTCTCAGCGCGGGAGCTTACGGGATGAAGGGTCCGATCGGCCTCGTCACCGGCTCGCGCCCTTTCGCCGGCCTGCCGACCAATCCGGCGGAACTGGTGCTGCCGCATATCGATGGCCTTGTCGTCGAGGGCATCACCA
>CAWZZK010000096.1:0-19623 GCA_963966455.1 Kaistia sp. | reverse complement strand
ACTGAAAGGGTGCCGGGGATCACCGTGGCTGCAAATGAACCGCCACTTCTGCACATTTGAGTCAAATAGGCCGCGGCGCGCTTCGCAGCAAACGCTTTGCGCCAGGAACTTGTGGAATGGTGAATCCACGGCCCCGCCGACGGGCGGTTTTGAGCCGATTCCGGCGCGGGGCTTGCATTCCGTGCGCTCGCCACCTATTCATCCCCGCTTGAACCCCATCAGCCTGTTGGAGACCTGACCATGGCGCGCGTAACCGTGGAAGACTGCGTCGACAAGGTCGAGAACCGCTTCGAGCTGGTTCTGCTGTCGGCCCATCGTGCCCGTATGATCGCCTCCGGTTCGTCGCTGACCGTGGCGCGCGACAACGACAAGAACCCCGTCGTGGCGCTGCGCGAGATCGCGGACGAGACGATCGCTCCGGACGATCTCAAGGAAGATCTCATCCACTCGCTGCAGAAATATGTCGAGGTGGACGAGCCCGAGCAGGACGTCGCGCTCCTCGCCGACGAGGACCTCGCCGACGATAATGCCGTCGCCTTCGACCGCATGTCGGAAGAGGAACTGCTGCGCGGCCTCGAGAGCATGGTGCCGCCGGACAAGCAGGACGACTTCTGATCGCCGTGCCTCGCTGACCGCCGCGCATCGCGGATCTGCGGCCATCTTGGCGCTTGCCGTCCGGCGGGCGCCGCGATCCTATATGACACGGAAAGCGGCCGCGCTTCGCGGTCGGAGGCCTGTCGCCGGATAACCGCGCCATGATGCGCCAGTACGAACTCCTCGAACGCGTCCAGCGGTACAATCCGCAGGCCGACGAGGGGCTTTTGAACAAGGCCTATGTCTATGCCATGCAGAAGCATGGCAGCCAGCGGCGCGCCAATGGCGACCCGTATTTCTCCCATCCGCTCGAAGTCGCCGGCATCCTCACCGACCTGAAGCTGGACGATTCGACCATCGCGGTCGCGCTGCTGCACGACACGATCGAGGATACGGACGCGACCCGCTCTGAGATCGACGCGACCTTCGGCGAGGATATCGGCCGGCTGGTCGAGGGCCTCACCAAGATCAAGCGGCTCGATCTCGTCTCGCGCAAGGCCGCGCAGGCCGAGAATTTCCGCAAGCTGCTGCTCGCCATCTCCGAAGACGTGCGCGTGCTGCTGGTCAAGCTCGCCGACCGGCTGCACAACATGCGCACGCTGCATTTCATGCCGCCGGAGAAGCGCGGGCGCATCGCCGAGGAGACGCTCGAGATCTATGCCCCGCTCGCCGGGCGCATGGGCATGCACGACATGCGCGAGGAACTGGAGGAACTGGCCTTCGCGGTGGTCAATCCCGAGGCGCATGCCGCGGTGACCGATCGCCTCGCCGAGATCCGTGTCCGCAACCAGGGCCTCATCGTCGAGATCGAGAAGGACCTGCGCGAGAAGTTCGAAAAATACGGCATCAAGGCGCAGGTGTTCGGGCGCGAGAAGCGGCCCTATTCCATCTTCCGCAAGATGGAGCGCAAGGCGATCTCGTTCGAGCAGCTCTCCGACATCCTCGGCTTCCGCGTCCTCGTCGACACGCGCGCCGATTGCTATGCCGCGCTCGGCATCGTCCATATGGCCTGGCCGACCGTGCCCGGGCGCTTCAAGGACTATATCTCGACGCCGAAGCAGAACGACTACCGCTCGATCCACACGACGGTGGTCGGTCCGGGTCGCCAGCGCGTCGAATTGCAGATCCGCACCTGGGAGATGCACGAGGTCGCCGAATACGGCATCGCGGCGCATTCGCTCTACAAGGACAAGGTCGGCGGCCGCCTTTCGGACGAGAGCCGCGCCTATACCTGGCTGCGCCGCACGGTCGAGATGCTGGCCGAGGGCGACACGCCGGAGGAGTTCCTCGAGAACACCAAGCTCGAGCTCTTCCACGACCAGGTGTTCTGCTTCACGCCCAAGGGCCGGCTGATCGCACTGCCGCGCGGCGCGACGCCGATCGACTTCGCCTATGCCGTCCATACCGACATCGGAGACACCTGCGTCGGCTGCAAGATCAACGGCCGCATGATGCCGCTGACGAGCGAACTGAAGAACGGCGACGAGGTCGAGATCATCTGTTCCAAGGGGCAGATTCCGCCGCCGGCCTGGGAGGCGATCGCCGTCACCGGCAAGGCGCGCGCCTCGATCCGCAGAGCCGCCCGCGCCGCTATCCGCAAGCAATATGCCGGCCTCGGCCGCAAGATCCTGGAACGGGCCTTCGAGCGTGCCGGCCGCGACTATTCCGAAGAGCGGCTGAAGGCGGCGCTGTCGCGGCTCGCGCAGCAGAATATCGAGGACATGCTGGCCTCGGTCGGGCGCGGCGAGATCCCGTCGGTCAATGTGCTGAAGGCCGTCTATCCCGACCACAAGGAGGAGCGCGCCACGGCAATGCCGAAGGGCGGCGCCTCGACGGGCGGCGAAGCCGGCTGGTTCGGCCTCAAGAAGGGCAACGGCATGATGTTCCGCGTGCCGAGCGGAGATCCCTCCGATGCGGCGCACGCGATCCCGATCCGCGGCCTGCATGGCGACATGCCGGTACGCTTCGCCGCCGAGGGCGGCGCCGTGCCCGGCGACCGCATCGTCGGCATCATGTCGCCGGGTGAGGGGATCACGATCTATCCGATCCAGTCGCCGGCGCTGAAGGATTTCGACGACGAGCCGGATCGCTGGCTCGACGTGCGCTGGGACATCGACGCCGCCAATCGCGAGCGCTTCCCGGCGCGGGTCGAGGTGGTGGCGCTGAACGAGCCGGGCAGCCTCGCGCAGATCGCGCAGGTGATCGCCGACAATGACGGCAACATCTCCAACCTCCGGATCACCCGCAGCGCGCCCGACTTCTCGCAGATCGAGATCGATCTCGAAGTCTGGGACCTGAAGCACCTGAACCGCCTGCTGAGGGACCTGCGCGAGCGCCATGTCGTCAGCACCGCCAACCGCGTCAACGCCTGATCGGCGCAGCATCCATCCGGGGCAAATCATGCAGCAAAACGAGGTCATCGACGTCTTCCGCGCCTGCGGGGCGCTGCTCGAAGGCCATTTCATCCTGTCCTCGGGCCTGCACAGCCCCGTCTTCCTGCAGAAGGCGCGGGTGTTCATGTATCCCGACCGCACGGAAGTGCTCTGCAAGGCGCTCGCCGCGAAGGTGCGCGCGAGCGGGCTCGATTTCGACATCGTAGTGTCGCCAGCGCTCGGCGGGCTCATCCCCGGCTATGAGACCGCGCGCCATCTCGGCGTGCCGGCGCTCTGGGTGGAGCGGGAAGGCGGCGTCTTCCGCCTGCGCCGTTTCGAACTGCCAGAGAAGGCCCGCGTGCTCGTCGTCGAGGACATCATCTCGACAGGCCTTTCCAGCCGCGAGACCATCGAGGCGATCCGCGCGCTCGGCGGCGAGGTGGTCGGCGTCGCCTGCCTGATCGACCGGTCGGCCGGCGAGGCGGATGTCGGGGTTCCGCTGGTGGCGCTCGCCGAGTATAAGGTCCCGGCCTATCCGGCCGACGCGCTCCCGCCGGAGCTGCAGGGCATCCCGGCCGTCAAGCCGGGCAGCCGCAATCTCTCCTGAATGGGCGGGTAGTCGTTCTCCTCATGCTGTTCCGCCGCCGCCATCCCCTGCGCCTTCACCAGAAGCTGCATCACTTCATGTGGCCGAAGCGCGGCTGGGGGCGGGCGCTGCGCTACTACGGCAAGCGGCTCCTGAGGTTGTCGGGGACGCCGCATTCGATCGCTGCCGGCTTCGCGGCCGGCGTCGCGCTCGCCATGACGCCGTTTATCGGCTTTCACTATCTCCTCTGCTTCGTCGCCGCCTTCCTGGTGCGCGGCAATGTCCTCGCCGCCGTGCTCGGCACGACGATCGGCAACCCGCTGACATTCCCGTTCATCTGGTTCCTGACCTTCGAGGCGGGCAATGCCGTGCTCGGCCTCTTCGGCCGCGCCGGCCAGGCCAAGACCGCCGAGGAACTCGCGCACCGGCTGCTGACGGATTCCTTCCACAATATCTGGCCGGTCTTCGAGCCGATGCTGATCGGGTCGATCCCGGTTGCCATCGTCGCCGGCGGCATTTCCTATGTGGCCGTCTATTATGCGGCCGAAGCCTTCCAGTCGTCGCGGCGCGAGCGCTTCGCGATCCGCCGCCGCGAGTTGCATGGCAGCCGCCCCTGAGCGAAAGGCATGACCGCGATGGCTTTCGAGCCGCTCCGCCTCGGCGTCAACATCGACCACGTCGCCACCGTCCGCAACGCGCGCGGCGGCATCCATCCTGATCCCGTCCGCGCGGCGCTGGTCGCGGCGGAAGCGGGGGCCGACGGCATCACGGCGCATCTGCGCGAGGACCGCCGCCATATCCGCGACGACGACATCGCGCGGCTGAAGGCGGCGATCCCGATCCCGCTCAATTTCGAGATGGCGGCGACGGCGGAGATGGTGGCGATCGCGCTCCGACACCGCCCGCATGCCGCCTGCATCGTGCCCGAGCGGCGCGAGGAACGGACGACCGAGGGCGGGCTCGACGCCGCCGGCCAGATGGCGATGCTGCGCCCGATCGTCGGAGAACTCTCCGCCGCCGGCATCCGCGTCTCGCTGTTCATCGCGCCCGATCCGCGCCAGCTCGATGCGGCGGCGGCGCTCGGCGCGCCGGTGGTCGAGCTGCATACCGGCACCTATTGCGAGGCCTTCGAGGAAAGCGCCGAGGCCTTCGCCGCCGAGAGCCGGCGGATCGCCGAGGCGGCCCGCCATGGCGCCGCGCTCGGGCTCGAGATCCATGCCGGCCATGGCCTTTCCTATGAGACGGTCGGTCCCGTGGCGGCGCTGCCGATGGTACGCGAGCTCAATATCGGCCATTTCCTGATCGGCGAGGCGATCTTCACCGGCCTCGACGGCGCGATCCGCGAGATGCGCCGGGCGATGGCGGCTGCGCGGGGCGCGGCGGGGACGGGCGCATGATTATCGGCCTCGGCAGCGATCTGATCGACATCCGCCGCATCGAGCAGACGATCGAACGTTTCGGCGAGCGGTTCATCGACCGCGTGTTCACCGAGGTCGAGAAGGCGAAGTCCGACCGGCGCAAGGAGCGCGCGGCCTCCTATGCCAAGCGCTTCGCCGCCAAGGAGGCCTGCTCTAAGGCGCTCGGCACCGGCCTCAACCATGGTGTCTTCTGGCGCGACATGGGCGTCGTGAACCTGCCGAGCGGCGCGCCGACAATGCGCCTCACCGGCGGCGCCGCCGAGCATCTCCAGCGCATCCTGCCCGAGGGCCACCGCGCCGCCATCCACCTGACCATCACCGACGAATATCCGATGGCGCAGGCCTTCGTTGTCATCGAGGCGCTGCCGATCGTCCCCTGACGGCGGTCCGCGCCGCGTTGCGCGGCAGGCGCGAAGCCGTTAAGAACCAACCGCCGCCGGGGCGGCTTGGACAGGATCGGAAGGACGCATGAGCGTGGCCGGCGACAGATATGGATCGGAGCGCGGCGGCTTCGGAGAGACGGTCAAGATCATCGTCCAGGCGCTGGTCCTCGCCCTCATCGTCCGGACCTTCCTCTTCCAGCCCTTCACCATCCCCTCGGGCTCGATGAAGGATACGCTGCTGGTCGGCGACTATCTGTTCGTCTCGAAATACGCCTATGGCTACAGCCGTTATTCGCTGCCCTTCTCGCCGGACATCTTCTCGGGCCGCATCTGGGCCGAGCCGCCGACGCGCGGCGACGTCGCCGTGTTCAAGCTGCCGCGCGACCCCTCCGTCGACTATATCAAGCGCGTGATCGGCCTGCCGGGAGACAAGATCCAGATGATCGACGGCGTGCTGCAGATCAACGGCACCCCGGTTCCGAAGGTCAAGATCGACGACTATGTGACGACCGACGAATATGGCGAGACCCGCGTCGCGCGCTATCGCGAGACGCTGCCGAACGGCGTCAGCTACGAGGTGCTCGACCTCGACCCGCACAGCTTCTCCGACAACACGCCCGTGTTCGAGGTTCCCGCCGGCCACTACTTCATGATGGGCGACAATCGCGACAACTCGACCGACAGCCGCGTGCTGGGAGCGGTCGGTTATGTCCCGTTCGAGAATTTCGTGGGCCGCGCCGACATCATCTTCTTCTCGGTGAAGGAGGGCGAGCCGGCCTGGCAGTTCTGGCGCTGGCCCTGGACGGTCCGCTTCGACCGCATCTTCAAGCTCATCTGAGAGGTCCGTTCCCATGCCGCAGGGACTGGCGCCGCTCGAGGAGATCCTGGCGCATCACTTCGCCGATGCGACGCTGCTTGAGCGCGCGCTGACGCATGCGAGCGCGGTGGCCGACGCCAATGGCGCCCATTCGGAAAGCTATCAGCGGCTGGAATTCCTCGGCGACCGCGTGCTCGCGCTCGTCATCGCCGACATGCTGCTCGAGGCCTTTCCCGACGCGGAAGAGGGCGAACTTGCGCGCCGGCTGACGGCGCTTGTGCGCAACGAGAGCTGCGCGGAAGTGGCGCTCGAGATCGGGCTCGGCAACTGGATCCGCCTCGGCGGCAGCGAATTGCAGTCCGGCGGCCGCCGCAAGGTGGCGATCCTCGGCGATGTCTGCGAGGCGGTGATCGGGGCGCTGTTCCTCGATGGCGGCCTCGCAACGGCGCAGCGCTTCGTGACGGCGCATTGGCGCGCCCGCATGGAGAACTGGAGCGGCCCGCAGCGCGACGCCAAGACGACGCTGCAGGAATGGGTGCAGGGCCGTGGCCTCGCCGCCCCGACCTATGCGATCGTGGAACGCTCGGGGCCCGACCATGCGCCGAATTTCCGCGTCGCGGTCACCGTCGAAGACTTGCCGGCCGTCATCGGCGCCGGGCGCTCCAAGCGCGAAGCCGAACAGAAGGCGGCGACGGCCATGCTGATCGCCGAAGGGGTCTGGAGGCCCGAAACCCATGGCGGATGAGAGCCCCTTGCCGAACGAAGAACATGTCGCCGACAGCGGCCAGCCGGAGGCGACGCGCTGCGGCTTCGTCGCCCTGATCGGCGCGCCGAATGCGGGCAAGTCGACCCTGCTCAACCAACTGGTCGGCGCCAAGATTTCGATCGTCACCCACAAGGTGCAGACGACGCGGGCCATCATGCGCGGCATCGCCATGGAAGGCGCCTCGCAGATCATCTTCGTCGACACGCCCGGCATCTTCCGCCCGAAGCGTCGGCTCGACCGCGCCATGGTCGACACCGCCTGGGGCGGCGCCAAGGACGCCGACATGGTGGCGCTGCTGGTCGACGCCGAGCGTGGCCTTTCGGGGGAGACGGCCGAGATCCTGGCGAAGTTCGCCGAAGTGCGGCAGCCGAAGCTCCTCGTCATCAACAAGATCGACACCGTACGCCGCGACACGCTGCTCGAGATCGCCGCCGAGGCCAATGCCAAGGTCGGCTTCGAGCGCACCTTCATGATCTCGGCGCTGACCGGCGACGGCTGCGCCGATCTCCTTGCCTATCTCGCCGGCGCGGTCCCCGCCGGGCCGTGGCTCTACCCCGACGACCAGCTCTCCGACCTGCCGCTGCGCGCGCTTGCCGCCGAGATCACGCGCGAGAAGCTGTTCCTGCGCCTGCATGACGAGCTGCCCTATGCCTCTACGGTCGAGACCGAGGCATGGAAGGACCAGGCGGACGGCTCCGCCCGCATCGAGCAGACGATCTATGTCGAGCGCGAAAGCCAGAAGAAGATCGTGATCGGCCGCCGCGGCGAGACGATCAAGGCGATCTCCATGGCCGCGCGCCAGGAAATCCAGGAAATGGCCGAACGCCCGGTCCATCTCTTCCTGTTCGTCAAGGTCCGCGAGAACTGGGGCGACGACCCCGAGCGCTACCGCGAAATGGGAATTGAATTTCCGCGCGGGTAGGGGCGCCCGTCGTTATTGCTCAAACAGCGTCATGGCCGCACTTGTCGCGAGACGACGACGGTCTGGAGATTGACCGTCATTCTCCATGATGACGATTGTCGACATCTCGTGGCATGGTCATGCGACAGCCTAGGAGGCGACCATGCGGAGTTGGGTGATTGCGGGTCTGGCGCTGGCTCTGCTCGTCTCTGCTGCGCATGCGCAGCAGGTGATGGACGGTAGCGAGAAACTGGTACCTCGCCAGTTCCTCGACATCCTGCGTGTTGCCATCGGTGATGGACAAGCGGACCCGTACGGCACCCAGCTTGACCGCCTAAGGCTCGTGAGGGCAAAGGACGGCACGTCCCCGCTCGTCTGCGGCCGCGTCAACTTTCGTAACGAGTACGGCGGCCTTGTCGGATTCCGTCTGTTCTCCTATTCGCCATCGGACAACGAATTAGTGTATCAAGCGATGGCTGTTGATCGCGGGTGTTGACGTTGCTTCGGTGGCGCGAAATGGCGTTGACTAGACCCCCGGCAGCGGGGCGTTAGTCGTGGATGCCCGGAACGTCCGAGCATGACGGCCTGAGATCTCTGAAGCGACGTGAGCGGCGAGGGAAGATGATGTCCAAGGTTCGCGCGCTGCCTTCTGATCCGACCGACTCCGAAGATTTTGACGTGACGCCCGAGGGGCTGGACCGTGGCCAACGCGCCCGTCTCATCCGGACGACGCGAACGAAGCTCGGCTTGTCCCAGGCGGAGTTCGCCGAACGGTTCCGCGTGCCGGTCGGCACGCTGCGCGACTGGGAACAGGCACGGGTCACGGCGCCGGATTTTGCGATCGCCTATGTCCGCGTGATCGCCAAGCATCCCGACATGGTCGCGCAGGCGGTCGCCTAAGGCTCCGCGTCGCCGAGTTCTGCCAGCAGCCGGTCCTTCGTCTCGCGGTCGATCGCCGTCCAGGGGATGTTCTCCAGGGCGGCGTGGAGGCCCCAGAGCATGTTGAGCGTCACGCCGCGCGGATCGCGGCATTTGAGCCGGCGATAGGCCTCGACCGCCCCGAGTGCGCGCAGGTCGGATTCGGTGGTGATGCCGATCTCCGTCAGCCGGATCGCGGATTTTGGCCCGATGCCGCGCATGGCCGCGATTGGCCGAATGTCGGGCTCAGCCTTCCGGTTCGTCATAATGCGACGGCAGTTCCTCGTCGAAGCCCTTGGCGGCGGCGCGGCGGCTGCCGACCCAGATATTGTGCTGGACCGGGAAGGCGTCGGGCTCGTCGAGCGAGGCGAGCGTGACGTCGATGCGCTCGTCGTCGTCGATCATGGTCATCATCAGCGGCGTGCCGCAATCAGCGCAGAAATGGCGGCGGCCGAGCGCGGAGGATTCATGCATCGCGGGATTGCCGGCCGTCAGATGGAAGGCCGGCGCGTCGAAGGTCGCCCAAGTGATGAACAGCGCGCCGCCGGCGAGCTGGCAGAGGCGGCAATGGCAGTGGCAGACGAGGCGCGGCGGCTTGTCGATGCGGTAATGGATGCGCCCGCACAGGCAACCGCCGGTGATCGGCTCGCTCACAGCGCCAGCTCCACGAAGACCGGCACATGGTCGGACGGCTTCTCCCAGGCGCGCACATGCTTGTCGATGCCGGCCGAGACGAGGCGGTCGGCCGCCTGCGGCGAGAGGAGGAGATGGTCGATGCGAATGCCGTTGTTCTTCTGCCAGGCGCCGGCCTGGTAGTCCCAGAAGGTATAGAGGCCGCCTTCGTCGGTGGTGGCGCGCAGCGCCTCGGTGAAGCCGAGATTCTCGATCGCGCGCAGCGCCTGCCGGCTCTCGAGCTGGAAGAGCGCGTCGCCCGTCCAGAGCGACGGGTCCTTCGCGTCGCGTGGCTCGGGGATGACATTGTAGTCGCCGCCCATGACGAGCGGCTCCTCGGTCAGCAGCCGCTCGGCAGCCCAGCGCCGCAGCCGCTCCATCCAGGCGAGCTTGTAGGTGAACTTCTCGGTACCGATCGGATTGCCGTTCGGCAGATACAGCGAGACGACGCGCAGCGCCCCCGACTGTACCGAAAAGACGCCTTCGATGAACCGCGCCTGCTCGTCGGTCGAATCGCCCGGCAGACCGCGATTGACCTCGTCGAAGGGCAGCTTCGACAAGAGCGCGACGCCGTTGAAGCCTTTCTGCCCGTGCACTGCGACATTGTAGCCGAGATCCTCGAAGGCCGCGGCGGGGAAGCCCTCGTCGACGGTCTTGATCTCCTGCAGGCCGACGATGTCCGGCTGCGCTTCGCGCACCCAGGCAAGGGCAGTGTCGATCCGGGCTCTGACGCCGTTGATGTTCCAGGTCGCGATCTTCATGGCGGGGAGATTAGTGGCAGACGCGCCGCGAGGATAGGTGCGCCATGCCCTCGGAGGGCGACGACGGGGATTGCGATTGCCTCGTTCGGGCCGCGGCACGGAAGCCACAGGCGCGCGTCGCAAAATCCGTATATATCCGTCGCGGCCTTGCCGCGCTTGCGGAGCGCCCGATTGCCCGCAGTCGAGGAGAACGACGACTTGGACGCCCAGACGACCCGGACAGCCCGAGCCAAAGCCCGAGCCCCGGAACCGGATCGCCCCGAGCCGCTGCTGACAGGCCGCGCCCGCCGCATCGCCGTCCTCGTCGTGCTCACCGCCTTCTTCATGGACATCCTCGACGGCACGATCGTCAATGTCGCGATCCCATCGATCCAGCATGGAATCGGCGCCGACTATGCCTCGATCCAGTGGATCGTCGCCGGCTACGCGCTGACCTTCGCGCTGTTCCTCATTCCCGGCGGGCGGCTCGGCGACATCTACGGCTACAAGACCATGTTCCTGATCGGCATGGCGGGCTTCACGGTCGCTTCGGCGCTGTGCGGTTTCTCGACGACGGGGACCGGTCTGGTGGCCGCGCGGCTCTTCCAGGGCGCGATGGCGGCGATCATGGTTCCGCAGATCATGTCCATGATCCAGATCCTCTACACGGATCCGAAGGAGCGCGCGCATATCTCGGCCTATTATGGCGGCATCGCCGGGCTGGCGAGCGTGCTCGGACCGATTCTCGGCGCGCTCCTCGTCGCGAGCAGCCTGTTCGGCCTCGGCTGGCGCATGATCTTCCTCGTCAATGTGCCGGTCGGCATCATCGCGATGATCGTCGCCTGGTTCACGCTGCCGTCCGCGAAGTCGCCGCATCCGCTCAAGCTCGACATCGCCGGTACGATCCTGGCTCTGCTCGCCATGAGCCTGCTGGCCTTTCCGCTGATCCAGGGCCGCGAGCAGGGCTGGCCGCTCTGGGGCTTCGCGATGATCGCGCTGTCGCTGCCGGCCTTCGTGCTCTTCGCCTGGAGCCAGCGGCGGCGCGACCGCATCGACGGCTCGCCGCTCGTCGTGCCGCGCCTCTTCCACTACCGCTCGTTCACGGTCGGCATTCTCATCGCCGGCAGCTTCTTCGGAATCGTCGGCGGCTTCTTCCTGACGCAAACGCTGTATATGCAGCTCGGCCTCGGTTTCTCGGTGCTCGAGGCGGGCCTCACCGGCATTCCCTTCTCGCTCGGCGTCGCCGTCGCGGCCGGCGCCTCGGGGCCGCTGCTCGTGCCGCGCTTCGGCCGCCTCGTGCTCACCACCGGCTGCTTCGTGCTCGCGGCGGCGATCGGCGCGCTCGGCCTCACCGCAGACCTGCTCGGCCATGCCATGACGCCCTGGGACATGATCCCGACGCTCATCGTCGGCGGCATCGGCATGGGCCTCATCGTCTCGCCGGTGTTCAATTTCGTATTGGTCGACGTTCCGGTCCGCCATGCCGGCTCGGCCTCCGGCGTCGTCAGCGCCGTCGGCCAGGTCGGTACCGCGATGGGCATCGCGCTCACCGGCGTTGTCTTTTTCGGGCGGCTCGCCATCACCAATCAGAATTTCGTCAGCGCCTTCGTCTGGTCGACGGGCTTCGGCGCCGCGGCGCTCGTCGTCGTCGGGTTCCTGACCTTCTTCCTGCCGCGCTATGCGCGGCCGCGCGACGACGTCTTCCCCGGGCATTGATGTTCGGCGCCGTGCGATCCCGTCTTGGCGTTGTCGCCTGCGAGTCCTAGCTTCAGGGTCTTGAAGCCGGCGCAGTCCCCGTCGCCGGCCGCAACGGGAGCGAACAATGCCGACACGTATTTCCGACGCCGAATGGCAGGGCGATCTCAAGGCCGGCAAGGGCACCGTCAAGCTCGGCAGCGGCGCCTATGAGGGCCAGTACAATTTCTCCTCGCGCTTCGAGAGCGGCGTCGGGACCAATCCCGAGGAGCTGATCGCGGCCGCGCATGCGGCCTGCTTCTCGATGGCGCTGTCCGCCGGCCTCTCCGGCGCCGGCCACACGGTCGAGAGCGTGAAGACGACCGCCAAGGTCAAGGTCGATCCGGTCGCCGGCGGCTTCGAGATCACCTCGATCCAGCTGGTTACCGAGGCGAAGATCCCCGGCATCGACAAGGCCGAATTCGACACGATCGCCGCCGCTACCAAGGAAGGCTGCCCCGTCTCCAAGGCGCTGAAGGCCGTGCCGATCTCGCTCGACGCCAAGCTCGTCTGAGCCGAACCTCGTCGGCCGGCCGGCCTGCCTTGACCGGGCACGCCGGCTGGCCGACAGTCGCGCGCTTTCAACCGTCTCGCGGGTTCTTCGGACCCGGATTGCTTGGGGCTACCGGATGACACGAGACCTGCCGCGCGAGACGAGCCTGTTCGACCTGCCGGAACCGATCCCGACCGAAGCCTTCACCGATGCCGGCCGCGCCGTCGCGCGGCTGATCGACATCTATGACGCGCATACCAAGCATCTGCGCGACCGGTTCTTCGATCTCCTGCATGGCCGCCCGCCCGAGGGCCGTGTGCGCGCCACCTATCCGCAGATCGCCATCAGCACGTCGAGCTATGCCAAGATCGACTCGCGCCTCGCCTATGGCCATGTCTCGGGGCCGGGCGACTATGCGACGACGATCACGCAGCCCGAGCTCTTCCGCTCCTATCTCACCGACCAGATCCGCCTGCTGCTGCGCAATCACGGTGTCCCGGTCGTGGTCGGACCGTCCAGCCTGCCGATCCCGCTGCATTTCGCCTTTCCCGGCGGCGTCCATGTCGAGGGCGAGCTGGCGGAGAAGATCGAGCGGCCGCTGCGCGACATGTTCGACGTGCCCGACCTCGCGGTGACGGACGACGCCATCGTCAACGGCACCTATGAGCCGACGCCCGGCACGCCGCTGCCGCTCGCGCCGTTCACGGCGCCCCGCATCGACTATTCGCTGTTCCGCCTCGCGCACTACACCGCGACGAGTGCCGAGCATTTCCAGAACTTCGTGCTCTTCACCAACTACCAGTTCTATATCGACGAGTTCTGCGCCCGCGCCCGCCGGTTGATGGCCGAAGGCGGCGGCGGCTATTCGGCCTTCGTCGAGCCCGGCAATCTCGTGACGCCGGCCGGCCATGCCGAGCCGGTCTCGGGCCGGGCGCCGCCGCGCCTGCCGCAGATGCCGGCCTATCACCTGAAATTCGGCGCCAGCTCCGGCATCACGATGGTCAATATCGGCGTCGGCCCGTCCAACGCCAAGACGATTACAGACCATATTGCGGTCCTGAGACCGCATGCCTGGCTGATGCTTGGCCACTGCGCCGGGCTCCGGAACAGCCAGGCGCTGGGCGACTATGTGCTCGCCCATGGCTATGTGCGCGAGGACCATGTGCTCGACGCGGACCTGCCGAGCTGGATCCCGATCCCGCCGCTCGCCGAGGTGCAGGTGGCGCTGGAGGAGGCGGTCGAGGAGGTCACGGGGCTCGAGGGCTATGACCTCAAGCGCATCATGCGCACGGGGACGGTCGCGACTATCGATAACCGCAACTGGGAACTGCGCGATCATCGCGAGCCGGTGCAGCGCTTTTCGCAGTCGCGCGCCATCGCGCTCGACATGGAATCGGCGACCATCGCCGCCAACGGCTTCCGCTTCCGCGTTCCCTACGGCACTCTGCTCTGCGTCTCGGACAAGCCGCTGCATGGCGAATTGAAGCTGCCCGGCATGGCGTCGGAATTCTACCGCACGCAGGTCGGCCAGCATCTCGAGATCGGCATCCGCGCGCTGGAGAAGCTGCGCGAGATGGCGCCGGAGCGGCTCCACTCGCGCAAGCTGCGCTCCTTCACCGAGCCGGCCTTCCAGTAACGGCCCTCAGTAGGATTCCTGATGGGCCGAGGCGCGGGCGACGACATCGCCGTCGCCGGGCGGTCCTTCCTTGCGGATCGGCCGGCCGCCGAGCGCCGGCGCCGCGACGAAGGTCAGCACGACCAGCGGGACCGCGACGCCGAAGGCCGCGCGGATGCCCCAATGTTCGGCGACGAAGCCGAGCAGGGGCGGGCCGAGCAGGAAGGCGCCGAAGGAAAGCTGGGTGAGCGAGGCGACATTGATCGCGCCCGGCCGGTCGGTGCGCTGTGCCGCCGCCGAGATGGCGAGCGGGAAGATGGTCGCCGAGCCGATGCCGAGCAGCGCGAAGCCGAGCAGCGACACCAGCGGATGCGGCGAGAAATAGACGAACAGCACGCCGATCGCCATCACCGCCGTCATGCTGCGCGCGACGCCCGAGGGCGAATAGCGCTCGACAAAGCCATCGGCGAAGAAGCGGGTCGTCGCCTGGCAGAAGGCGAAGGTCGCCACCGCCAGCGCAGCCATCAGCGGGCCGGATTCGAAGATGCTGCGCATATAGATCGCCGACCAGTCGAGGCTGGCGCCTTCGAGCAGCAGCGCGGAGAGCGTGGTGCCGACCAGGACGAGGATGGCGATGGTCGGGCGCACGAAACGCGGCGCGTCGCCATCCGAGGCCACCTCGCGCTTCGGCGAGGGCTGGTAGCCGCCGAGGAAGATCGCGACGCCGACGATCGCGATCGGCACGATCAGCGCCAGATGAATCTGCGGGCTGATGCCGGCCTGGGCGACGAGGCCGCCGAAAATGCCGGCGCTGAAGAAGCCGATGCTCCAGAAGGAATGGGCGCGGTTCATGATGCGGCGGCCGATCAGGAATTCCGTCCGGTCGGCCTCGACGTTCAGGATGATCTCGACGCAGCCGAGCATGATGCCGACGGGCACGAGCAGGAAGAAGAAGGTGAGCGGGCTCGGCGCGTGCGAGGCGATCGCGAAGGTGAGCGCCACCAGCGGAATCAGCGCGAGCAGCGCGCGGCGAAAACCGATGCGCTCCAGGAACGGGGCGGCGATGGTCAATGAGATCAGCGTGCCGGTCGGCGTGCCGATCAGGCTGAGCCCGAAGGCGCCTTCCTGCACGCCCATCGCCGCCTTGATGTCGGGAAAGCGCGGGAAAATGTTGCCCATGCTGAAGGCATAGATGGTGAAGGCCGCATAGACCCGATGCTGGGGGCCGAGGGGGAGGCCGAAGGACATGAAGCGACTCGATCGCAGGAGGAAACGCGGCCGGGCCGAAGCAGCAGCCGATGGGGGAGCTCAGATATTGCACGGCGCCTCCAATCATGCAAGAACGTGCATCAATGGGCGTCAACATTCACGTTCTTGCCGAGGAACGGCATCGGGTCATTCGTGACCGGCTCGCGGCCGACGGCCGCGTGCTCGCGACCGAACTCGCCAGCCGCTTCGGTGTTTCGGAAGATACGATCCGCCGTGACCTGCGCGAGCTGGCCCGGGCCGGCGCCTGCCGCCGCGTCTATGGCGGCGCGGTCCCGCTGGCGCCCGCCGCCGCGCCGCCGGAGGTCCGCGCGACGATCGCCGTCGCCGCCAAGGCAAGGCTGGCGGCCGCCGCCGTGCGCCTGATCACGCCGGGGCAACTCGTCTTCATCGATGCCGGAACGACCAATCTCGCCATCGCCCGCGCCATTCCGCCATCGCTGCATGTGACGGTCGCGACCAATGCCGTCGCCGTGGCTGCGGTGATCGCGGCGCATCCGGCGGCGGATCTCATCCTGCTCGGCGGGCCCTTCGACCGCTCGCTCGGCGCCTCGGTCGGGCCGGAAACCGTCGCGGCGGTCGATCGGCTGAGGGGCGATCTGCTCTTTCTCGGTGCCTGCGGGGTCGATCCGGCGGCGGGCGTCACGGCCTTCTCCAGCGCCGAGGCGGAGGTGAAGCGGGCGATGCTGCGCAACGCGGCCGGTCTTGTCGTCGCCGCGACGACCGACAAGGTCGGCACCGCCGCGCCCTATCGCGTCGCGCCGGCGGCGTCGATCACGCAGCTCGTCGTCGAGGAGGATGCGCCCGAAGCGGTGCTGTCGCAGTTCGCCGCCGAAGGCTGCATCGTCCAGCGCGCCTGACCGCTCGCGCCTACGCGATCCCCTCGGGGCCGGCGCCGCAGACGAGGGCGCAGACCTTTTCGCCCGGACGCACCGCGACGGCGCCGGTCTTCAGCGCCGCGGCGGCGGCGGCGCCGGAAAGATCGGCGGCGATGCCGAACTCGAACCACAGCCAGCGCGCGGCCTCGATCATCGCCGCATCGTCGATCAGCACGATGTCGTCCACGACCGAGCGGACCAGCTCGAAAACCGCGTCGTCGGTGCGCGCGCAGGTCATGGTGGGCACCCGCGTCGTGATGGTGTCGACCGTGACGACATGGCCGGCATCAAGGCTCGCCTTCAGCGTCGGGCAGCCGACCGGCTCGATGCCGATGATCCGCGCGCCGGGCTTCAGCGCGCGGATGGCGGTGCCCATGCCGCCGACGAGCCCGCCGCCGCCGATGGCGATCAGGAAGGTATCGACATCGGGCAACTGGTCGAGCACTTCGAGCGCCAGCGTGCCCTGGCCGGCGACGACCAGCGGATCGGCGAAGGGGTGGAAATAGATGGCGCCGATCGAAGCGGCAAAGGCGCGCGCCGCGCGGTCGGCCTCGTCGAACACCTGGCCGACCAGTTCGACATGCGCGCCCCACTGCCTGAGCTTGGCGAGCTTCGAGGGCGCGATCGTCTCGGGCACGAAGATGTGCGCGGGAACGCCGGCGAGCGCGCCGGTCCGGGCCACCGCGACCCCGTGATTGCCGCCCGACGCCGCGACGATACCCTTTTCGAGCTGCTCGCGCGGCGTTGCCAGCAGGCGGTTGGTGGCGCCGCGGGCCTTGAACGAACCCGTCGCTTGCAGGCATTCGAGCTTCAGATAGAGATCGGCCGCGCTGATCGGCGCCGAGAGATTGTCGGCCGCGATCAAGGGCGTGCGGCGGATATTGCCATCGAGCCGCGCGCGGGCGGCCTCGACATCGGCGAGCGTGATCATGGCGTCGGATCCGTCGGAGAAGGGAGAGGGAGCCTAGAGCGAAGCCCAGCCGCCGTCGACCGGCAGGTCGACGCCCGTGATCTGGCGCGACACGTCGCTGGCGAGGAACAGGCAGGCATGCGCGACATCGGCATCGGTCGAGACGCGCTTCAGCGCATAGTCCTCGGCATGGCGCCGCGCGGCTTCCTCGACGCTGATGCCGAGCTTCTCGGCCATGTCGCGGCAGACCCTGTCGCGGAAGCGGGGGCCGTCGACCATCCCGGGCGCGACGCAGTTGACGTTGATGTTGTGTGGGCCGAGTTCGAGGGCGAAGCTCTTGGTGAGACCGCGCAGGCCCCATTTTGACGAGGAATAGGCGACCCGGCCGGCGCGGCCGCGCATGCCGAACGTGCCGCCGACATTGATGATCTTGCCCGAGCGCTGCGCCATCATCGTCGGCGCCGCGGCGCGGATCATGTTGAAGCAGCCCGTCATGTTGACGTCGATGATGTCGCGGAACTCGTCGGGAGTGGTTTGCGCGCCGGTCTTGCCGATCGGGCCGGTGCCGCCGGCGACATTGACGAGGATATCGACCGCGCCGAACAGCGACTGAGCCTTGGCGACGGCCGCCTCGCAATCCTCGGCGACCGTCACGTCGCAGCGCGCGACAGAGACGGTGCCGCCGGCCTCCCTGATCTCGGCCTCGACCGGCGCGATGGCATCGAGATCGCGGCCGAGCAGCAGCAGCCGACAGCCCTCTGCGGCGAAGGCCCGGCTGACGGCTGCGCCCATGCCCTTGGCCGGGCCGGTGATGAGGGCGACCTTGCCCTTGAGATCGAGGTCCATCGTCGCTCGCTGCTTGGTCTTCGGACTGTGGAATCTTGCCCGGAAGGGCAGGGCGCGCCGGAGTTCGCCCGGCGCGCCCGCTTGTTACTGGCCCTTGCGGAGATAGGCCATGCCCTTGTCGTAGAAGTCGCGCATATAGGGCCCATTCTCGAAGGGCTCGAACTCGGCCATTTCGCCCGGCTTCATGATCTCGGCGATCGGCGCGATGGTGACGTCGTAGTCGGGATTGGCGAAGAACGGGATCGAATAGCGCGGCTTCAGAGCGCGATTGACCACGCGGTGCATCGTCGAGACGAAGCGGCCATTGGTCCACTTCATCATGACATTGCCGATATTGATGACATAGGCGCCCTTGACCGGCGGCGCGCCGATCCACTCGCCGTCCTTGCGCTGCACTTCGAGGCCGCCGGTGTCATCCTGCATCAGCAGCGTGAAGGCGCCGGTGTCCCGATGCTCGCCGGCACCGATCTCGATATCCTCCTCACGCAGCGATGCCGGCGGGCGGTAATGCAGCAGCGAGAGCTGGACGACGGGCTTCTGGTAATAGGGCTCGAAATAGTCCTCCGGCAGGCCGAGGGCCATGGCGAAGGCGGCGCGGAGGTTCTTCGAAAGCCCCATCACCGCGTCGAAATAGGCTTCGACCGTCGGCTTGAAGGCGGGGAGGTCGCCCGGCCAGCGGTTGGGCAGATGCAGCGGCTTGCCGGCAAGGACGTCCGGATCGTCGGGCGAAAGGTCGAGCATGAAGCGGTAGGTCTCGATGGCGCCGCCGACAGTGCCACCTTCGGCCTCGAGCTTCGAGGGGACATAGCCGCGCCAGTGCTCGAGCGTCGCCGCCGACTTCATGCGGCCGTCGAAGGGCTGCGCATAGAAGCTCTTGGACGCCTCGAAGGTGGCGTCGATCAGCTCCTGCGGCACGCCGTGATTGGCGAGATAGAAGAAGCCGACCTCCTCGCAGGCCTTGCCGATGGCGTCGGCCACCGCCCGGCGCTCCTCGGGCGTGCCGTTCAGGAAGGGCGCGAAATCGATGATCGGGATATCGGCGACATCGACGCTCTTGGCCTTCTCATAGGCCTTGGGGAGATCGGCGATCGTCATGACGGGTGATCCTCCGGGGGTTGGCTGGTTCGGTTCCCTGTGGTGATCGGGTGCGCGGCGGCCGCCTGGCGCGCCATGGCGCCGAGCGCGGCCTTCACGGCGCGGATCTGTGTCTCGAGCGCCATCGAGGGCAGTTCGAGATTGGCGGCGAGCGCGCTGCCGGGATGGCCGGCCTGCTGGCGCATCATCCAGACGATCTGCTCGGGCAGATAAGGGAGATGCAGGAAGCCGCAGGGGCTCGCGAGCCCCGCCGCCTCCAGCGCGCCGAGATAGGTATAGAGCGTCAGGTTGCAGAGATGGGTTCCGGCATGGAACGAGGTCTTGGCCGGAATGCCGTCGTCGAGGATGGCGGCGACGACGGCGTCGGCATTCCAAGTCGCGACCCGCGCGGGCGGGCCATCGGGGTCGATCGGCTCGCCGCCGAGCGGGCGCACGCCCTCATTGTCCGGAATGCCGAAATGCATGGCGTTGACGCCGATCGTCTCGATGCGGACGGTCGGCGCGCCGAGCGCGAGGCCGAGCGCCAGCACGAAGGCCGGCCTGTAGCGCGCGACGAGCTCGGGGAGATGCGTGGGCAGGCCGTTGCGGCTGACCGGCGTCGGCTTCGCGACGATGGTGA
>CAWZZK010000095.1:0-36800 GCA_963966455.1 Kaistia sp. | reverse complement strand
CCCTTTCAGTTATGGATTTGCCCCAATGATCGATTCCCGCGAGAAGCTCGCCCTCTTCATCGACGGAGCCAATCTCTATGCGACGTCCAAGTCGCTCGGCTTCGACATCGACTATAAGAAGCTGCTCGGCGAATTCAACGCCCGCGGCTATCTGGTCCGTGCCTACTACTATACCGCGTTGGCCGAGGATCAGGAATATTCGTCGATCCGGCCGCTGATCGACTGGCTCGACTATAACGGCTACAGCGTCGTCACCAAGCCGACCAAGGAATTCTACGACGCGACCGGACGGCGCAAGATCAAGGGCAACATGGATATCGAGCTCGCCATCGACGTGATGGAGCTCGCCGACCATGTCGATCACATCTACATCTTCTCCGGCGATGGCGATTTCCGCTCGCTGGTCGAGGCCGTTCAGCGCAAGGGCCGCAAGGTCAGCGTCGTCTCGACGCTCGCGACGCAGCCGCCGATGATCGCCGACGAACTCCGCCGCCAAGCCGACCATTTCATCGAGCTCACCACGCTGCAGCAGCGCATCGGCCGCGATCCGTCCGAGCGGGCGACGCGCGTCGCCGAGCGCGTTCAGGCGCAGGAGACCTTCGACGACGATTTCGACGAGGGCGTCTGAGCGCATCCGCCGTGAGCCTCGCGGCGGCCGACGCGCCGCATGACTGCCCGCTCTGCCCGCGCCTCGTCGCCTTCCGCGAGGCATGGCGGGCGCGCGAGCCCGGCTGGCACAATGCGCCTGTCCCCTCCTTCGGGACCGCGGACGGCCGACTGCTGATCGTCGGCCTCGCGCCGGGGCTGCGCGGCGCCAATCGCACCGGTCGGCCCTTTACCGGCGACTATGCCGGCGACCTCCTCTACGAGACGCTCGTCGCCTACGGCTTCGCGACCGGCCGCTATGCGGCGCGACCCGATGACGGCCTTGCTCTGCGGGGTACGGCGATCGCCAATGCCGTGCGCTGCGTGCCGCCCGAGAACAAGCCGACCACCGAGGAGATCCGCACCTGCCGGCCCTTCCTCACCGCCACGATCGCCGCGATGCCCGATCTCGCCGCCATCGTCGCGCTCGGCAAGATCGCGCATGATTCTGTCGTCGTCGCCCTCGGCGAGCGCATGTCGCGGCATCCCTTCGGCCATGGCCGGCAGCATGCGATCGGCCGCTACGCCGTCTTCGACAGCTATCACTGCTCGCGTTACAACACGAATACCGGCGTGCTGACGCCCGAGATGTTCCGCGCCGTCTTCGCTGCGGTGCGAAATCAGCTGGATCGATAGTCTTTTCCCGACAGATTCCAGCAAAACCGAACGGCAGTCGTGCCGAAAAGGTCACAACCGTTCGTCGAAGAACCGTCACACGGCCTATGGCTGGTTCGCAGTGCAGCAAGAGGCTGTAGACTGCGGTCAGTCACTCGGTTGGGGGCCGTTGGGACTGCGAGTCCGATTCCGCTCGATGGGAGCGGTCGGTGTTCTTCATTCGCAGTTCATCGCCGGGCCGCCGCCGACTCCCCTTGCATGGAGACCGCAGATGCGCGCCAGACAGTTCCTGCTCCTCACCGCCGCCGCTTTCGTCACCGTCGGCACCGCGCATGCGGCCGACCTCACGATCGCCGAGCCGGTGGATTATGTGAAGGTCTGCGATGCCTTCGGCGAGGGCTTCTTCTATTCCCCCGGCACCGACACCTGCATCAAGGTCGGCGGCTACGTGAAGTTCGGCACCGCCTTCGGCGACACTGACTTCGGCTACTACAACGATACTTACCCGACCAGCAAATGGGACAACTTCTACACTGAAGCCTCCATCCAGCTGACCGCCTCGTCGGTGACGGAGTTCGGCAATCTGACCGGCTTCATCGACATGCGCGCCCAGACCGGCAACCAGGGCAATTTCAGCTCATCGGCGATCCAGGTCGTCAACAGCCAGACCAACACCGCCTATCTCGACAGCGGCTATCTGCAGCTGGGCCCGGTCAAGGCCGGCTACTTCACCTCGCTGTTCGATTTCGGCCGCGGCTATACCGATACGGAAGCGTTCGGCTCCGACACGACCAGCGACCATATCGAGTTCACCTATGCGACGGGCGGCTTCGCCTTCGCCTTTTCGATCGAGGACCAGCGCGACCGTGGCGCGGTCGGCGCGACCGATGGCCTCGTCGAGGAAGACGGCGAGTGGTCGGTCGGCGGCCAGAACAACATTCTCGACCTCGTCGGCGCGATCTCCTATTCGTCCGGCATCGTCAGCGCCAAGCTCGCCGCCGCCTATGTCAACGATGCGATCAACATCACCGGCAGCGGCACGCAATTCGATCCCTATGTCGGCGATCCGGAGACCGGCTGGGCGATCGGCGGCGGCCTCGAGTTCAATCTCGACACGATCACCAAGGGCGATGCCTTCTTCGTCTCGGCCTCCTATGGCAACAACGCCAACAGCTATACCGGCATCGCCGGCGGCACCTCGGTCGCCGATCTCGGCGGTTTCGAATTCGACGAGCTGGCAGCGGCGGCCACCGGCTCCAGCTGGAGCGCACTCGCGTCCTACAAGCACAACTGGTCGGACAGCGTCTATTCGGCGGTCACCGGCGGCTACGCCTCCTATGACGGCGACGGCAGCTTCTTCGGCGACTACAGCCTCGACGCCTGGCGCGGCATCGTCTCGACCGGCTGGACGCCCGTCACCGGCCTCGACCTGATGCTCGACGGATCCTATTCCAAGGTCGAGGAATCGGATGACGGCACCGGCGACGCCTGGGCGGTCAATCTCTGGATGCAGCGCAGCTGGTAACGGCACCGGCGCGCCGGCCCACGCGGCGCGCCTCGACTTCCCAGGTTTCCACGCCTTCCGCGCCACGCCCCTTATGGACAGCGGGAAGCGGTCAAGAATTGCCATTGATGGGCTTCCCCGAACCGGGGAAGCTGACCACGCCTCACGGCCGCCGCGATGCGGCCGCGGCGTTCGATGGAACCGTGGACCGAGCCCGTACCAAGATGAAAACGCCCCTTCTCGCCGCCGTCTGCTTCGCGGCCGTGATCTCGTCCCTGCCTGCGATCGCGGATGATGCCGGCGGCAAGACCGGTCTCTTCAACACGCGCTATTGCGAGATCCTGACGCTCGACCGCGAGGGCCTCAAGGTCGACGCGACCGTCTACAACACCATCGGCTTCAACGACTGCCCCACCGATGCCTGGAACGGCATCACGGAGAAGGACACCGCCAGGCAGCTCGGCGTCGGCCGCGTCGAACTGAACGGCCCGCGCTACTGGGTGCTGGACGGCATCAAGGGCTCGGGCATCTCGACGACCGGCAAGACGATCACCGTCAACGGCATCGAGATGGGCGAGCGGGCGACGCTGGTCGCCTCGATCCTGCAGGCGCTCGGCGAGCACAAGCTCTACAAGCCGACCGAGATCAAGCGCGACACCGTCTTCACCTACAGCGCCGGCAAGCCGGTGTTCGAGCTGACGGATCCGGACGGCAACATCTACCGCATGCAGTCCTATGCCCAGATCCTCGATAAGGACGAGACACTGGACGATCTCGCCGGGCTCGGCGCGAAGCTGAAGCTGCCGAAGGGCTGGACCTATGCGACGCGCGTCCTCGACCAGGACGAGCAGCTCGTCGCGACCGGCGTCGCCTATGTCCTGCAGGACGATTTCCTGAACAGCTACCAGCGCAAATAGACCGCGGAGCCGATCCGGCCGCCAGCGGCCAGCACGAAGAGCAGGCCGGCAGCGATGCCGGCCGTCAGCCCTTGTCGCGCAGCAGGCGACCCTTCTCGCGGTTCCAGTCGCGCTCCTTTTCCGTTGCGCGCTTGTCGTGCAGCTTCTTGCCGCGTGCGAGGGCGATCTCGACCTTGGCGCGGCCGCGATCGTTGAAGAAGATCTTGAGCGGCACGATGGTCATGCCCTCGCGCTGAACCGCGACGGCGAGCCGGCCGATCTCCTTCTTGTGCAGCAGCAGTTTCCGCGGCCGCCGCGTCTCGTGGTTGAACTGGTTGGCCTCGAGATATTCCGGGATATAGGCGTTGAAGAGCCAAACCTCGCCGTTCTTCTCGGCGGCGTAGGATTCGCCGATCGTGCTCCGGCCACCGCGCAGCGACTTGACCTCGGTGCCGGTCAGCTGGATGCCGGCCTCGAAGGTCTGCCCGATCTCGAAATCGAACCGCGCGCGGCGGTTGTCGGCCGCCAGCCGGTAGCGGGGATCGCCCGTTCCGCCAGCCATCAGATTACCCTCAGTTGGTCAGACCCGCATGCACCATGGCAGCGCGGATCGCGGTCTTGGTCGGCTCGGTGATGCCGACGAGCGGCAAACGCACGTCGTCGCGAATGGTGCCGAGCACGGACAGCGCATATTTCACGCCGGTCGGATTGGGCTCGATGAACAGCGCCTGATGCAGCGGCATCAGCCGGTCCTGATAGGAGAGCGCCTTGGCATAGTCGCCGGCGAGGCACGCCGCCTGGAATTCCGAGCAGAGGCGCGGCGCGACATTCGAGGTCACCGAGATGCAGCCGACGCCGCCGTGGGCGTTGAAGGCGAGCGCGGTCGCGTCCTCGCCGGAGAGCTGGATGAAATCCGGCCCGATGGCGTGCCGCGTCATGCTGACCCGCTCGATCTTGGCGGTCGCGTCCTTGACGCCGACGATGTTCGGCAGCTCGGCGAGGCGCGCCATGGTCTCGACGCTCATGTCGATCACCGAGCGGCCGGGAATGTTGTAGATGAAGATCGGCAGCGAGACGGCGTCGTTGATCGCCTTGTAATGCTGGTAGAGCCCTTCCTGGTTGGGCTTGTTGTAATAGGGCGTCACGACCAGGACGGCATCGGCGCCGGCGCTCTCCGCATGGCGGGCGAGATCGATCGCCTCGCGCGTATTGTTGGAGCCCGCGCCGGCGATGACCGGGACGCGGCCGGCCGCGACCTCGATGCAGATCTCGACGACGCGCTTGTGCTCCTCATGCGAGAGCGTCGGGCTCTCGCCGGTGGTTCCGACCGGGACGAGACCGTTGGTGCCCTCGGTGATCTGCCAGTCGACGAAGCTGCGGAACGCATCCTCGTCCACCGCACCATCCCGCATCGGCGTCACCAGAGCCGTGATCGAACCCTTGAACATCGCGCGATTCCGCCCCTTTGCCGTCAATCGGCCCGATTCCGTCCGGATAGAGTTGGAGGGCGGCTCGGGCTATGCTGCGGCGATCATGCCCTCAACGAGGGCGGGACCATAGAGGGTGGCTCGCGCGAGGGCAAGGACCAGCCAACGCCGGCTGGGGACCTCGGGTGTGGACCGCGGGGGTGAGCGTCAAGCCTTTGTTCACCATGGCGCCTGTAGCATCGCCGAGGGCGGAGTGCCGCGACAGGGGCTGGCGCGACGCTGCAGATTTGTGAGTAGAGGATTGGGCATGATGGCGCGCGATACGGGCAGGAACCGGCTGAAGGGCAGGATGATGGCGCGCGTGGCGCTTGCCGCGCTGCTCGCCGGCGCCATGGCCGGTCAGTCGCTCGCCGAGACCATGCCGAAGCCGCGCGCCCATCCGGGCCGCTCGGCCTCGAACGACGATCTCACCACTTCGGCCATCGCGCCGGTCGCGAAGCCGTCTGCGCCGGCCAAGGCGTCGGCGGCCTCGCTCGCCAATGATTTCGCCAGCGCGCTGTCGCCGAGCCAGATCGGGCTCGAGGCGGCGATCAAGCTGGTCGACAGCGGCCAGGTCGGCAAGGCGATGGCCATCGCGCAGCTGATGCCCGACCAGACCAACCGCCACATGATCCAGTGGCTGGTCGCGCAGAGCGGCAGTCCCGACGTCTCGGTGCAGATGATCACGCAGACCGCTTCCGAGCTGCCGGACTGGCCGGGCCAGGCGCTGATGCGCCGGCGCGCCGAGCAGGCGCTACAGCGCATGAATGCCGATCCGGCGACGATCATCGGCGCCTTCGCCAATACCAAGCCCGGCTCGGACGAGGGCCTCATCCTCCTCACCGGCGCTCTGGTCTCGGCCGGCCGCACCAATGAGGCGGCGGCGCTGCTGCGCCCGCGCTGGCGCCGCGACAGCTTCTCGGCCGCCAACGAGGCCACCATCCTGCGCCAGTTCGGCGGGCTCTTGACCGCGGCCGACCACAAGGCGCGGATGGACAAGTTCTTCTATGACGACGATGCCGAGGAAGGCCTCGCCATCGCCAAGCTGCTCCCGGCCGACTATCAGGCGCTCGCCGCCGCCCGCGCCGCGGTGATCAACAAGTCGCCCAAGGCCGGCGCGATGCTCGACAAGGTGCCGGGCAAGCTCAAGAAGGATCCGGGCTACATCTATTCGGCGACGCAGTATCTGCGCCGCGCCGAGCGCTACAAGGAAGCGGCGGCGATGATGCTGACCGCGCCGCGCACGGCAGAGCAGCTCGTCGATCCCGATGCGTGGTGGATCGAGCGCCGCGTGCTCTCGCGCGAGATGCTCGATCTCGGCGATGCGCGCACCGCCTACAAGCTCGCTTCCGAGCATGCGGCCGAGTCGAGCGCCAACCAGGCCGATGCCGAGTTCCATGCCGGCTGGTATGCGCTGCGCTTCCTCAACGACCCGGTGACCGCGCGCCGCCACTTCGCGGCGATCCAGGCGGCCTCGACCATGCCGCTCAGCCAGTCGCGCGCCGAATACTGGCTCGGCCGCTCGGCCGAGGCGATGGGCGACCGCAACGAGGCCATCGCGCAGTATCGTCTCGCGGCGGCCTATCCGACGACCTTCTACGGCCAGATCGCCGCGGCCAAGCTCGGCGTCAAGCAGCTGAACCTGAGCAATCCTGGCTCCGCCGACGCCGCGACGAAGAAGCGCTTCCAGTCGCGCGAGATGGTGCAGGCGCTGCAGCGCTTCGCCGCCGCCGGCTATGCCGACCGCTCGCGGCAGTTCTATTCGCAACTGGCCGATACGCTGACCAACCCGACCGAGGTCGGCCTTCTCGCCGCGATGGCGGAGAAGAGCGGCCAGCATCAGGTGGCGCTGCAGATCGGCAAGAAGGCCTATGTGCGCGGCCTGCCCGTCGACACCCTCGCCTTCCCGGTCGCGGCGATCCCGAGCGGCGTCAAGACGACGGCGATCGAGAAATCCGTCGTCTATGCCGTCGCGCGGCAGGAAAGCGCCTTCAACCCCGCCGCCGTCAGTCATGCCGGCGCGCGCGGCCTGCTGCAGCTGATGCCGGGCACGGCCAAGATGGTCGCCAAGGCGGCGGGCGTGCCCTATTCGCTGCCGCGCCTCACCAGCGATCCCGGCTACAACGCGACACTCGGTGCCGCCCATCTCGCTGATCTCGTGGACGATTTCAGCGGCTCCTACATCATGGCCTTCGCTGCCTACAATGCCGGCAAGAGCCGCGTCACCAAATGGGTGCAGCAATATGGCGACCCGCGCGATCCGAACGTCGACGCGATCGACTGGATCGAGCGCATCCCGTTCACCGAGACGCGAAACTATGTCCAGCGCTGCACGGAAAACCTGCAGGTCTATCGCGCGCGGCTCGGCGAGCCGGCGCTGGTGATCAACCGCGATCTTCATCGCGGCAACCCGACCTGAGTGCCGGGGTGCCGGGCGAGGATTTCACCTATCGCTCCAAGGACGGGCTGACGCTCGCCGGCACCCACTACGGCGCCGGCAATCTCGGCCTGCCCGTCATCTGCCTCCCCGGTCTCACGCGGACGACACGCGACTTCGCCCTGCTCGGAAGCGCGCTCGAGGATAGCGGGCGGCAGGCGGTCGCCTTCGACTATCGCGGCCGTGGCCGTTCGGATCGCGACCCGACCGGCCTCACCTATACCGTCCCTGTCGAGCTCGACGATGTCGTGAGCGGCATGGAAGCGCGTGGTCTCGGCCGCTCGGTGATCGTCGGCACCTCGCGCGGCGGCATCATCGCCATGAGCATGGGCCTCGCGCGGCCCGATCTCATCGCCGGCGCCGTGCTGGTCGATATCGGCAGCCGCATCGAGACCGCCGGCCTCCTGCGCATC
Source organism: Kaistia sp. (assembly GCA_963966455.1). GTDB lineage: Bacteria > Pseudomonadota > Alphaproteobacteria > Rhizobiales > Kaistiaceae > Kaistia > Kaistia cartagenensis. Next base: position 28,824 of record CAWZZK010000095.1, on the reverse strand, counting down.
AAGTCCTATGTCGGCAAGGCCGCGCCGCCGCTCGATTTCGGCATGGCGGCCGGCATGTTGCGCGCCCTCAATGGCGAGAGCTTCCCGGCCTTCAGCGACGCCGACTGGCAGGCGCAGGCGCGGCTGACCTTCGCCGAGATGGATGGCAAGCCGGTGGCCGACTACGACCCGGCGCTCGGCGCCGGCATGACGGCGCTGACCGAGGCGACGCCGGCCATCGACCTCTCCCATGCCTTCGATGCACTGTCCGGCGTCCCGGTGATGGTCATACGCGGCGCGACCTCGGATTTGCTCAGTTCCGATACGGTCGCGGCCATGGCTGCGCGCCATCCCGGCCTCGTCGCGATCGAAGTGCCCGGCGAGGGCCATGTGCCGATGCTGCGGGGCGGCCTCGTCACCGCGATCGTCGACTTCGTGCTCTCTATCGGCTGACGCGCGGCCCGCGCGCCGGGCCGTCGGAGATCGCAAGACGCGCCGCCTGGCCGATCCAGTCTTCTTCGACCGGCGTCTCGCCGGCATTGAGGTAATCGGCGACCCAGGCGAGCTCCTGCGGCGTCCAGGCGGCGATCTGGCTGAAATGATAGACGCCGATGCCGAACAGGCGGTCGGCATTGCGCCGCCCGAGCCCCGCGATGCGATGCAGCGGATCGGCCCTGCCCTTGCGCGGCCCGGCCAGCGCCGGCGGCCGCATCTTCGCAGGCATGCGCTGCGGCCGCTGCGGCGGCGGCTCCTCCGCCAGCACCTCGGCCTCGACCACCACCGGCGCCTCCTCCGCCGGCCGACGCGGGCGCGGCGGTGCCGGGCGAGCGGGCGCGGGCAAGGGCGCCGCCAGCAGCGACGCCTCGCGCGGCGGCTCCGTATCGCCGGTCTTCGGCCGCCAGACGAGCGGGCGCAGCCCGCGCGAGAGCAGCCAGCCGACGAGCCCGCCGACGACAAAGCAGAGCGCCAGGATGGCCCAGATCTCGGCGGCGAATCGGATCATCGGCGCCCCCGTCCCATCCGCTGCGCCAGTGCCTTGCGCCGCGCCGTCACGATCTCGGCCGCGATGCCGGCGAGGATGCCGAAGCCGGCGCTTGCCGCCATGAACGGCCAGAGGCGGAAGAGGAGATAGTCCATCGCGCTCCCCTACCTGCTCTCGACGGTGAAGGCGATGCGGCTGTTCTTCTCGCGCCCTTCGGCCGTCCCGTTGCTCGTCACCGGCTTCGCCTCGCCATAGCCGACCGCGGTCAGCCGCTCGCGCCGCACGCCGTCGGCGACGAGATAGTCGAGCACGGCCCCGGCGCGGTCGGCGCTGATCGCCTTGTTGCGCTTGGCGCCGCCCGCCGAATCGGTATGGCCGCCGATCTCGATGCGCGCGGCGGGGCAGCGCTGCACGATCGCGGCGAGGCGGTCGACGAAGCCGAAGCTCTCCGGCGCGATCGTCGTGTCGTCGGTAAAGTCGATCTCGCGCGCGGCCAGCGCCTCGTCGAGCGCCGCCTGACATTCGGCCGCCGAGAGCGGCGCGCCGCCGACCGCGACGATGGTGCGCGAGGTGAAGGTGAAGTCCTTCGGCAGCGCCGTGGTCAGCGCCGCCTCGATCGCCATCCGGGCATCTTCCGAGACCGCGGCGCCGGCGAGCGTCAGCGACTGGTCGGAGAAATCGGCGCGGCCGGAGGTCAGGCGGCTGACGGCCTGCACCGCCGCGACCGCGACATCGGTGAAGGCGGCCGGCGCGCCGCTCGCCCGCTCGACGCCGATCTCGACCTCCGCATCCGGCAAGCGCGGCTTGGCGGCGGCGAGGATCGCCGCGGTCGCCGCCTCGTCCGGCACGAAGCCGCCGAGCGTCAGGCTCTTCTCGGTCCGCGCCAGGCTGAAGGTGAAGGGCGAGACGCGCGCCGGCGCCACGGCCTCGCTTTCGAGGTCCATGCCGGCCGGCAGCGTCTTCGCCAATTGGTCCGAGAGCGTCTTGAAGGCGGCGATCGAGGCCGCCTCGCCTTCTATCGCATAGCGCTTGCCCTCGAGCGCGACGCTGCCGCGCGACAGGAGGGCGAGTTGCTCGAGGCTGAAGCTGAGCGCGCCGATCCAGTCCATCTTCGGATCGCCGGCGGCGATGACGAGGCGGTTGTCGATGCGGATGCCCGGAAAGGCGCTCGCTGCGGCGTCGGAGACACGCGCCCGGACATCCTCGGTCGGCACATAGCCGGCGAGGATCAGCCGGTCGGCGGTGCGGCTCGCGCGCCAGACATAGGGATCGACGAAGGGCGGCACGATGTCGAGCGAGCCGAGCGCGACACCCGCCTCGCCACTGTCGCGGCGGGCGCCGAGATCGGCCAGCAGCGCCTGGTGATCGGCCACCGACTTTGCCTTGCCCGAGAGCGAGAGCATGCCGCCATCGATGGTCGCGGTGCCCTCGGCGAGGCGGGGCAGTTCCGTCACCGCGAACACGGCCGCCGCGGCGAAGCCGTCCGGGCCGCCCGAGGCGAGGCGGGTCTGGTCGTCGAGCGCGAGATCGGATTTTGCCGCGCGCGCCGCCGCGTCGATGGCGTCGCGCGCCGCCTCGGAGGGGACGAAGCCGCTGATGCTGACCTTGCTGCCGTCGAAGACGGCCTTCCAGACAAAGGCCTCGGCCTTCGGCGGCAGGATGCGGACGGTGCGCAGCGCGATATTCGCCGGCATGCCCTTGGTCAGCGCCGCCGCCGCAGCGGCGAAGCGGTCCTCGTCGAGCGCCGTCCCCTCGATGGAGAGATCGGGGCCGGTCAGCGTCGCCGTTCCCTCCGAGAGCTCCGCGACGCGCGCGAGGGCAAAGCGGGCGAGGCCGAGGAAGTCCACGGGCTGGCCGCGCGCCAGCTGCGTCCGGTCGTCGACGGCGACGCCCGGAAAGAGCCGGCCGATGTCCGCCTTCAGGAGGAGGCGGATGTCCTCGGATGGCACATAGCCGGTGAGCGACACGCCGTCCCGGTCGCGGCTTGCCGCGAAGACATAGTTGGCCTTGAGCGGCAGGATGGCGCTGGCATCGACTACGCTGCGCACGCCCCAGACCGAGGCCGCCGCCGCGTCGGCGAGCCGCTGCGCCTCGAGCGTCGGCGCCGTGCCGGCGATCACGGCCGTCTGGCCCTCGACATGGGCGCTCGCCCAGGATTGCCCGGCCTCGGCCAGTTGCCGATCGATGCGCTCGGCAAGATCGGCCTCGATCGGCGCCCGGATCATCATCACCGCCGCCGCGGCCAGCAGCGAGACGATCAGCAGCATCGAAAGGAGAAAGACGCGCAGCCCCGTCATGGCGGTGCCCGGCGGATGGGCGAGACGCCGGCCAAGCAGGGACGGTGCCGGTCGGGCGACCCGGCGGCGCGCTCAGCTCGCGGCGGACAGTCGCCGGCCATCGTCCCGCTCTCCGGCCATCAGGGCGCCGGCCCTTCAGTCTGCCGGCGGATCACGGATAAGTGCAGGAATCCCGGGGGCGCCGCAAGCATCGCGGCGAAACGCGCGGTGGATGAACGGTACCTGGCCGCTCGGCGCACGGCCGCTACTGCGCGGCTGTCTGGTCGACCCCGCCATGCTTGGCCATCCAGTCGTCGGAAAGCGCCAGCGCCGTCCGCCGCTCGGTCTCGGTGGCGACCGAGAAGGCCTGTTCCTGAAGCCGCTGGATCCAGGGATCGTCGCCCTGCGACCGGTCGCGGGCGACATTCAGATACATGAGGCCGAGAACCGGCTCGCGGCCGACCCCCTCGCCTTCGAACAGCATATGGCCGAGCAGCGCCTGTGCGCGGACATTGCCCTTGGTCGCGGCCAGCTTCGCCCAGCGCACGGCCTGGCGCGGGTCGGGATCGCCGCCCTCGCCCTCGTAATACATGCGGGCGAGATTGAGCTGGGCTTCCGGGTCGCCGAAATAGGAGGCGGCATAGGCGAACATCTGCCGGGCGCGGCCGAAATCCGGCTTGATGGCGCTGTTCGGAATACCCTCGCGGTAATAGGAGCCGAGTTCGACGAAGGCGTTGGCGACGAAACGGGCCGAGCTGCCGGCCGGATTGTCGTCGGCATGGCCGTCGGCGATCTCGCTGAACATCTCGAAGGCCTTGATGTCGTCCTTGGCGAGGCCGTCGCCTTCGGCATACATGCGCCCGAGCTTCCACTGCGCCGCGGCATGGCCCTTCTCGGCGGCATAGGTCAGCGCCTCGATGGCCGTGGTCGTGTCGCCCTGCTTGTAGGCGTTGAATCCGAGGCGGAACGCTTCCGTCGGCGTGGCGTTCTTGTCGAGCGTGCGGGCATCGAGCGCATAAGCGCCCGAAAGGCCGCTCAACAGGCCAAGGCCGAACAGGGCAGCGCCGCTGAACGCGTTACAGTACCGCATGACTTGCCACTTCGTTGCGGACAGCCGAGCCTTCAGCGGCGAAAAAGCACCACTGTCGGCCGAGGCGGGCCGCGTCGCCGCGGCCATGAATGGGTTGAAAGAGAATATGGCCCTGCTTTCCGGCGAAACCTAGGCCGGTGAAGAGGGCGACGCCCGAATGACTCGGCCGGTCGCCAACTGCGCAAGCAGAACCGCTGTTTCCCACGCTACGCCGCAAGATCTGTCCTATCCGCCCCCGGATGGTCGGCAAGCTCGTGTCGCTTTATGGCTGAAAGGGGGCAGATCGGAGCAGATGAGGACCCGGACGGAGTCTTGCTGCAACACTGTTGCCACCCCGCCACAAAGCCCGATCGGCAGAGGGCCGACAGCCCGGCTCGGCGCCCGAGCGATGCTCTTTCGAACAAAACGGAAACACGGGCTCGCCCAGGCGCGGCGGGCGTGGCAGGATTTGTGCCCAAATCATTCTTGCTTGATTCGTGGGGGCTGTCCGGGCCATCTCCCCCGCGACAGGAACGGGATGCTCATGGACGACACCAGCGATCTCTTCGGCGCGGCTCTGCCCGAGGCAGCGCCCGCGGCGCCGGCAGCCGGCGCCAAGGCACGGATGGCCGAGGCGCGCGCCGCTGCGCAGCGCCCGGCCGAAGCCGATTATTCAGCCGCCGACCTCGAAGTGCTGGAAGGGCTGGAGCCGGTGCGGCGCCGGCCGGGCATGTATATCGGCGGCACCGACGAGAAGGCGCTGCATCATCTCTTCGCCGAGGTGATCGACAATTCGATGGACGAGGCCGTCGCCGGCCACGCCAATTTCATCGAGGTCGAGCTATCGGCCGACGGCTTCCTCACGGTCACCGACAATGGACGCGGCATCCCGGTCGACCCGCATCCGAAGTTCAAGGACAAGTCGGCGCTCGAAGTGATCATGACGACGCTTCACTCGGGCGGAAAATTCGATTCCAAGGTCTATGAGACCTCGGGCGGCCTGCATGGCGTCGGCGTCTCCGTGGTGAACGCGCTTTCCGAGGTGTTGGAGGTCGAGGTCGCGCGCGGCCGCAAGCTCTACCGCCAGAGTTTTGCGCGCGGCGTTCCGACCTCCGGGCTCGAACTCGTCGGCGATGTCCAGAACCGGCGCGGCACGCGGACCCGCTTCAAGCCCGACCCGCAGATCTTCGGCGCAGCGGCGACGTTCAGCCCGGCGCGCATCTTCGCCATGGCCCGCTCCAAGGCCTATCTCTTCGGCGGCGTCGAGATCCGATGGAACTGCGCGGCGGAGCTGATCGCCCCCGGCGCCGCGACGCCGACGACGGCCGTCTTCCATTTTCCCGGTGGCCTCAAGGACTTCCTCGCCGCCGATCTCGTCGACGAGAAGCCGGTGACCGGCACGATCTTCGCGGGCCGGACGGACAAGGCGAGCGGCCATGGCGCCGCCGAATGGGCCGTCACCTGGTTCCCCGGCGACGGCTATGTCCGCTCCTATTGCAACACGATCCCGACGCCGGAAGGCGGCACGCATGAGCAGGGCCTCCGCACGGCACTGCTGCGCGGGCTGAAGGCCCATGCCGAGCGCACCGGCAACAAGCGCGCCTCGATCATCACCGCCGAGGACGTGATGACCTCCTGCGCGGCGATGCTCTCCGTCTTCGTGCGCGAGCCGGAATTCGTCGGCCAGACCAAGGACCGCCTCTCGACCGGCGAGGCGGCGCGTATCGTCGAGAAGGCGATCGGCGATCCGTTCGACCATTGGCTGGCGGCCTCTCCGCAGGACGCTTCGCGCCTTCTCGACTGGGTAATCGAGCGCGCCGACGAGCGGCTGCGCCGCCGCCAGGAGAAGGAAGTCTCGCGCAAGAGCGCGGTGCGCAAACTGCGCCTGCCGGGCAAGCTCGCCGATTGCAGCCAGAGCGCGGCGCAGGGCAGCGAGATCTTCATCGTCGAGGGCGATTCGGCCGGCGGCTCGGCCAAGCAGGCCCGCGACCGCGCCAGCCAGGCGGTGCTGCCATTGCGCGGCAAGATCCTCAACGTCGCCAATGCCGGTCGCGAAAAGCTCGGCGCCAACCAGCAGCTCGCCGACCTCATGCAGGCGCTCGGCGTCGGCCCGCGCAGCCAGTATCGCGACGAGGACCTTCGCTACGACAAGGTCATCATCATGACCGACGCCGATGTCGACGGCGCCCATATCGCGTCGCTGCTGATCACCTTCTTCTATCGCGAGATGCCGCAGATGATCGCGAGCGGCCACCTCTATCTCGCCGTGCCGCCGCTCTACCGCATCAGCCAGGGCGGCAAGACGCTCTACGCCCGCGACGACGCGCACAAGGATCAGCTGCTGAAGTCCGAGTTCACCGGCAAGGGCAAGGTCGAGATCGGCCGCTTCAAGGGCCTCGGCGAGATGATGCCGGCGCAGCTCAAGGAGACGACCATGGACCCCAGGAAGCGCACGCTGTTGCGCGTCGGCATCGTCGATGGCGAGATCGAGCTGACGCGCGACACGGTGGAGCAGCTCATGGGCAACAAGCCCGAGGAGCGCTTCCGCTTCATCCAGGACAACGCCGCCTTCGCGACCGAGATCGATATCTAGAACGTCTTCAGGCGCAGCCAGTCGCGCTTCCCCTGAAGACTATGGGTGAAGACAAGCCGATAGAGCTTTGCCGGCGAATCGGAATTTCGCCGCGGGGCTCTTTGCGAAAGACGGGGAGAGGCAGTCATGGGCGTGACGGGCATTGGCGGCTTCTTCTTCCGCTCCCGCGATCCGGAGGCGCTCACCGCCTGGTATGCCGAGCATCTCGGCATCGGCGCCGATCCGAGCCCCGTCTGGCATACGGCAGCCGGGCCGACCGTCTTTGCCCCCTTCGCCGAGGCGAGCGACTATTTCGCCGCCGACCACCGCTGGATGCTCAACCTCCGCGTCGACGATCTCGACGCGCTCACGGCGAGCCTCCGCGCGTCCGGGATCGAGGTCACGACCCGGCTCGAATGGGACATGCCCGGCATCGGCCGCTTCGCCCGTATCCACGACCCCGAAGGCAATCCGATCGAACTCTGGCAACCCGCCGGGGTTACGCCGCCCGGCCCCTGACCTCTACTCGCCCTCGTCTTCGCCCGCTTGCCGGTTCTCGCCGATCGAGAGCGCGCAGATGCGCGAGAGATGCGTGTAGGGAAGGCCCGTCTCGGCATGCCAGGCATTGAAGGCGGCCTGGATCCGCGCCATGTCGCCCTTCGATTTCGGCTCGGCCGCGATTGCGACGCCGGCATCGCGGAGGCATGCGACCACGTCCCCCGACAGGACGAAGGCGTCGAAGCCGAGGAAGCGCAGCAGCATCTGGCCGGAATTGCCGCCGAGCCGGCTGCCGCGCTTGGCGAGGCAATCGAGGAGGCCCACCTCGTCGTCGGCCGGCCAGGCAGCGAGGAAGCGGCCGAAGCTGCCATGCTCGGCGGCGATCGCGCGCACGAAGGCGGCGTTGTCGCGCACCGAGCGGATCTTGGCGCCGTTGCGGACGATCCGCGCATCGCGCTCCAGTCCGTCCCAGTAATCGTCCGGCTGGAACATCAGCGCCCCCGGGTCGAAGCCGAGAAAGGCCGCCTCGAAGCCGGGCCATTTCGCTTCTATGACGCTCCAGACGAATCCGGCGCTGAAGACGCGCTTCGCCATCATGGCGAGGACCCGGTCGTCAGGAAGCGCCGCGAGCGCATCGTTACCAGCAACTGGTGGCAGCAGTGCCGCGAGCGCAACCGCGCCGCCCTTGCGCTGTTCGGCCCGCTCGCGGATGACGGAAAACGGGATCATCGGCCTCCTCCCTCTTCTTCGACCAGTTCGGCCCGCCGCCGCTGTGCATCGAGGCCCGCAAGCCGCTCGCGGTCGGCCGGAAGGTCGAGCGAGAGTTCGGCGCGGGCGAGCGCGAGATCGGCCTGTGTCAGCGCCGCTCGGCGGAACGCGTCGCTGCCGATGCCGGCCAGCGCGAGCAGCGCCTTTCGGATGCGCAGCTGCACTTCGATCAGCCCCGCGCCGTCTCGCGCGACCAGCATGAACGCATCCTCGAAAAGGTCGGCGTCCGCAAGCGGCGCGACATGGACGCGGGGATAGCGGATCTCGATCTCGTCGGAACGGTCCTTGCCTTCCGCCCAGAGCGTCAGCAGCCGCGTCGTCCGGCCGACCACGTCGATCGCGGTGCCGGCATCGTTGATGCCCGGCGAAAGGGCCCGCGAGGCGATCTCGCTCATCACCGCGAGGCCGAAGCGCGGATCCTGGTCGAAGCTGCGCTCGGCCCCGATCGAGAATGCGCCGCGGATGGCCGCCAAAGCCTCGCCGCCTTCCTCGCCTTCGATGGAGCCGGCAACGAAGACCAGCGGCGTCTCGGGATAGAGGAAGGCGCCGACCGGGGCAGCGAGATAGATGTCGCCATCGATCGTGTCGGCCGCGCCGGCCAGCGCCCCGATATCGATATGCTGGACATAGCCGACCTGATCGGCGGCGACGGGCGACGCGTCATGCGGGATGTCCCGCGCCGGATCGATGAGCGGCGTTCCGCCGAGCGTCGGCTGCGCGATCCTCAGTTCCAGCGCCGAGCGCGCGGCATGCTCGACGCGATCCGTCGTCTCGCTGACTCGGCCGAGCCGCGTCAGATGGTCGATCCAGCGCAGCAGCGTCACCACGATGAGGACGATGACGCCGATGGTGACGAGGAAGAGGATGGTGCGGCCACGGTCGCCATAGGCTCCGGTCTTGAGCACGACGATGCCGACGATGCCGAACAGGAACGAGCCCAGGAATGTCGAGAGCACGTTCTGCGTCACGCGGTCCTCGATCAGCAGCTTGGTGGCCCGCGGCGTCACATTGCTGGTCGCCGAGCCATAGGCCGAGGTCATGACGCTGAGCGAGAAGGTGGTGACGGCGAGCATCGAGGAGGCGATGATGTCGAGGATGCCCTCGACGGCATCTGCCCCGATGTCGCCCGGTATGGTCCAGGGAATGTATCGCTCGACCACTGCCGCGAGAATCGCCGCGAAGACGCCGAAGGAGCCGATCAGCGAGGCGCGGAACCAGAGCCGCCGCGTCAGTTGCCTCAAAAGCCATTGCCATCGCGACATGCACGCCTCCGCGGTCCGGACCGGTCATGACGCGAGTCGCGCCTCGAGAGAACCTAGCGCGCTGATGGGCGATCGGCGAATACGAGCGGACCGGACCCGTGGCGGCTGAACTCGCCGGCCTCTTCTTCGCCGCCCTCGTTGCCGCCACCATCCTGCCGGCGCAGTCGGAGGCGGTGCTCGTGGCACTGGTCGCGAAAGGCGATGCGCCGGTGGCGCTGCTGGTCGCGGTCGCGACCGCCGGCAATGTGCTCGGCTCGATGGTGAACTGGCTGCTCGGCCGCTTCATCGAGCGCTGGCGGGGCAAGCGCTTGTTTCCGGTCTCCGAGGCCTCGCTCGGCCGGGCGCAGCGCTGGTATCACCGCTTCGGCCGCTGGAGCCTCCTCTTCGCCTGGCTGCCCATCGTCGGCGATCCGCTCACCGTGGTCGCCGGCATGCTGCGCGAGCCGCTCGCGTCCTTCCTCGTCCTGGTGACGATCGGCAAGCTCGGCCGCTATGTCGCGCTGGCGCTGGCGGCGAAGGGCCTCTTCGGCTGAGGCTCAGACATAGAAGCCGTCGCGCAGATTGATGCCATGCTCGACATAGGCCTTCATGCAGGCGAGCATCTGCGACCAGCCCTGGCAGTTGCCATAGCTGGAGCGAAGGCCGGCCCCCGTCGGCCGCCAGCCCGCCTCGCTGATGGTCACCAGCGTGCGCCCGTCCTCGAGCGGCTCGAACAGCATCGTCACGGTCGTCTCGTAAGGCCCCGCCTCCCCGCCCGGCGCGGCCTCCTGGTCGGCCGATTCCCAGCGCAGCACGATGCGCCGGTCCTTCTCGACCGCGACGACATGCACCGGGAAGGCGCCGGGGAAATCCGCGAAGTCCCAGGTCACCGTCGCGCCGGTCTCGAGCCGCCCCTTGGCGCCGCCGGTGGTGAAATAGCCGGAGAGCTTTCCCGGATCGACGACCGCCTCGAACACCTCGGAGACGGGCCGGGCGATGCGGCCGGAAATCGTGAAGGCGAGATCCTTGGCGTCGAGTTCCTTGGCGGTCAGGTCCATGACCATGCTCCTCCTGATGACGGCATGCCCGATCATGTTATAAAAGAATAACATGTCAACCGATGATTCGATGGAGCGCGTCTTCAAGGCGCTGGCGGCGCCGACGCGGCGGGCGCTCATGGATGCGCTGAAGGACGGGCCGCTGACGACCGGCGCGCTCTGTCAGCGTTTTCCCGATCTCGACCGCTGCACGGTGATGCAGCATCTGAAGGTGCTGGAGGGGGCCGACCTCGTCGTGCCGCAGAGAAGGGGCCGCGAGCGCTGGAACCATCTGAACGCGCTGCCGATCAAGCACATCCACGACCGCTGGATCGGCCCGCATGCCGCGCGCGCCGCCGATCTTCTCGCTCGGATCGACGCCGATACCGCTTCCGGCGCCTGACCAGGGGATCGCCTTGCCGCCGTCACGGTTGTGGCACTAGCTTCGCCCACCCAACCGCCGCCCCGGAGGTCACCATGCCGAACCGCGTCCTCGTCACGACCGCGCTCCTCGCCGGATTGGCGGCTGCCCTGCCCGCCGCCGCGCGGGCGGACACCGTCGCCGATGCCGTCGGGGCCATCGAGGCCACGGTTCAGGACGTCCGCATCGCCGGCAGCTGGGAGCAGGACGGCCGCAAGGGCGTCTTCCGCGTCGTCGTCGCGCGGGCCGGGCTGCCGCAGACGGCGCGGCTCTTCGTCCAGTGGATCGCGACCGGCGTCGATGGGTCGGAGGCGCTGGTGCGCTCCGTCGAGATCGCGGAGATGCAGTCCCTGAAGCTCGACATCGCCGATTTCGTCGCCGAATCCGATCCCGACGGCCTCACCGTCTTCGTCGAGGTCGTCGACCCCAAGGCGGATACCGACCAGAGCTACGAACTCTTCGTCGAGCACGACGGCAGCTACCGCTTCGGGCCGGCCAGTAACTAAAAATGCAGGAATCGGTGCCGCAAAGGCCCGAATTCCTTCTAAAAGTTTGACAAAACGGCCTCGATGCCGGTATCTGCCTGCGACGCTCACCGTTGGCGCCGACGCCACGTCGCCGGGCCACGCAGCCCATCGGGCCATATCCTTCTTGACCGCATCCTTCTCTACGCTCGGGCTTAGCCCCAAAGTGCTGTCTGCCGTCGAGGCAAGCGGCTACACCGTTCCGACGCCGATCCAGGCCGAGGCAATCCCTCATGTCCTGGCGCGCCGGGACGTTCTCGGCATCGCCCAGACCGGCACCGGCAAGACGGCGGGCTTCGTCCTGCCGATGATCACCCTGCTGGAGCAGGGCCGGGCGCGCGCGCGCATGCCGCGCACGCTGATCCTCGAACCCACCCGCGAGCTGGCGGCGCAGGTCGAGGAGAACTTCAACAAATACGGGCAGAACCATAAGCTCAACGTCGCGCTGCTGATCGGCGGCGTCTCGTTCGGCGACCAGGAAAAGAAGCTCGACCGCGGCGTCGACGTTCTCATCGCGACGCCCGGCCGCCTGCTCGATCATTGCGAGCGCGGCAAGCTCCTGATGACCGGCGTCGAGATCTTCGTCATCGACGAAGCCGACCGCATGCTCGACATGGGCTTCATTCCGGACATCGAGCGCATCAGCAAGCTGCTGCCCTTCACGCGCCAGACGCTGTTCTTCTCGGCCACCATGCCGCCGGAGATCGAGCATCTCGCCGATACGTTCCTGTCCAATCCCGCCCGCGTCGAGGTGGCCCGTCCGGCCACCACCGCCAAGACGGTGACGCAGGCCTTCGTTGCGACCGGCCGCGAGTCGGCCGACAAGCGCGAGGCGCTGCGCGAACTCATCCGCGGCGCGACCGATCTCAAGAACGCGATCATCTTCTGCAACCGCAAGCGCGATGTCGCGGTCCTCGCCCGCTCGCTGGAGAAGCACGGCTTCTCGGTCGGAGCGCTGCATGGCGACATGGACCAGCGCGCCCGCATGGCGACGCTCGACGCGTTCAAGAACAACCGCCTCACGCTGCTGGTCGCCAGCGACGTGGCGGCGCGTGGCCTCGACATCCCAGACGTCAGCCATGTGTTCAATTTCGACATCCCGACCCACGCGGACGACTATGTCCACCGCATCGGCCGCACCGGCCGTGCCGGCCGCTCGGGCACGGCGATCACGCTCGTGGCGCCCGCCGACCAGAAATATCTCTCCGCGATCGGTAAGCTGACGGGCGACGACGTCACCTGGCTCGGCGATCCGGTCCAGGCCGGCGAGCGCGAGGACCGCCCTGCCCGTTCCGGGCGCGGCGGCCGCAGGTCGGAGGGCAAGGCCGACGGGAAGACCGAAGGCCGGAGCGAGTCCAGGGCAGAGCCGAGGCGCGCCGCGCGGGACGAGGAGGCGGCGTCCGAAGCCGCCGAGGCGTCCGAGGCGCCGGCGCGTTCCGAGGAAGCACGGTCCGAGAATCGCCGCTCCGGCGGCCGCAAGCCGCGTCCGGCTGCGCCCGAGGAAGCTGCCGATCTCTCGGCCCGTCCTGTCCGCCAGGGCGAGGAGAGCCGCCGGCCCGTGCCGCGCAGCCCTGCCCCGACCCGTCCGGAGCGCGGCCAGCGCCGTCCCGATCGTGACGATGGCGAGCGCGTCATCGGCCTCGGCGATCACGTTCCGCAGTTCCTGCTGCGGCCGGTTCGCGCGCCGTCCTCCTGAGCGTGAAGGCGCGGCCGGTCCGCGCCTTAACACGTCGTTCATCATGGCGCGCCGCTGCTGCTGCAATGCAGCGGAGTGTTGAACTGCCTTAGCATCCCGTTAGGACTTCGCGTCCAGATTGTACCCGTCCAAGGGATCGAGAGATCCCGCAGCGACGGTCGGGGGATATGTCGGACAGCGGTGAATTTCTGCGTAAGGCCAGTCTGGCCCGGGCGGCGCTCGCCGCGCTGGAGCGCCACGACCTCGCCCCCGAGCCGCAGAATTACGCGCTCTTCTATGCCTATGCCTCGGGAAGCGAACCGCTCCTGAAAGAAGCCATCGACGGCATCCTGCGCGAGGAAGGCGGGCTTTCGCGGGCCGATCTCGCGATGCTGTGCCGGGCCTTCCTGCGCGATCAGGCGCTCGGGCTCTCGTGGCACGAATTGCCGGCGGATCCTGTAACCGGCGCAGCATCTCCCCTGCCGGACACCACCGCCAGCGCCGCCGCGGCGCTCGCCGCCGCGCATGCTGCGGCGACGCGGACCGGCAGCCGCACCGCGACCGTCGATCTCGTCCGCCGGCTCGTCGCCGCGACCCGCTCCATCGAGGAGCGCAAGCGGCTGATCGAGGAGGAACTCGCCCGCTCGCGCGCCGAACTCGATGCCCTGCAGGCGAGCCTCGACAATGTGCGGCACGAGACGCTGAGCGACCAGTTGACGACGCTCGCCAGCCGGCGCCATTTCGACGAGACCTTCGAGCGCGCGATCGCCGAGGCGCGGGCGAGCGGGACGCCGCTTTCGCTGCTCTTCACCGATATCGACCATTTCAAGTCGTTCAACGACCGCTACGGCCACCAGACCGGCGATCACGTACTGCGGCTGGTGGCGCTCGCGGTGAAGCAGAATGTCCGCGCGCAGGACACCGCCTGCCGCTATGGCGGCGAGGAATTCGCTGTCATCCTTCCTGGCACCGGCGCGGCGGAAGCGGTGGTCGTGGGCGAACATATCCGCACCGCCGTGATGAGCCGCGAGTTCCGCCGCCGCGCCAGCGGCGAGAGGCTGCGGCCGGTGACCATATCGATCGGCATCGCCAGCCTCCGCCCCGGCGATACGGCCTCCAGCGTGATCGAGCGGGCCGACAGCTGCCTCTACCGGGCCAAGAGCTCGGGCCGCAACCTCGTCGTGTCCGAAGACGAGCCCCCGCTGCGCGAGCGCGCATGAGCGCGTGAGCGCATGCCCGCCCTCGTCCAGCCGGCTTGCGATCCCGCCGGCCGGGAGCGAAGCTGCCGACTGTCCAGCGAGGAGCATCGACCGCCATGCCTGACCAGCCCGTCAAGGGACCCGCGTCCTACTTCCCCTCGATCGAGAAGACCTATGGACGGCCGATCGCCGAATGGCTGGACCTGCTGCGCGCCAGATTGCCGGCGAAACACATGGAACTGGTCGCCTTCCTGAAACAGGAGCACGGCATGGGCCATGGCCATGCCAATGCGCTGGTCGCGCATCTTCTGTCCGGCAAGACCTGAGCGAGCCGCTTCGCCGCTACGCCGCCGAGGCGACGGACCCTAGAGCCGCTTCAGCACCCAGCTCGTGAGGTCGACCAGGACCTGATCGAGCGCCTGGTTGAGGCCGCCGACGGCGGCCGGCGCCGTGTCCGCTGCGACGGGCACGCGGGCGCGGAACACCTTGAAATCGACGACGCGGCCGTTGCGGTCGTTCATCAGGCGCGCCGAGATCTCGACATCCGCGACCATGCCGGAACCGTCGACGACGACGTTGAAGGTCCGGATATCGGTCAGCAGTTGGTAGTCGATCGACAGGCCCTCGCCCGGCCGGCCGACGGCATGCGCCTGCTTGGAGAGTTCGAAGGTCTCGATGATGCGCGCCTGCAGCACGTTGGGAAGCGTGTCGGGATATTGCGCGTCCGGGTAATAGGCCATCAGCGAGCCGCGCGACACGACGATGCGCTGCGTCGCGAGGATCTGCAGCGCCGTCGGCGCCGGGATGAGCACCTGTGCGCGGCCGCCGCTCCCGACCTTGGGCAGGTCGCGCGGGCCGGTCAGGTCATAGGTGTTCGGCGGCGGCCGGGTGACCAGCGCGCTGACGCAGCCGGCGAGCAGCGTGGCGAGCAGGACGGCGGCCAGCGCGCCGAACGGCAGTGATCGCGTCGTCTTGGCCATCTTGGTCTGCCCTCGCGGTTGGCGGTGAGCCGCGGTCATTTGCGGTTGTATTCCTTGACGGTCGGATTGCCGAAGACGAAGCCCTGCGGATTGCTCTGCACGGAGTTCAGCGTGCGGTTGAACTGCGTCGTCGTGCGCTGCAACTGGTTTACCAGCTGGTCGATATTGCGCAGGCCCGAGCCGGTGAAGTCGGCGATGTTGGCCGAGATCGCGTCGGCGCGGCCGGCAAAGGCGTCGGCCACCTTGCGGATCGACGCCGCGGCGGCCGCGGCCTCCTTGAAGAAGTTCTTGCTGTCCGGATCGTTCACGATCGCATCGGCGCCGCCGAGGATCGAATCGAGCTTCTCCGAGGCGTCGTTGAGGCGGCCCATCAGCTGGTTGGTGCTGCCGACGATCTGCTCGACCTGCGGCTGCTGCTTGCGGGCAAAGGCGACGAAGTCGCGCGCATCGGCGACGGCGGCGCTGGCATCGGCGACGATCTTGTCGACATCGACGGTCGCGCCCTGGATACGGCGGGCGACCGTGGCGACGTCCTGGATCGTGCTCTTCACCGCCTCGACCTGGACGGCGTCGATGATCTTTCGCGCCGAGGCGAGCGTCTGACCGAGCTGCTCGGAGACGTCCTTCACGTTGGAAACGATCTGCGGGAAGGTGTCGGCCGATTCCGCGAGCTTCGCGACCACCTTGTCGATCTGGTTGATGGCATCGGCGATCTTGGAGGGATCGACGGCGGCGAGAATGTTGTCCGCCTTGCCGACCAGACCCTGCAGGTCGCCCGACAACGACCCGATCTGCTTCGACAGCGCCGAGACATTGGCGAGGAAGTCGTTGACCCCGTCGGAATTCTGCGCGAGCGCGCCGGTGAACTTCTCGACATTGGCGAGCGTCGTCTTCACCGAGGGCTGCGCGTCGTCGAGGATGACGTTGAGGCGGTCGACGGTGACATTCGCCTTGTTGAGGAGGTCCTGGGCGCTATTGAGGATCTCCGAGAGGCCGGAGCCGGAGGCGACCAGCGTCGGGATCTCGGTCTCGTCGAAGATGCTCGGCAGGGTGGCGGTGCCGCCGCGGAGCTCGATCGAGGCGATGCCGGTCAGGCCCTGAACGCCGACGGTCGCCTTGGTGTCGGACTTGATCGGCTGGTTCGGATCGACCGAGACCATGGCCTCGACCTGGTTCGGATCCTGCGGATTGATGCGCAACGTCGTCACGTCGCCGATGCGGATGCCGTTGAAGAGCACCTGGCTGCCATTGGCGAGGCCGGTGACCGAGCCGGGAATGAGGATGCGCAGCGGCTTTCGGGTGCCGCTCTCGTCATAGCGCGCGAGCCAGTAGACGAAGGCGAAGCAGGCCACGATCACCGCCAGGGTGAACACGCCGATGGTCGCGTAGTTCGCGCGGGTTTCCATGCCTTACGCCTGCTCCTCGAGGCGGCGCGCACGGGCGCCGCGGAAGTATTTCTGAACCCATGGGTGATCGAAAGCGAGCATGTCCTTGATGGTGCCTTCGATCAGCACGTGCCGGTCGCCCAGGACGGCGATCCGGTCGCACACGGTATAGAGACTGTCGAGATCGTGCGTCACCATGAACACGGTGAGACCGAGCGTATCGCGCAGCGTCGCGATCAGCGCATCGAACTCGGCCGCGCCGATCGGGTCGAGGCCGGAGGTCGGCTCGTCAAGGAACACGATGTCGGGATCGAGCGCCAGCGCCCGCGCAAGGCTGGCGCGCTTGATCATGCCGCCGGACAGCTCGGATGGCAGGCGGTCGGCCGCTTCCGGCGCGAGGCCGACGAGGTCGATCTTCAGCCGCGCAAGTTCCTCCATCAGCCGCGGCGAGAGCTTCAGATGCTCGCGGATCGGAAATTCGACGTTCTGCAGCACCGAGAGCGATGAGAAGAGCGCGCCCTGCTGGAACAGCACCCCGAGGCGCTGGTCGATCTTGGCGCGGATCGCCGGCTCGGCGTCGTCATAGGGCTGGCCGAGGATCTCGACGCTGCCGGCGGTCTTCGCCTGCAGGCCGAGGATCGTGCGCAGGAGCACCGACTTGCCGGTGCCCGAGGCGCCGACGATGCCGAGGATCTCGCCGCGATAGACGTCGATGTCCAGATTCTCGAGGATCTTGCGCTCGCCGAAGCCGACGGTGATGCCGCGGCCGCGGATCACGGTCTCGCTCTTCACCGGCACCGAGGTCTTGCGCACCGCCATGGTCAGTAGCTCACGGCGCTGAAATAGATGGCGAAGAGGCCATCGACGACGATCACCATGAAGATCGCCTTCACGACCGAGGAGGTCGTGCGCGCACCGAGCGACTCGGCGCTGCCCTGGACGCGGAAGCCTTCCGTCGCCGCGATGATGCCGATGATCAGCGCCATGAAGGGCGCCTTGATGATGCCGACCCAGAAGGTCGAGACATAGACAGCGTCGCGCAGCCGCATGATGAAGGCGGAGGGCGGCAGTCCGACATAGAACCAGCTGACGAGGCCGCCGCCGACCAGCGCCGCGAAATCGGCGACGACGGTGAGGAGCGGCAGCGCGATCACCAGCGCCAGGATGCGCGGCAGCACCAGCACCTCGTTGACATCGAGGCCGATGACGTCGAGCGCGTCGATCTCCTCGCGCATCTTCATCGAGCCGATCTCGGCCGTGAAGGCGCTGCCGGAGCGGCCGGCGATCATGATGGCGGTCAGCAGCACGCCCAGTTCGCGCAGCACGAGCACGCCGACGAGATCGACGACATAGACCTCGGCGCCGAAGGGACGCAGCTGGAAGGCGCTCTGCTGGGCAATGATGGCGCCGATCAGGAGCGACATCAGCGAGATGATCGGCACGGCGCGGAGGCCGGCGCGGTCGATATGGAACACGACCGAAGTGATGCGGAAGCGGCTCGGATTGACGAGCGCCTTCAGGAAGCCGACGGCGACGCCGCCGAGGATGTTGAGGCCGGCCTCGGCGTCAGAGACGGCGCCATACATGCCGCGGCCGATGCCTTCGAGCAGCTCGACGACGACGCTTTGCCGCTTCTTGCGCGGCGGCAGCTCGCGCTCGGCATCCTTGAGCGCGGCCAAAAGGCGCATGACATTGTCGGAGCCGCCTTCGACGGTGACCGCAACGCCCTTGGCGCCGATCTCGCGCTCCAGCCGCGTGATGAGCCAGCCGCCGGCGGTGTCGATATGGTCGACATCCGAAAGATCGACGGTAACGCTGCGCTCGGCCTTGGCGACGGCCTTCTCGATCTCACCCTCGAGCGCACTGGCGCTGGCGAGAGTCCACTCGCCGCGCGGCACGAGTCGCAGCTGGCCGTCCGAATCGCTCGCTTCGAGATGCGCCGCTGCTTCAGCCGCCACGACCATTACCGGTGTCGAACCCTCTTGCGGCCGTGACCCGCGGGCAGCCATTGTGATGCTGTCCGCTCACCAAGCTTCCCGACCCATTCCACCTAGTGGCATGGCGAGAGGAAGGACGGCAAGCGTCCACTGAAAGGAACCTTCGCCATGCAGATCGTCACACCGTACCTGTTGTTTTTGGGTGACGTTCCCGACGCCCTCGCGGCGAAGACGGCGCTCGGCATCGTCGACTGGCGCCCGGAATGGTGCATCGGCCAGCTGCGCCTTCCCGGCTGCAAGGCCGATGCCGGCATTCCCGACCTCTCGATCGCCGCGGCGAAGGCGGCCGGCGTGCGCACCATGATCGTCGGCGCGGTGAATGCCGGCGGCGTGCTGCCCGAGCATTGGATCGCCTCGATCGTCGAAGCGCTCGATGCCGGGCTCGACGTCGCGAGCGGGCTGCATACGAAGCTCGGCGACATCCCGGCGATCCGCGCGGCGGCGGAGCGCAACGGCGCGCAGCTCTTCGATGTCCGCCATTCGAGCGAGCGCTTCCCGACCGGCAAGGGCACCAAGCGCCCGGGCAAGCGGCTTCTGACCGTCGGCACCGACTGTTCCGTCGGCAAGAAATACACGGCTCTCGCCCTCGAAACCGCGATGCGCGCCGCCGGCTTCGATGCCGATTTCCGCGCCACGGGGCAGACCGGCGTGTTCATTTCCGGGCGCGGCGTCGCCATCGATGCGGTGGTGGCCGATTTCATCTCCGGTGCCGTCGAATGGCTGTCGCCCGCCGCCGCTGCCGATCACTGGGACCTCGTGGAGGGCCAGGGCTCGCTGTTCCACCCCTCCTTCGCCGGCGTCTCGCTTGGCCTGCTGCATGGCGCGCAGCCCGATGCCTTCGTCGTCTGCCACGAGCCGACGCGCACCAGGATGCGCGGCGTGCAGCATCCCCTGCCCTCGATCGAGGACGTGATCGACCTCACCATCCGCTGCGGCAGCCTCACCAACCCCGCCATCCGCTGCGTCGGCATCGCCATCAACACCGCGGCGCTCGACGACGCGGCGGCGACGGCGCTGCTCGCCGAGACCTCGGCGCGGCTGTCGCTGCCCGCCGTCGATCCGATCCGCACCGGCGTCGCGCCGATCGTCGCCGAGATCGGCCGCGTCTTCGGCAAGGCGGGCTGAGCCATGGCGCTGCGCAAGCTCTCCGTCGCCGTCGAGCGCTGGCCCATCGCCGGCAGCTTCGTCATCTCGCGCGGCGCGCGCACGGAGGCGACGGTGGTCGTGGCGACCATCGAGGAGGACGGGCATGTCGGGCGCGGCGAATGTGTGCCCTATGCCCGCTATGGCGAGACGGTCGACGGGGTCGTCGAAACGATCCGCACGCAGGGCTTCGCCATCGCCGGCGGCATCGACCGCGCCGGCCTCGGTGCGACGTTGCCGGGCGGGGCGGCCCGAAACGCCATCGACTGCGCGCTCTGGGACCTCGAGGCGAAGCTCGCGGGAAGTTCCGTCGCCGCCGAGCTCGGCCTCGCGGCGCCGCATGCGCTGGAGACAGCCTATACGCTCAGCCTCGGCACGCCGGAGAGCATGGAAGTGGCGGCAAGGGCCGCTGCCGAGCGGCCGCTGCTCAAGGTGAAGCTCGGCGGCGAGGGCGACGATGCCCGCATTGCCGCCGTGCGGCGGGGAGCACCGCGATCGCGGCTCATCGCCGATGCCAACGAGGCCTGGCCGGTCGAGCAGTTCGAACGGCTGATGCGCGCCTGCGCCGCCGCTGGTGTCGAACTGATCGAGCAGCCGCTGCCGGTCGGCGCCGACGACATCCTGCGCTATGTGGACCGCACGGTACCGATCTGCGCCGATGAGAGCCTGCACGAGGCGGCGGACTGCGCGCTGCTTGCCGACCGCTACGACGCGGTCAACATCAAGCTCGACAAGACCGGCGGGCTCACCGAGGCGCTCGGCGTCGTCCGCGCTGCGCGGGCCGAGAATCTCGCCGTCATGGTCGGCTGCATGGTCGGCACCTCGCTCGCCATGGCGCCGGCCGTGCTGCTCGCGCAGGACGCGGATTATGTCGATCTCGACGGGCCGCTGCTCCTGGCGCGCGACCGCGAGCCGGGCCTCGATTATCGCGGCAGCCGCGTCAGCCCGCCCTCGCCCGCGCTCTGGGGCTGAAGCACCAGGCGGTCGAAGACGAGGATCGCCGCTGCCAGCGCCGCGAAGGCCGACATCACCCAGAAGCCCTGGACGCCGAAATGCTGGTAGAGCGGACCGGCCATCAGCGTCGTCAGCGCCATCAGCACGCCGGCCGCCACCATGCAGAGCCCTTGCGCCGAGGCCGTCATCTCCTCCGGCACCGAGCGGGCGATGGCCAGTTGCATGCCGACGAAGCAGGCGCCGAAGGTGAAGGCGTGCAGCAGCTGCAGCACGAGATTGGCCGCGAAGCTGACCGCGAAGGGCAGCAGCGTCCAGCGGATGACGGCAGCGAGCGCGCCGATCAGGATCAGCGTATGCGGATGGAGGCGCAGCAGGCGGCTCGACACCGCGAACATGACGATCTCGGCGATCACGCCGGCCGCCCATAGCAGGCCGATCTCCGAGCCGGTGAAGCCGAGCGTCTGCCACTCGATGGTGCCGAAGGAGTAGAACAGCCCGTGGCTCGCCTGGATGAGGCCGGTCGAGGAGGCGACGACGAGGAACTGCGGACTGAGCAGCACCGCGCGGGCCGAACGGCGCGCGGGGCGAGCGGCATCGTCGGCGGCGCGCTCGGCAGGCGGCGTGACCGGCAGCGCGAAGGCGGCAGCGAGGCAGACGACGAAGCCGGCCGTGATCATCGGCGCGAGGATCGGCGCGCCGAACCAGCCGAACACGACGCCGGCGGCAAGGCTCACCACGACGAAGCTGATCGAGCCCCAGACGCGCATGCGCCCGTAATCGATGCCGAAGCGCCGTACGCCCGTCAGGGCCAGGGCATCGGCCGCCGGCTGGTTGAGCTGCCAGGCGGTGACCGCGAGCCCGGTCAGAAGCAGGATCAGCGGGATCGGTGAAACGAAGACGGCTGGGACGAAGAAGCACAGCCCGAGAATCGAGAAGAAGATGATCGCGAGGCGCCGGTTCGGCGCGCGGTCGGCCAGCCAGCTGCCCGCCGGCGACGCGACGATCCGCGCCGCGAGCGGGAATGCGAGGCAGGCGGCGATCTCGACCGGCGAGAAGCCGCGCTCGCGCAGCCAGACCGGCAGGAACGGCACCGTGACGCCGCTCACCATGAAGGAGGCGGCATAGAAGACGGACAGGCGAACCCTGAAGAGGGGCGGCGCGGCGGTCATTCAGGGAACCTGACGATCGTTGTGGCGGAACGACTCGGGGGGTGATCCGCGGCGTTGAAGCGTATCAAGCAGCGGGACCGCCCACCATGGCGCCGACGCCTCGCGCGGCGGAAAGCGCCTTTGCGAGCATCGGCTCGTCGATATTGCCGCCGGAGAGCACGGCGACGACGGTTCGCCCGGCAGCGTCGAAACGCCCGGAGAGCAGCGCGGCGAGCGCCACGGCTCCGCCCGGCTCGACCACCAGCTTCAGCACCCGCGCCGCAAAGGCCACCGCCGCGAGCGCCTCCTCGTCGCTCACCGTCAGCGCGCCGGCGGCGTGGCGGCTGTTGATGGCGAAGCCCAAGCGACCAGGCGCCGGCGCCATCAGCGCGTCGCAGACCGAGCCCGACAGGCGCTCGTTGCGCAGGATCGCGCCGGCCGCCAGCGAGCGGCCATAGTCGTCGAAGCCCCGCGGCTCGACAAGATGGACGGCCGCGGCCGGCATCCGCGCACTGAGGGCCAGCGCGACGCCCGACGACAGACCGCCGCCGCCGCAGGGCACCAGCACGGCATCGGCGGACTCGCCGCGCGACCTGAGCGCGGCTGCGATCTCGAGGCCGATGGTCCCCTGCCCCGCGATCACGAATGGATTGTCATAGGGATGGACGAGCCGCGCACCCGTCCGCTCCATGATCTCGGCAGCGACCGCCTCGCGGTCGTCCTCGGCGCGTCGATAGGTGACGACAGCGGCGCCAAGCCGGCGCGTGCCCTCCAGTTTCGCGGCCGGTGCATCCTCCGGCATGACGATCGTTGCCGGAACGCCGAAGAGCCGCGCCGCCGCC
The DNA here is from genome assembly GCA_963966455.1 of Kaistia sp. Taxonomy (GTDB): domain Bacteria; phylum Pseudomonadota; class Alphaproteobacteria; order Rhizobiales; family Kaistiaceae; genus Kaistia; species Kaistia cartagenensis. Next base: position 6,134 of record CAWZZK010000095.1, on the reverse strand, counting down.
GCGACGCCCTGCGCATGATTGCCGGACGAGACCGCGACGACGCCGCGGCTGCGTGCGCCTTCATCCATCGCGGCGAGCGCATTGTAGGCGCCGCGGAACTTGAATGAGCCGGTACGCTGCAGCGTCTCGGCCTTGAGATAGACGCGGCCGCCGGTCGCCGCGTCGAGCACGGGAGAGGAAAGCAGAGGCGTCGCCACGGCATGGCCGGCGATGCGCCCGGCCGCGGCTTCGATGTCGTCGATGGTGATCATGACGACGGGGCTAACAGGCTGGAGGACGCCGAGCAATCCCGATCAAGCGGGGGCAATCGGACGGGCTAGATTGGACAACCGAAGGCGGGGACGGAACGATGGACACGGTCAAGCGGGCGCTCTGGCATATCGAACGCTGCATCGGCGAGCAGCCGACGCTCGATCGCATCGCCTCTGCCATCGGCCTGTCGCGATTCCACCTCTCGCGGATCTTCGCCGAGGCTACCGGCCGCTCCTTCTCGGAGCATGTGCGCGGCCGCGCTCTCAGCGAAGCGGCCCGGCAGTTGGCGGGCGGAGCGCCGAACATCCTCACCGTCGCGCTCGATGCCGGCTACGGCTCGCATGAAGCTTTCTCCCGCGCCTTCAAGGAGCAGTTCGGCCTGACGCCCGAGAGCCTGAGGCTCAGGGCGGATCTCTCCTCCCTCACCCTCGTGGAGCCCATCCTGATGCCCGACACGCCCATCGCCATCGCAGAACCCGAAATCCGCAGCGTCGACGCCCTGCTGCTCGCCGGCCTCCGCGCCTTCTTCACCTATGAGGAGCGCGGCGGGATTCCGCTGCTCTGGCAGCGCTTCGGGCCGCATATCGATCATATGCCGGACCAGATCCGCGGCGACGCCTATGGCGTCTGCATCCGCTCGGACGGTGATCGCACCGACGGCTTCGACTATCTCGCCGCCGTGCCGATGTCCTCGCTGGACCGGCTCGGCGAAGGGCTGGTCGGCGTCCGCATTCCGCCGCTGCGCTTCGCCGTGTTCCAGCATCGCGACCATGTCTCGACCATCGGCGCGACCTGTGCGGCGGCGGGCGAATGGCTCGGCCGCGAGCGCTGCGCTCATCCGTCCACCGCGATCATGATGGTCGAGTATTACGGGCCCGACTTCGATCCCGTGACAGGCCTCGGCGGATGCGAGGTGTGGGTGCCGGTGCGCGATTGAACCCGTCCCGCCGAGCGCGTCGGCCGCGGTGCCCGGTGCACCGCGGTAACATTGTCGAGGAACTGCCGGGTGGCCGACTGCCAGGAATTCTGCAGCGCCACCTCGCGGCAGCGTTCGCGCGAGATCGACAGCGCCGCGAGCGCCGCCGCCTGCAGATCATTGTCGAGAACACCGGCGCCCGAATTACCGACCACGTCGCGCGGGCCGGCGACGGGATAGGCCGCGACCGGCAGGCCGGACGCCATCGCCTCCAGCATCACCACGCCGAAGGTATCGGTGCGGCTCGGGAACACGAAGCAATCGGCAGCCGAATAGATGTCGGCGAGTTCGGAGCCGACCCGCGTGCCGAGGAACGTCACCTCGGGATGGGCACGCCGCAGCGTCTCGAGCTCCGGACCGTCGCCGACGACCACCTTGCTGCCGGGAAGCGCGCAATCGAGAAAGGCGCCGATATTCTTCTCGACCGCGACGCGGCCGACATAGAGATAGATCGGCCGCGGCAAGTCGAGCGCGGCCGGATTGCGGCCCGGCCGGAAGAGATCGGCATCGACGCCGCGCGACCAGCGCATCAGGTTGCGGAAGCCCCGCTCCTGCAGCTCGAGTTCGATCGACCGGGTCGAGACCATGCAGCCGGCGCCGGCATTGTGGAAATGGCGCAGCATCGCATAGCTCCAGCCGACCGGGATCGGCAGCCGCGCGGCGAGATATTCCGGAAAGCGGGTGTGATAGCTCGTCGTGAACAGGCGCCGGTTGCGCAGGCACCAGCGACGCACTGCGAAGCCGATCGGCCCTTCCGTCGCGATATGGACATGATCCGGATTGATCGTGTCGAGCCGCCGCCCGATGCTGCCCGGCCAGGCGACCGTCAGGCGGATCTCCGGATAGGTCGGGCACGGCACCGTGGCGAAGCCATCCGGCGTCAGCATGACCGGCTCGACGCCGAACTCCGGCAAATGCCGGGCAAGGCGTTCCAGCGTCCGCACCACCCCGTTGATCTGCGGGTGCCAGGCGTCGCTCGCGATGAGGAGCCGGCTCATGCCGCTACCTGATCGACTTTCGTGTCATTCTCGACGACGACCGCCGCATCCTTAGCGATGGTCGACCAGCGCAGGATCTCGATCCGTCCGTCGTGATGCTCGGCGATGGCGGTGCAGCTCTCCACCCAGTCGCCGGTGTTGATGTAGCGGATGCCAAACTGGTCATGCACCGCCGCATGGTGGATATGGCCGCAGACGACGCCGTCGGCGCCGACCCGCTTCGCCTCGCTGACCAGCGCCTTCTCGAAGGCGCCGATGAAGCTGACCGCGTTCTTGACCTTGAGCTTCGCCCAGGCCGACAGGGACCAGTAGTCGAACCCCAATCGGCGTCGAATCTTGTTGAGAATTGTATTGAGACCGAGCGCCAGCACATAGGCGCCGTCGCCGAGGAAGGCGAGCCAGCGGGCATGGCGGACGACCACGTCGAACTGGTCGCCATGGATGACGAGGAGGCGCTTCCCGTCCGCGGTCTCATGGACGATGCTGTCGACGACCTCGATGCCGCCCAGCTGCGTGCCGAGATAGTCGCGCAGGAATTCGTCATGGTTGCCGGGCAGGTAGATCAGCCGGGCGCCCTTGCGTCCCTTGCGCAGAAGCTTCTGGACCACGTCGTTGTGTGACTGCGGCCAGTACCAGCTTTTCTTGAGACGCCAACCATCGACGATGTCGCCGACAAGGAAGATCGTCTCTGCGTCGTGGTATTTCAGGAAGTCGAGCAGAAGATCGACCTGGCTGCCACGCGTGCCGAGGTGAATATCCGACAGGAACAACGTTCGCAGATGACGGGGAGCAACCGCGATCGACATGATCTTGATTCGTCCTCGGCCGATGAAGAATTAGAGACCGCTTAACGGAAGCGAACAACAGATTTGTGACGCAGCGGCCGGGCCGTCCGGCGAAACGCCCTAAACGAGGGTCGGCAGCATGCTTACAACGAGCAGCGCCGCCATGGCCATGTTGAAGATCGTCACATGGCGGTCGCTCGACAAGACCCGCGCGATCACCGTCCCGAACAGGCACCAGACCACCGTCGAGGTGATCGCCGTCAGGAAAAAGGCAATTGCCAGCCGCCCGGCCGCGACCAGCGGCGGCTCGCCGGGCAGCATGTAGAGCGCCGTCGCGCCGACGGCCATGATCCAGGCCTTCGGGTTAACCCATTGAAAAAGCGCGGCCGAGAGGAAGCTCATCGGCTTCCCCACCTTGACGCCGGCGGCATCGACGCGGCCGGCATGCGCCAGCTTCCAGGCCAGCCAGCAGAGATAGGCGAAGGCGACCCAGGTGAGGATCTGATGCAGCATCGGCTGCGCGAGCAGGAAGCCGCCGAGCCCCAGCGCCACCGCGAGCACCATCACCGGGAAGCCGAAGGTGATGCCGAGGCAATGCGGGATGGAGCGGACAAAGCCGAAATTGGCGCCCGAAATCATCAGCATCATGTTGTTGGGACCGGGGGTGAAGGCCGTGACCGCCGCGAAGCCGAGAATGGCCAGCCAGGTATCGAGATGCGTCTGCAAGCGGGCCTCCGGCGGAACGCTCCGGCGTCATCGCCCTCCGGAGCCAGCCCTCGTTCGCATGGTGCAGGCTCGCGGTCAACGAAGGGAATGGACGTCCATCTGTTCCGCCAGGGCAACAATCCATTGCTGAATGAACGCTTCACGCCGCTTGCATCACCCCGGAGGCTCGCCCATGATCGCCGCCGCCAACACGGAGAATAACGATGAAACTCCTACGCTTCGGCGCCGCGGGCGCGGAGAAGCCGGGCCTTCTCGACAAGGACGGCACGATCCGCGACCTCTCGGGCGTCGTCTCGGACATTACCCCGGAAACGCTCAAGAACGGTGCGATCGCCAAGATCGCCGCGATCGACCCCGCCACGCTCCCCGCCGTCGAAGCCGGCGTTCGCCTCGGCCCGATCGTGAACGGCGTCAGGAACTTCATCGCGGTCGGCCTCAACTATGTCGACCATGCGCATGAGACCGGCTCGCCGATCCCCTCGGAGCCGATCCTGTTCAACAAGGCGCCGAATTGCATCGTCGGCCCGAACGACACCGTCATCATTCCGAAGAACTCGCAGAAGACCGACTGGGAAGTCGAGCTCGCGATCGTGATCGGCAAGACGGCGAGCTATATCAGCGAGGCCGAGGCGATCGACCACATCGCCGGCTATGCCGTCTGCCACGACGTGTCGGAGCGCCATTTCCAGACCGAGCGCGGCGGCCAGTGGATGAAGGGCAAGGGCTCGCCCACCTTCGGCCCGCTCGGCCCCTGGCTGGTCACGCCGGACGAGGTCGCCGACGTGCAGAACCTCGACATGTTCCTCGACCTCAACGGCACCCGCGTCCAGACCGGCAACACGAAGACCATGATCTTCGGCGTCGCCCATCTGGTGTCCTATATCAGCCAGTTCCTGCAGCTCGATCCGGGCGACGTCATCACCACCGGCACCCCGCCCGGCGTCGGCATGGGCATGAAGCCGCCGAAGTTCCTCAAGGACGGCGACCAGGTTCGCCTCGGCATCGCCGGCCTCGGCGAGCAGCAGCAGACCTTCCGCGCCTGGTCGGCCTGACCGGCGCAGCCATCGCGATCAAGAGCCCGCCTGTCCGGACGATCCGGGTCGGCGGGCTTTTTCTTGGGAAGAGTTCAGGCGCCGCGGAAGCGCCAGGCGGGAACGCCGGCGACGAAGGAGCGGCCGACAAAGACGCTGCCCGTCAGCGGATAGCGCTCCAGTTCCTCGGCCGTGCGCCCGTCGCGATTGCTGGTCACGAAGAGCGTCCGCCCGTCCGTGCCGCCGAAGCAGGGCATGCTGATCGAGGCGGGGATCTCGAAGCTCTCGACAAGCTGTCCTTCCGCCGACCAGCGGTTGAGCTTCCCCGCCGAAATGCCGGCGCTCCAGTAATAGCCGTAGATATCGGTCGCGCCGCCGTCGGGCCGGCCGATCGCGTCGTCGGGTTCGGCGATGCGGGTGCGGTCCGAGATGGCACCGGTATCGGGATCGAAGGTCCAGCGGTCGATCCAGACGCCGCGCGTGTCGGTGTGGAACATGGTGCGGCCATCGGCCGTCCAGGCGAGGCCGTTCGAGGCCTTGATTCCGTCGACCTTGACCTCGACCGTTCCGGACGCGTCGATCCGGTAGAGCACCGCGATCGCCGCCTTGTCCGGCGCATTGTTGATGCCGCCGACCCAGAAGGCGCCGTCCGGCCCGACCTTGCCGTCATTGAGCCGCACGGTCGGCAGATCGGCGCCGACGGTCGCGAGCGTCGTCCGCTCGCCGGTCGTTGGATCGAACAGGATGATGCTGTCCTTCAGCGCCACCACGAAGCGGCCGCTCTCGCAAAGGCCGTAGGAGGCGACGATCTCGGGAAAGCGCCAGATATGTTCCTCGCCCGACTTCAGATCGACGGCATGGAGTTCACCATCGAGAATGTTGCAGAAGAGCAGGCGGTCGGTGCGGTCGTCATAGACGGGGCATTCCGCCAGCCGGTGCAGCGTCGGGATGAGGGGCTTGAGGCCGAGGTCGTGCATGGGTCTGGTCTCCGGGTGGCGGCGTCGGACCATGCCACGAACGGAAGGGATCGTCGATGCGCGCGAACCGTTGACTGATGTGCCGAAGGCGGATGACAAAGGACGCCAACGCGGGGACAAGCGCATGAAGACCGACGTCGTCGAGCCGACCGATCTCGCCCGCTCGGTGATCAGCGTCCCGCCCTTGCCGCGGGGCGCCGACGGCACGCTGGACCGCGAGGAGACGGAGAAGCTCGTCGATCACCTGTTCGCCGGCGGCGTCTCGACCTTCCTCTTCGGCGGCAACGCCAATCTCTACAATATGGGCTTTCGCGAGTTCGCGCCGTTCCTCGACCTCGTCGAGGCCGTGACGCCGGAAGACGGCTGGGCGATCCCGTCCGTCGGCGCCG
>CAWZZK010000094.1:0-17060 GCA_963966455.1 Kaistia sp. | reverse complement strand
CACCGGCTCAGCCTGAGGCTCGGGCGCGGCCGGCTCGGCGCGCTCCTCCGCCACCGGCGGACGCGGCGCGACCGGCGTCGCACGGCCGAAGCCACGGCTGACCGGCTCGGCGGCGCGCGGCTCCTGGACACGCGGCTCCTGGACACGCGGCTCGGGCCGGACCTCGGAGGAGGCCGGCTCGGGCGTCGAGGCGCGGCCACGCGAGCCCGTCAGGAACGAGGTCAGCGGCCGGGAAGGACGGGGCGGGGGCGGCGTGCGGACCGGCGGCGCCGGCTCTGGCTCGGCGACGACCGGCTCGGCGGCGGGCGCCTCTTCGGCCTCCTGCCGCGAGGGCGTCGCATGTTCGGCGGCGGTCTCGCGTGCGGCGATGGTCTCCGGCTCGAAAACCGGTTCCGGTTCGGGGGCGCGTTCGGCCTCGACGGCCGGGGCGGGCTCGACCGGGGGCGCGACGGGGCGCGGCTCCCGCATCGGGGGGCGACGGCGATCGACCGGCGCGGCGCGATAGGCCGGCGGCTCCTCTACCACGGCGGCCACTTCGACGATCTCCGCCACCACGGCCTCGGCCTGCGGCGGTTCGATCGCCTCGGCCCGGGCCGGCTGCGATTCGGCATGCGTACGGGTTTCGGCCGCATAAGCGGGCTCGGCCGGCGGGACGGCGCGCGGTGCCGGAGCGGCGCCGGAACGCGCCGCGGCTTCGGCACGGCGCTGCGCCGCCGATGGGCGATGGATGGCGCCCTCGACGACGATGTCGGTGGCGCCGCCGATCAGGATCAGATGCTCGACATTGTCGCGCCTCACGAGGACGAGGCGGCGCTTCTGGTCGACCGGGAGCGCATCGAGGATGCTGAGCCGCGGCTGCCGGCCACGGATCGCGGTGCCGCCCATGGAGCCGCCGGTCAGCGTCCTGATCAGCCAGAACACGACCAGAATGATGATCGCCAGCACGGCGAGCGTGATCGCGAATTGCGCGATCAGGGCGCCGGTCGAGCCGAAGATCGGTTCGAGATAGTCACGCATCCCGTTCTCCTGCTGTACCGGCGCGCCGGTACAGATGAATCCGAAGTCTCAAGACGTGAAGCACGTATCGCCCATGCGGGCAGACCATCTAGGCGTTTTCGTGCCCGCACATCCAGTTGGCAAGGGGCAGCGGCCACGAATCGGCGTATCAATGCCGAAAAGCCGTTAGGAATTCACTAACCATCCGGTGACCAATCTGGCTCGAATCATGCGCGAATCGCCCGTTCGAGCCGTCTTCCGAGAGTCCGCGATCGTGCTCCTCCGACCGCAATCCATGTCTTCACGAGAGGTTCCAGCCTCTTCACGAGAGGTGCCCGCCTGCTCGATCCTCGTTCGGCAAGCCGCCCGGTCCGCCATGCCCGGCGGGCGGCGATGACGACGGGGGCCGGCGTGACGGGGGCGCGCCCGCCGGTGATCGATCGTGGCGGACGGACGGCCGGGATCGGCCGGCTGGTCCTGCTCGCGATCGTGCTCGTCGCGGTGGCGGCGGCCGGGGCGATCCTGCCGCCGGAATCGGCACAGCCCTTCATCTTCGCCGTGCTCGGCATCCTCGCGGTGGTCGGCGTCTTCACGCTGTTCGCCGCCGCGATCGGGCTGCTTCGATTCGGCTCGGCCGCGCCGCGCGACGATCTCGCCCGCGCCTTCATCGGCTCGATGGCCGAAGGCATAATCGTCACCGACCGCGAAGGCCGCATCCTCTATGCCAACGGCGCCTATGCGGACCTGATCGGCGCCGACGACGAGGCCGATGTCCGCATCATCGAGCGCGTCTTCTCCGGCGATCAGGCGGCGAGCGAGGCCGTCTACCGGCTGACGCAGTCGGTTCGCCACAACCGCTCCGCCCAGGAAGAGGTGCGGATGCCGTCCGCGCTCGCCGGCACCGGACCCGGCGGGCCGCGCTGGTATCGCATCACCGCGCGGCCGATCCAGACCAGCGACCAGTTCCTGACCGCCTGGCGCCTTGCCGACATCTCCGGCGAGCGCGAGCAACAGGAGACGGTGTTCCAGGATCTCCAGCACGCGATCGACTATCTCGACCATGCGCCGGCCGGCTTCCTCTCCGCCGAGCCGGATGGGCGCATCGTCTATTTGAACGCGACGCTCGCCGAATGGCTCGGCATCGATCTCGGCGCCTTCAAGCCGGGCGCGATCGCGCTCGGCGATATCGTGCGCGGCGACGGCGCGGCGCTGCTCTCGGGCGGGACGGCGCGGCCGGGCGGCAGCGAGACGGCGGTGATCGATCTCGATCTCGTCAAGAAGAACGGCCAGAGTCTGCCGGTGCGGGTGCTGCACCGCGTGCCCTATGCGCATGACGGCGCGCCGGGCGCGACACGCACGATCGTGCTCAACCGCTCGCCGGGCGAGGAAGTGTCGGAAGCGCTGCGCGCCGCCGAGGTCCGCTTCACCCGCTTCTTCAATCACACGCCCTTCGCGATCGCCTCCGTCGACCGGCGCGGACGGATCGGGCGCACCAATGCCGCCTTCGCGCGCCTGTTCGGGACGGTTTCCCGCGATGCGTCGGGGCGCCTCCGTCTCGTCGACATCGTCGCCGACGGTGCGCGTGCGGCCATCGAGACGGCGCTGGAAGCCGCCGCCGCGGGCCATGGCGACATTCCCCCGGTGGACGCGGCGCTGGTCGGGCATGGCGAGCGCAGCATGCGCTTCTATGTCAGCGCCGTGGACGAGGGCGCCGACGAGAGCGAGATCGCGACCGTCTATGCGCTGGAGACGACCGAGCAGCGGGCGCTGGAGCAGCAATTCGCGCAGAGCCAGAAGATGCAGGCGATCGGCCAGCTCGCCGGCGGCGTCGCGCACGACTTCAACAATGTGCTGACGGCGATCATCGGCTATTCCGATCTGCTCCTCGCCAATCACCGGCCGTCCGATCCGTCCTTCCAGGACATCATGAACATCAAGCAGAATGCCAACCGGGCCGCAGGCCTGGTCCGGCAGCTGCTGGCCTTCTCCCGCCGCCAGACTCTGCGTCCGCAGGTTCTCGCGATCGGCGACGTTCTCTCCGACCTTTCGATCCTCCTGGAGCGGCTGCTCGGCGAGAAGGTCAAGCTCTCGGTTCTGCATGGCCGCGACGTCTGGCCGATCAAGGCCGATCTCAACCAGTTCGAGCAGGTCGTCATCAATCTCGCCGTCAACGCCCGCGACGCGATGCCGAAGGGCGGGCAGCTGACGATCCGCACCCGCAACCTGCAGCCGGCCGATTGCGCCGCCTATGGCTACAAGGCGCTGCCGCCGGCCGACTATGTGCTGATCGAGGTCGAGGATACCGGCACCGGCATTCCGCCCGAAGTGCAGTCCAAGATCTTCGAGCCCTTCTTCTCGACGAAGGAGGTCGGCAAGGGCACGGGCCTCGGCCTCTCGACCGTCTATGGCATCGTGCGCCAGACCGGCGCGCATATCTTCTTCGACAGCGTCGTCGACAAGGGCACGATCTTCCGCATCTTCGTGCCGCGCCATGTCGTGGCCGAGCAACCGGTCGCGGTGGAGGCGGCGAGCGACAAGCCGCAGCAGAAGACGGACTTGACCGGCAGCGCCAATATCCTGCTCGTCGAGGATGAGGAGGCGGTGCGTGCCTTCGCCGCCCGCGCGCTCGTCTCGCGCGGCTATACGGTGCATGAGGCGTCATCGGGCGCCGAGGCGCTGGAGGTCATGCAGACGACCGGCGGCATCATCGATCTCGTCGTCTCCGACGTCGTGATGCCCGAGCTCGACGGCCCGTCGCTGCTGCGCGAACTGCGCAAGACGCGGCCGAACCTCAAGATCATCTTCGTCTCAGGCTATGCCGAGGACGCCTTCGCCAAGAACCTCCCCGACGGCGAGAAATTCAACTTCCTGCCGAAGCCCTTCTCGCTGAAGCAACTCGCGACGGCCGTGAAGGACGCGCTGGGGGAGTAAAGGACGAGCCGTCCTTGCATTCGCGCCGCCGAGGATCGAACCTCTCGCCCATCGATCCTCCGGAGCCGCCCATGCTCGATCATCCGAACCGCGAAGGCCGCCTGTCCGGCCAGCCCTTCCGCTTCGACCCCGCGACGCGCCGAGCCTCGATCGAGGCGCGCGATCCTGCCTTCTACCTGGATCCCTATCCCGTCTTCGAGGCGATCCGCCGGGAGACGCCGCAGTTCTACTGGGAAGAGTACGGGCTCTGGTGCTTCCTCGGCGCTGCCGATCTGCAGACGCTCTTCCGCGACAAGCGCTTCGGCCGCGAGATCCTGCATGTCGCGACGCGCGAGGAGCTCGGCATTCCCGAGACGCCCGAGCGGCTCAAGCCCTTCACCGATATCGACGCGCTCTCGATGCTCGATCGCGAGCCGCCGGCGCATACGCGGCTGCGCGGCCTCGTCAACCGCGCCTTCGTCTCGCGCCAGGTCGAGAAGCTGCGCCCGCGCATCGCCGCGCTCGCCCATGACCTCATCGACCGCTTCGCCGGCGAAGGCGAGGTCGAGCTGATCGAGGCCTTTGCGACGCCGATCCCGGTGACGGTGATCGCCGAACTGCTCGGCGTGCCGGTCGAGCGGGCGCCCGATCTCCTCGACTGGTCGCACAAGATGGTGGCGATGTACCAGTTCGACCGCACGCGCGCGGTCGAGGACGCCGCGGTCGCGGCGGCGGAGGCCTTCGTCGCCTTTCTCAAGGAGATCATCGCCGAGCGCCGGCTGGCGCCGGCCGACGACCTCCTCTCGACGCTGATCGCCGCCGAGGAAGCGGGCGAGCGGCTTTCCGAGGACGAACTGATCGCGACCTGCATCCTGCTCCTGAATGCCGGCCACGAGGCGACGGTGCATGCGATCGGCAACGGCGTGAAGGCGATCCTCGAATCGGGTCTTGAGCCTTCGGCGCTGTTCGCCTCGGACAAGACGGCCGAAGCCGTCGCCGAGGAGTGCCTGCGCTTCGATCCGCCGCTGCACTTCTTCTCGCGCTACGTGCTCGAAGACCTCGACTATGCCGGTCTCGCGCTGAAGAAGGGCGACCGCGTCGGGCTGCTGCTCGGCGCCGCCAACCGCGACCCGGCCCGCTTCGCCGATCCGGCCCGGTTCGATCCGTTCCGGCCGCCGGCGACGCATTTCGCCTTCGGCGGCGGCATCCATTTTTGCGTCGGCGCGCCGCTGGCGCGCCTGGAACTGGAGGTCGCGCTGCCGATCCTCTTCGAACGCCTGCCGGGGCTCAGGATCGCCACTCCGCCGCTCTATCGCGACAGCTACCACTTCCACGGCCTCGCGGCGCTGAACGTCGCGTGGTGATCCCGATCCGCCATCCGATCCGGAGCCAAAATGGAAAGGACATCATGAGGCGCATCGTCAGGCGGACCTTGGCTATTCCGGGCCTTGCCATGCTGGCAGCCCTGAGCCTCACGGTCGCCGCAGCCCAGACCTATTCCGGCGCACCGCTCTCGCCACCGGCCTTGCAGAAGGTCATCGTCGACGCGGTGGCCGCCCGGATGCCGGACGCGAAGACCGCGGTCGTCAGCGACCTTCGCCTATCCAAGGCGCGCAGCGGCCATGGCTATTGCGGTTTGGTCGCCGCCGCGGCCGGGGCTCCGAAGCAGCCGTTCCATATCCTGGTGGAGGAGGGCGCCGATCCCGCCATGCTTATCCTGCCGGAGACCGGCGATCCTCTCGGCCTGCCGCGCGCCGATGCGACACGGCTCCTCACCAATCTCGGCTGCCTGCCCTGAGCGGCCGCGTCGGCGTGCGGCTTCCTCGACGTCTCGCCGAAGGGTCGTTTCGGTGATGCCTCTTGCATCCGCGCCGCATGCTGAGCATCGTCTCTGCGGCGGGGCAGCGGGAGCATGAGGACTTGATCGAGGGCAAGCCGAGCGCGACGGCCTACCGAGCTGCGGTGCGGCGGGCCGCGCATCAGTTGCTGGACAAGCCGGTGATCTTCGACGATCCGCTGGCGCTGACGATCGTCGGCGGCGATCGCGGTTCCGCCGTTGCACGCGACGAGATCAGCCGCGCCGATTCCGCCGGCGGTGCCGCGCTCCGGGCCTTCATAGCCGCGCGCGCCCGCTTCGCCGAGGACCGGATTGCCGCCGCCGTCGAAGCGGGCGTGCGGAACGTGGTCGTGCTCGGTGCCGGCCTCGACACCTTCGCCTATCGCAACCCCTTCGCCGACAAGGGGGTGCTCGTCTATGAGGTCGACCATCCGGCGACGCAGGCCTGGAAGCAGCAGCGGCTGCAGCTGACGCGCATCGCCGTCCCGCCCAGCGTCCGCTATGTCGCCGTGGACTTCGCCGTCGACCGCCTCGGCGACAAACTCCGCGAAGCCGGCCTCGATTCGTCGCTGCCGGCGGTCTTCACCTGGCTCGGCGTCGTGCCCTATCTCGACGAAGCGGCGATCGCCACGACGCTCGGCGTGATTGCCGGCTGGCGCGGCGGCGCGGAGCTCGTGTTCGACTATGCCGAGCCGCCGGACCGGGTCGGCATGCTGCAGCGCCTCGCCTTCCTGACGCTCGCCGGCCGTGCCGCGGCGCTCGGCGAGCCGATCGTCAGCTATTTCCGCCCGGACGAGATCGAGAAGAAGCTCGGTGCGCTCGGCTTCAGCGTCGCCGCCAATCTCGCGGGGCCGGAACTCGGCCGCCTCTATGCGGGCGGCGCGTCAGCGCTGGACAATGCCGCGGTCGGCCATGTTCTGCATGCGGTTCATCCGCCGTCCGCCTGAATCGCCACGGCGATCTCGGCGGCGAGGCGGGCATTGTTGCGCACCAGCGCGATATTGGTCGTGAGGCTGCGGCCGCCGGTCAGCTCCAGCATGCGGCCGAGCACGAAGGGCGTGACCGCCTTGGCACGGATCCCGGCCCTCAGCGCATCCTCCGTCGCCTGCTCGATATGGACGCGCATCTCGTCGGCCGGTATCTCGTCGGCCGCCGGCACCGGATTGGCGACCAGCATGCCGCCCTTGAGGCCGAGTTCCTCGCGCGCCGCCATGAAGGCCGCGATCGCGGCTGCGTCGTCCAGCCGCAGCGGCGAGGGCAGGCCGCTGTCGCGCGACCAGAAGGCGGGGAGGGCGTCCTGGCCGACCGTGACGACCGGCACGCCGAGCGTCTCCAGAACCTCGAGCGTCTTCGGGATGTCGAGTAGCGCCTTGGCGCCGGCCGAGACCACCGTCACCGGCGTCTCGGCAAGCTCATAGAGATCGGCCGAGACGTCGAAGCTCGTCTCGGCACCGCGATGCACGCCGCCGATGCCGCCGGTCGCGAAGACGCGGATGCCGGCGAGATGCGCCGCGATCATGGTGGCGGCGACCGTGGTTGCGCCCGGACGGCGCGTGGCGAGCGCGAAGGCAAGATCGGCGCGCGAGAGCTTCATGACGCCCGTCATCTTCGCCAGCGCCTCCAGTTCGTCGGCGGAGAGCCCGACGCGGATCTCGCCGTCGATGATGGCGATCGTTGCCGGCACGGCGCCGGCGGCGCGCACCACCTCCTCGACGCCGAGCGCGGTGGCGACATTTTCCGGCCATGGCATGCCATGGGTGACGATCGTCGTCTCCAGCGCGACCAACGGCTGGCCGGCCGCGGCGGCGGCGGCGACTTCGGGGGAGAGGCGGATGCGGTCGAAGAGCGCCATCGCGGGTTCCGTCCTAAGAGAAAGGGTCAGGTGAGGCTGCGCCAGCTGCCGTCGGGCATCCGGCAAGCGGTGCCCCGCAGCTGCTCGCCGCGGCCATCGACCACGATGCGATGCGTATACGGGCGGCATTCGCGGCCGTCCACCACCCGCACGGGGCCGGGAATGACCGTGCCATGGCTGGAGCCCGCCTCCCACGAGACGGGAACGCCGGCGCCCATGCCGGGGCTGGCAAAGGCTGTAGCCTCGGCCGCTTCGGCACGGCGGCGGGCATTCTCGTCGAGGCTGCGGCCGATCTGGCTGCCGACGAGGCCGCCGACGCCGGCGCCGAGCACGGTGGCGCCGACGCGCCCGGCGCCCGAACCGAACTGGTTGCCGACCATCGCGCCGACAGCGGAGCCCGTGACACCGCCGATCTGCTGGTTGGTCGGTGCCTGGCAGGCGGCGAGAACGAGTGCCGTCGCCACCAGCGCCAGATGGCGGCAATGGCGGCTTAAACGCGCATCACCCATGTGCTTTGCGCCGGGGCGGGGAAGGGCGGTCTTGGGCATGGGCCGGTCTCCTTCTTCTGCAGCCGATTCGGCCGCAGTCGAGCACAGGCGGGGCGGCGGCGAAAGGCTGCGCCGACGGAACGCGGGACTCACCCATGCTGGAAGATGGCGCGGGGATACAGCTTGCGGATGAGAACAAAACGTGTACGATGTTCTCAGTTTGATCGACTCCGGACAGTATGGAATAAGGGCTCATCACACATGTCGCAAACTTCTCTCCGTCTCGTCGAAGGGGCCACCATGGACAAGTCGAAAGCGCTCGATGCCGCGCTGAGCCAGATCGAGCGCGCCTTCGGCAAGGGCTCGATCATGCGGCTCGGCAAGAACGAGAAGGTGGTCGAGATCGGCACCGTCTCGACCGGCTCGCTCGGGCTCGATATCGCGCTCGGGATCGGCGGCCTGCCGCGCGGGCGCATCGTCGAGATCTACGGACCTGAATCCTCGGGCAAGACGACCCTCGCCCTGCACACCGTCGCCGAGGCGCAGAAGGCCGGCGGCATCTGCGCCTTCGTCGATGCCGAGCATGCGCTCGATCCCGTCTATGCGCGGAAGCTCGGCGTCAATCTCGACGACCTGCTGATCTCGCAGCCCGACACCGGCGAGCAGGCGCTCGAGATCGCCGACACGCTGGTCCGCTCCGGCGCGATCGATGTGCTCGTCATCGATTCGGTCGCCGCGCTGACGCCGCGCGCCGAGATCGAGGGCGAGATGGGCGAGAGCCTGCCCGGCCTGCAGGCCCGCCTCATGAGCCAGGCGCTCAGGAAGCTCACCGCCTCGATCTCCAAGTCGAAGACCATGGTGATCTTCATCAACCAGATCCGCATGAAGATCGGCGTCATGTTCGGCAATCCCGAGACGACGACGGGCGGCAATGCGCTGAAGTTCTATGCCTCGGTGCGTCTCGACATCCGCCGCATCGGCGCGATCAAGGATCGCGACGAGGTCGTCGGCAACCAGACCCGCGTCAAGGTGGTCAAGAACAAGCTGGCGCCGCCTTTCAAGCAGGTCGAGTTCGACATCATGTATGGCGAGGGCGTCTCCAAGACCGGCGAGCTCATCGATCTCGGCGTCAAGGCCGGGATCGTCGAGAAGTCCGGCGCCTGGTTCTCCTATGACAGCCAGCGGCTCGGCCAGGGCCGCGAGAATGCCAAGGTGTTCATGCGCGACAATCCCGAGATCGCGCAGAAGGTAGAGCTCGCCATCCGCCAGAATGCCGGCCTGCTCGCCGAGGCCCTTCTCTCGAAGGACGCGGCCGGCGAGGATGACGGCGATGAGGCGCTGGAAGCCTGAGTCGGGGGAGAGGGAGAGCGGGGCATGGCCGAGGCGGGTCGGGTCGAGGGCGGCTGCCATTGCGGCGCGGTGCGCTTCGAGGCGACGGGGGATTTTTCCTCGGCGATCTCGTGCAACTGCTCGATCTGCCAGAAGCGCGGCCACTGGCTCGCCTTCATCCCCGCATCGGCCTTCACCCAGACGGCGGGCGAGGGGATGCTGACGGACTACCAGTTCAACCGTCATGTCATCCATCACCTCTTCTGCCCGCGCTGCGGCATCGAGGCTTTCGCGCGCGGCAAGATGCCGGACGGCAGCGACATGGTGGCGGTCAATGTCCGCTGCATCGACGGCATCGATCTCTCCGCGGTCACCGTCCATCCCTATGACGGCCGCAGCCACTCCTAGCGCAACAGGCGGCCGCCGGCGCGGCCCTCCGTCGCGCGGACGGCCCATTCTGGACAGGCCTGCGGCCGGCCGCTAAAAAACGCCGGCACGTTTTCCTTTGCGCGGCCCGTCGGGCCGCGCATGTCTTTCCAGGCGGGTCCGTTCATGAGCAGCGTCAACGACATCCGGTCGGCCTTTCTCGGCTTCTACCAGAAGAACGGGCATGAGGTCGTCGCGTCGAGCTCGCTCGTGCCGAAGAACGACCCGACGCTGATGTTCACCAATGCCGGCATGGTCCAGTTCAAGGACTATTTCACCGGCCGGTCGGCGGCGCCCTGGCCGCGCGCCACGACCTCGCAGAAATGCGTGCGCGCCGGCGGAAAGCACAACGATCTCGACAATGTCGGCTATACCGCCCGGCATCACACCTTCTTCGAGATGCTCGGCAATTTCTCGTTCGGCGACTATTTCAAGGAGCGCGCGATCGAGCTGGCCTGGACGCTGATCACGCGCGAATTCGGCCTGCCGAAGGAGAAGCTGCTCGTCACCGTCTATCACGAGGACGACGAGGCCTTCTCGCTGTGGAAGCGCATCGCCGGCCTGCCGGACGAGAAGATCATCCGCATCGCCACCTCCGACAATTTCTGGCAGATGGGCGATACCGGCCCCTGCGGCCCGTGCTCGGAGATCTTCTACGATCACGGCGAGTCGATCCCCGGCGGCCCGCCCGGCAGCGCGGAGGAGGACGGCGACCGCTTCATCGAGATCTGGAATCTCGTCTTCATGCAGTTCGAGCAGATCGCGCCGGGCAACCGCGTGCCGCTGCCGAAGCCCTCGATCGACACCGGCATGGGCCTCGAGCGCATGGCGACGGTGCTGCAGGGCGTGCACAACAACTATGACATCGACCTCTTCCGCGCGCTGATCCGCGCCTCGGTCGAGGCGACCGGGGTGCCGGCCGAGGGTCCCAATCTCGCCAGCCACCGCATCATCGCCGATCACCTGCGCGCCTCGAGCTTCCTGATCGCCGACGGCGTGCTGCCGTCCAACGAGGGCCGCGGCTATGTGCTGCGCCGGATCATGCGCCGCGCGATGCGCCATGCGCATCTTCTCGGCGCCGCCGACCCGCTGCTGTGGCGCCTCGTGCCGGCGCTGGTGCGCGAGATGGGCCGTGCCTATCCCGAGCTGATCCGCGCCGAGGCGCTGATCTCGGAGACGCTGCGGCTCGAGGAGATCCGCTTCCGCCGCACGCTGGCGCGCGGCCTCGGCCTGCTCGACGAGGCGACGACCGGCCTCGTCGCCGGCGCGACGCTCGACGGCGAGACGGCCTTCCGCCTCTACGACACTTATGGCTTCCCGCTCGACCTGACGCAGGAGGCGCTGCGCGCCCGCAACATCGCCGTCGACACGGCCGGCTTCGCGACCGCGATGGAGCGGCAGAAGGCCGAGGCGCGCGCGAGCTGGGCCGGCTCCGGCGACACCGCCGCCGAGACGATCTGGCTGACGTTGCGCGACCGGCTCGGCGCGACCGAGTTCCTCGGCTACTCGGCCGAGGCGTCGGAAGGCAAGGTCCTCGCGCTCGTCCGCGACGGCGCCGAGATCGGGGAAGCGACGGCCGGCGAGAGCGTGCAGGTCGTCGTCAACCAGACGCCCTTCTATGGCGAATCGGGCGGCCAGGTCGGCGATGCCGGCCGCATCGAGACCGAAGGCGGCGCCGTGATCCGTGTCGATGACACGCAGAAGCGTGGCGACGGGCTGTTCGTGCATCAGGGCGTCGTCGAGAGCGGCACGGTCCGCACCGGCGACGCGGCGCGGCTCGCCGTCGATCACGCCCGGCGCGGCGCGATCCGCTCCAACCATTCGGCCACCCATCTCCTGCATGCGGCGCTGCGCAACGTGCTCGGCGATCATGTCGCGCAGAAGGGCTCGCTCGTCGCGCCCGAGCGGCTGCGCTTCGATTTCAGCCATCCGAAGCCGATCGAGGCGGAGGAACTCGCCGCCATCGAGGAGATCGCCAACGAGGTGGTGCTGCAGGACGCGCCGGTGACGACGCGGCTGATGGACCGCGAGGAGGCGATCGGCTCCGGCGCCATGGCGCTGTTCGGCGAGAAATATGGCGACGAGGTGCGCGTCATCTCGATGGGCGAGCGCGAGGGCAAGACCTATTCGGTCGAGCTCTGCGGCGGCACGCATGTCGGGCGCACCGGCGAGATCGGCCTCGTGACGATCCTCGGCGAGGGCGCGGTCGCGGCCGGCGTGCGCCGGGTCGAGGCGCTGACCGGCAAGGCGGCGCGCGAGCATCTCGAATTGCAGGACCGGCGGCTGAAGCAGGTCGCCAGCGCCCTCAAGGTGCGTCCCGAGGAAGCGGCCGAGCGCGTCGCGGCGCTGGTCGAGGAGCGGCGGCGCCTGGAGCGCGAGCTCACCGAAGCGAAGCGCAAGCTGGCGCTCGGTGGCGGCGGCCAGGCGGCGGGCGACGGCGTGCGCGTCGTCGGCGACGTCAATTATCTCGGCCGCGTCGTCGAGGGCATCGCGCCGAAGGACCTGAAGGGGCTCGTCGACGAGGCCAAGAAGTCGGTCGGCTCGGGCATCGTCGCCTTTGTCGGCGTCGCCGAGGACGGCAAGGCGGCGCTGGTCGTCGGCGTCAGCGACGACCTGACGGCCCGCTTCAGCGCCGTCGATCTCGTGCGCATCGGCGCCGAGCAGCTCGGCGGCAAGGGCGGCGGCGGACGCCCCGACATGGCGCAGGCCGGCGGACCGGACGGCGCCAAGGCCGGCGAGGCGCTGGGCGCGATCGAGGCGCGGCTGGCGGGCTGACCTCCCGCGCGGGAGCGAAAACCATGGAGCATGTCGCCGACGGCCGCCAGCTCCTGGTCTTCCTCGTCGCCGCCGGCATCGTCGTTCCGCTGTTCCAGCATCTGAAGCTCGGCGTCGTGCTGGGCTTCCTTATTGCTGGAATCATCGTCGGACCCGGCGGCTTCGGCCATCTCGTGCCGCTCAGCTCGCTGTTCGGCTATGCGACGATCACCAATGTCGGCCAGTTGCAGGCATTCGGCGATCTCGGCATCCTGTTCCTCCTGTTCACGATCGGCCTCGAGCTCTCCTTCGCGCGGCTCGGCTCGATCGGACGGCTGATGCTGGGCGCCGGCGGGCTGCAGGTGGCGCTCGCCACGGCCGCCATTTACGGCGCCGCGGCGCTGGCCGGCTTCGAATTCGACGATTCGCTCGTCTTCGGCATGGCCTTCGCGCTCTCGTCCACCGCGATCGTCACACAGTCGCTCGCCGAGCGGCGCCGGCTCGGCACGCCGGTCGGGCGCACGGCGCTCGGCGGCCTGATCCTGCAGGATCTCATGGTGGTGCCGATCGTGATCGTGGTCGGCATTCTCGCCCAGCCGGGCGCGAGCGTCGGCCTCGCCCTCGTCAAGGGTGTGGCGATCGCCGCCGTCGTCGTGGTCGGCGTGGTCCTGCTCGGGCGCACGATCGTGAAGCCGCTGATGCGTTTCGCGGGCGCGACCGGCAACCGCACGCTGCTCATCGCCATCACGCTGCTGATCATCGTCGTTGCCGGCTTCATCACGGCGCGGGCCGGCCTCTCGGCGGCGCTCGGCGCGTTCCTCGCCGGCCTGCTGCTCAGCGAGACGGAATATCGCCACCAGATCGACGTCGAGGTCGAGCCGTTCAAGGATCTCCTGCTCGGCCTCTTCTTCATGACGGTGGGCATGACGATCGACGTCGCGGCCGTCCTCGGCCAGCTGCCGATCATCCTTTCGGCGCTCGCGGTGCTCTTCCTCGTCAAGCTCGCCTTCGGCTATCTCGCGCTCCGCATCACGAGGCTCGACCGGGCGGCCTCCGTCGAGACGGCCTTCATCCTCTGCGGCGCGGGCGAGTTCGCCTTCGTCGTGTTCACGCTGGCGGTGCGCGACGGCGTCGTCTCAGCCGAGATCGGACGGCTCGCCACGACAATCGCCGCCCTCTCGATGGTTCTGACGCCGGTCATGGGCGCGCTCGGCTCCCGCCTCGCCAGACGCCTCGCCGCGCATGATGCCGAGGCGCGGAGCGGCGTCGGCGCCGATCACGGCTTCTCGGATCACGTCATCATCGGCGGCTTCGGCCGGTTCGGCGCCACGGTGGCCAAGCTTCTCTCGGCCGAGGAGATCGCGCATGTCGGGCTCGATCTCGACGCCGAGCATGTCATGCGCGCCGAGCGCGAGGGGCAGATGGTGTTTTTCGGCGATGCGACGCGGCCCGAGATCCTCGCCCGCCTCGGCGCCGAGCGGGCGCGCGCCTTCGTCGTCACGGTCGATGATGCCGTGATCTCCGAGCTGATGGTGCGCACCATCCGCGAGCACTGGCCGTCCGCGATCATCCATGCCCGCGCGCGGACCGTGACGCATGGGCGGCGGCTGCTCGATGCCGGCGCCAATGATGTCGTGCCGGAGGCGCTCGAAGGCAGCCTGCAGCTCGCCGGCAACCTTCTCGGCGATATCGGGCTGCCGGACGAGGCGGTGGAGCAGCGCCTCGCCGTCGCGCGCGAGACGGCGCGGGCGCTGATGCGCGGCGGTCCGGCAGAGCCGCAGACGGGGAAGCCGCCCATCGACGGGTGACGGGCGGCTTCGTTCTCTTCTCCCGTCAGCCGGCGCGGCGGCCCTCGCTCTGGCGCTCCAGCATCCAGCCCGGATACTCCGGCGGCAGGGCGCTGACCGCGTCGAGCGTGGCCATGTCCTCAGCGGTCAGATCCACGGCGACGGCGCCGAGATTGTCGGCGAGCTGGTCGGCCGACTTGGCGCCGATGATGACCGAGGTCACGAAGGGCTTCTTCAGGAGATAGGCGAGCGCGATCTGCGCCACCGAGACCCCCTTCGCCTCCGCGATCGCGCGCATCGCGTCGACGGCGTCGAAGGCGCGGTCGCGGTTGACGGGCGGGAAGTCGAAATTGGCGCGGCGCGAGCCTTCCGGACCGGAGCCGTCGCGCTGATACTTGCCCGAGAGCAGGCCGCCGGCGAGCGGGCTCCACACCATCAGGCCGACGCCCTCCGCCTGAAGCAGCGGCGCAATCTCGCGCTCGAGGTCGCGGCCGGCGATCGTGTAATAGGCCTGCAGCGAGGCGACGCGCGCCCAGCCCTTTGCGTCGGCAATGCCGACCGCCTTCATGATCTGCCAGGCGGCCCAGTTCGAGACGCCGACATACCGGACATGGCCCTGTCGCACGAGGTCGTCGAGCGCGCGGACCGTCTCCTCGACCGGGGTCAGCGGGTCGAAGCCATGGATCTGGTAGAGGTCGATATAGTCGGTGCCGAGCCGCTTCAGGCTGGCCTTGACGGCGTCCATGATATGGCCGCGCGAGGCGCCGCGATCGTTGGGGCCGGGGCCGACGGCGCCGAGCGCCTTGGTCGCGAGCACGACGTCGCTGCGCTTGCGGCCGGAATTGACGATGGCGCGTCCGGTGATCTCTTCCGAAAGGCCTTCGGAATAGACGTCGGCGGTGTCGATGAAGTTGATGCCGGCATCGAGCGCGCGGGCGACGATGCCGTCGGCGACCGACTGGTCAAGCTGGCCGATGGCCGTCCAGAAGCCCTTTCCGCCGAAGGTCATGGTGCCGAGGCAGAGTTCGGAGACGAGGAGGCCGGTGCGGCCGAGTGTCTTGGTGCGCATGGAAATTCTCCGGGGTCATGGCGGCGGCGAGGGGGCCCGTCGGGGCGCCGGCCGAGCCCGCCGCCCGATGAAGATGCGCCTCCGGGTCACCATTGCGGTAGCCTTTTGCTGGCGTGTTCTTGCACGATCCTCTCAGAGGCCCCATTGTCTGGCGCGCCGAAGAAGAGTCCGGCGGTCGATCGGAGAAGGAGACGGGGTGATGGACGAACGCGATGCGCTGGCCGCGATCCTTCGCCGACACGCCGTGAGGGGGCGAACCGTCACGCCGATTCCGCGCCTCGGTCTCCTCCGCGCCGAGTCCGGCAACGTGCCGGCGCCGGCCTTCTACGAGCCGGTGCTGTGCGTCGCCGTGCAAGGCGCCAAGCAGCTTTTCGTCGGCGACGCCGTGCTCACTTATGACCAGCGCCACTTCCTCGTCGTCGCCGTCGATCTGCCGGTGATGGCCGCGATCGTCGAGGCGAGCCCGGAGGAGCCCTATCTCTGCGTCGCGCTGCAGCTCGACCGGCTGGCGATCATCGACATCCTGTCCAGCCTGCCGCCGGAGCCCGCCGTCGAGGATCCGGTCGGGATCACGATCGGTGCGCTTGACCGGAATTTGCTCGATCCTCTCGTGAGGCTGGTCGGCCTGCTCGACCGGCCCGCCGAGGCGGCGATGCTGGCGCCGCTCTATGAGCGGGAAGTGCTTTACCGGCTCATTACAGGCCCGGCCGGTCCGGTCCTCCGCCAGATGGTGGTCCATGACGGCAGGCTGGCGCGGGTCGAGCGCGCGATCGACTGGATCAAGCAGCATTTCAACCGGCCGATGCGCATCGAGGGGCTGGCCGAGATCGCCGGCATGAGCCCGGCCTCGCTGCATCGCCATTTCAAGGCGGTGACCGCGATGAGCCCGCTGCAGTTCCAGAAGCAGATCCGCCTGCAGGAGGCGCGGCGGCGGCTGGTGGCCGAGCCGCAGGATGCCGGCATTGTCGGCTATGCCGTGGGCTACGAGAGCCCGTCGCAGTTCAGCCGCGAATATGCCCGCCTGTTCGGCGCCCCGCCGGCCCGTGACGCCGCGCGGCTGCGCGGCCTCGGCGAGCGGCCGGCCGAAAGCGCCTGATCGCGCCGGTCTGCCCGGTCAGGGGCGGATCCAGACGCGAAGCTTGCCGATGCCGGCGAAGCCGAGGGCGCGGAAGGGCGCGCGATCCTCCCCCGATTCGTAGCCGACGACCGGCAACTCCGGCGCGCCGCGGCGTGCGGTCGCGACCAATGCCGCCAGCGCGGCCTCGTCGCCGCCGTGAAAGACGTTGGAGATGCCGATCGCGCCGTCCGAGTGGTTGACGGCGGCCCCGGCGACGATGCGCCCTTCGCGCCGCGCGGCGAGGAAGCGGATGCGCTCATCGGCGAGCAGTACCGGCGGAAACACGCGAGCGCTGCCGTCCGCGCCGCCCCAGGCTGTTTCCCAGCGTGCCAGTTCGGCAACATCTGCGACGGCCGCGACATCGACGCCGCTCGCCGGAAGCGCCACCGCCGGTGGCAAGAACAGCCAGTCGGCTTCGAAGATGGGCTCGAGCCCGAACTCCGAAAGGTCGAGGGTGAAGAAGCTGTCCTTGATGCCGATGCCGCGCCCGGGCTG
>CAWZZK010000093.1:0-3993 GCA_963966455.1 Kaistia sp. | reverse complement strand
TCGCCGATCGCCGCGCCCTCGCGCAGGAATTCCGGGTTCGACACCACCGCGACATCGGCAGCGGGATTGGTCTCGCGGATGATCCGCTCGACCTCGTCGCCCGTCCCGACCGGCACCGTCGACTTCGTCACCACCACCGTGAAGCCGGTCATCGCGAGCGCGATCTCGCGCGCCGCCGCATAGACATAGGAGAGATCGGCATGGCCGTCGCCGCGCCGCGACGGCGTGCCGACGGCGATGAACACCATGTCCGCCGCCGCCACCGCCGGCGCCAGCTCGGTCGTGAAGGACAGCCGTCCCGCCTTCACATTCTCCGCGACCAGTGCATCGAGCCCAGGCTCGTAGATCGGGATCTCGCCGCGCTCCAGCGCTTCGATCTTCGCAACGGCCTTGTCCACGCACACGACGCTATGGCCGAAATCCGCAAAACACGCGCCAGACACCAGGCCGACATAGCCCGACCCGATCATCGCTATCTTCACGGCGAAATCTCCTCGACTGCGGTTGCGGCGAAAGGGCCTGCCCTGCGCTCCAAACTCGATCGCGGCGGACTCTGGACGAACATGGTGCAATGCACAAGACCGATGCGGACAGCCTTGGCGCTCCCGCACGCCTTACGCAATCCTCACTTTGCCAAACGGTCAATCCCCGACCGAGCGGCGCCTGCGCTGACGCGGCGGTCCGGAGGACGCTTCGGCTGCAGGCTGGCAGAGACAGGCCGCGGCGAAGGCGAAAAGGCACATCAGCGTCAGCGTGCGCAGCGGATAGTCGAGCAGCGAATGCAGGAGAAGGAGGCCGATGGAGAGGCTTGCGGCGCTCATCAGCGCCCGTTCATCCTGGCTGCCGCCCTGCTTCGCCGAAAGCCAGATCGACCAGAAGCGCACCAGATACCAGACGAGAAAAGCGAGCATCAGCACGACGGCGAGGATCCCGCCTTCCAGCGTCAGCTCGAGAAAGTCGTTATGCGCGTGGTTGATGAAGAAGACGAGCAGGTCCGTCGGCTTCTCGGCGGTCTGGAACAGCGGCACGAAGGTGCCGAAACCGGATCCGGCGAGGTTGAAGCGGGCGAGCACCTCCAGCGTCAGGCTTGCGATCGTGCTGCGCGCGCTATCCGCCGCCGTTCTCTGGATCAAGAGGTCGACGAGACCGATCTGCAGGATGACGGCGAAGCCGACCATCAGCACGCCGGCGATGATCACCGGCCAGCGCCCGATCCGCGAGGCATCGGCCGAGCGCCAGACGATGAAGGCCGATCCGAGCAGCGAAACGATGCCGAGCGCGACACCGGCACGCGAAAAGGCCGCCGAGAGACCGAACAGCAGCGACACCACGACGGCGCCACCGAACAGGCTGCCGACAAGGCGCATGCGCCCTCGCCCGCTGCGCATGTGCCGCGCCGTCCAGACGATCGCAAAAGGCAGCGCGGCATAGATGAGGGCCGCGAAATGGTTGCGATTCGCGAAGAATCCGATCGCGTAGCCGGCGGCCGGTCCCGAAGTTGGCCCCAGACTGCCGGAGCCCCTGCCGACGAACTGTCCGACGCCGACCAGCGCCGCGATGCCCGCAAGGGCCAGCGGTGCCACCAGAAGGGCATAGCGGCGCGATGTGTCGAGCTGCAGCGCATAGACGAAAATCGCCGCGGCGGGCAGGAGACTGAGGAAGGAATAGAGTGTCGCGAAAGGCGCGAGGCTGAGCGGCCGCCACTCAAGCGCCACGCCGGCGGCCTCATAGACCTGCACGACTTCCGCACGACCGGGCAAAGCGGTCCAGATCGCGGGCGGCAGAGGAACCAGCTGGACGAGCGGCAGCGCGAGGGTGAAGAGGACGATCGCGAGCGGCACGCGCCACGACGAATGCCAACGCGCTTCCAGCAGGCTGATCGTGGCCGCGACCAGCAAGGGAACGCTCAGGATCTCGACGATCTCGTCCGATTGCAGCCCGACCCGTGTCCCGCCACCAAGCAGAACCGCGACGAGAAAGACGAAACTCGCCCAGAAGAACAAGGCGCGGTCATAGAGACTATGACCGCGCCCCGAAGACGCAAGGGCACTCGCGTCGACCATCCTAGCCGACAGCGTTAGCCGCTGATCCCGACGTAGCGGATCTCGGTGTTGCCATTGCCGATAGCATAGCCCACCAGAGCACCAACGGCGAGACTGCCCCCACCGATCAGGGCGAGGCAGACCCACTGGCCATTATCGTCCTGCTTGGCGGTCTGGCAGAAACGACCGCTGCTCTGCTGAGCAGCGACCTGAGCCGAGGACGCGCAGGCATCGGCGCCGGCGACCGTCGTGATCGAATTGCCCGAAAGGGCCTTCGAGCAGCCGGCAGCGTAGGCGATCGTGGCCTTGCTGTTCTTCGAAACGAGAACGCGGCTGCCAGGCTGAACCTCAGCAGCCGAAGAAACCTTCTGGAAACCCTTGCCGCTGTCCACGAGGACAGAGCCAGAGATGTCCGAAAGCGTCGCGACGGGACCGGCAACTGCCGTGCCCACCGCCATAGCGAAGGCCAAAGCCGACGCCAGAGCGACACGTACCATCTGAACCTCCTTCGTAACCTGGCCCAACGGTCAAACCGCCCCGCAGTGCCCCATTCACACCATAATCACTAGCATCTCGCATGTGCGAGAACAAGGTGGTTGCACCGGATTGGGACGGCCAGAACTTGCTCTCGCTCCCTCAGTGACCAAAATAACGCAACCCTAACCACCTGCCGACTGTCCCGCCGCAGCATCTGCGGACGGCGCCGGGATGATCTCCAGATCATCGAGCCAGATAGAGCCCTCGATCCGCTTCTCGATATTGCTTCGGGCAGGTAGTTCGAACCGCAAAGTCTGGTAATCGCAAAACTGCGGCGGCACTTCGAAGTCGACAGAGAATCGCTTCCAGTCGCTCGTGCCCGAGAAGAGCGGCGACTGGGCCAGCAGACCCGGTCCCGGCCTGTAGCAGTAGAGCGCAAGGCGCATTCCGCGCGCGTTGCGCAGGTCGTCCATCCGCACCTGCCCCGAGAATCGGTAGCGGCCCGGGTCGAGAATCAGAGTCTGTTGAAGATTGTTGAAATTTGTCTCGCCGCCGCCGAACGTGACTCTGAGCGACGCCCCGCCGCCTGCATGGATCTCGGTGTCGCGGACGATCTCCATGCCGCGCGCCGGCGTGATCGTCCAGTCGAAGGGCAGCCCGGTCGCGTTCTGCTCGAAGCCGCCATTGTAGAGCAGCCCCAGCGAGCCGGCCGGGTCGAGATCGATGAGACCGACCCAGACCGCATAGGCCATCCGGCTGGCACCGTTCGGGATCAACCGGTTGAAATAAAGGTTCCAGCTGCTGCCGATCCGGATCGGATTATCCGGCTGAATCAACGCCATGAGCTCGGGAAATGCGTCGATGTCGCCCTTACTCGCGGCCGTGTCGAGGAAGGTCCGGCGCCAGGTCGAGGGCGTCGAGAGCTTCGCGGCCATCGGCCCGCGTGCTTTCTCGTCCGTCATGAGAGCCGTCATCCGGTTCATCACATAAAGCGCCCCGGGGACGGCCATGTTCTGCCTCAGGATAGCGTCGGCCGTCTCCATCATCGCCGCATAATCCTGCCGGTTCGCCTGCTGTTCGAATTGCCAGAGCAGCGTCGGGAAATCGCGCAAGGTCCGCTCGGCGATGAGGCCCCGGAACTCGGCCTCCTTGGCGGTGTCCTGATCGGCCGTCGCCGCGCGGGCAAGAACCGAAAGCGGCCGAATATTCAACGGGCTCTCGGCCAATGCCTCGGTCGCCAGGCGCCGGGCACCGGCCACATCAGGCGGCGTCGCGGCCAGTGCGGCATTGGCCTCGCGCAATTCGGACGAGATCCCGTCGGTGAACCAGGTCGTGGTGGCCGGATCGTTGCCGACATCGTCGGCGCCGAAATGGCCGGCGATGAGCCAGACGAGGCCGAGCGCGATGGCACCGCCGAGGATCGCCTTGACAGCTCTTCCGGCCATCCGCCCGGTGATCACGGGGAGCCATGATC
>CAWZZK010000092.1:0-17828 GCA_963966455.1 Kaistia sp. | reverse complement strand
TCTGGATTTGCTTTCTGAGCGACTTCGCGAAGGTCGAAAGATCGCCGATAGGGAGCGCAATGGGAATTCGGGTCATGACCAATCCTCATTGTGCCGATCCAAGGGGGATTGTCGTGGTCACCGTCTTCGACCCGGCACGAGGGCTGGCATCGCAATCTTCAATCGCGGCAGGTTTAGCTCCCCCTCGCGGGGACGGTGACGCCTGGGTGAACTGCTGACCCTGAGGCGGATATAATCCGCTCGACGCGATCCCGCAATATCAGACGATGTTCTTCTCGATCATCGGCCGGCCTTCCAGAATGCGTTCATAGCCGAGCGGCGAGAGGTCGAGGCTCGTATAGTGCCCGTCGATGGCGAGTTCGGCGAGGCCGCGGCCGACGGCGGGCGCCTGCTGCAGGCCGTGGCCTGAGAAGCCGTTGGCGACGAGGAGATTGTCGTAGGGCGGCAGGCGGCCGATGATCGCGTTGTGGTCGAAGAGGTTCATGTCGTAATGGCCGGCCCAGGCGCGCGCCGGGCGGATCGCCTCGAAGGCCGGCACGCGCGCAGCGAGCACCGGCCAGATCACCTCCTCGAAGAGATCCCAGTCGACCTCGAAATCCGTCGCGTCGCCATCGGCGTCCTCAGGCGGCGCGGTGCCGGTGAGGAAGAGTTCGCCTTCCGGCCGGCAATAGACGCCGGACGGGTCGATCAGCATCGGGAAGCCCGGCAGGCGGTCGCGGCATGAGAATGTGAAGATGCAGCGCTTCTTCGCTGCGACGGGCAAGGGGATGCCGAGCGGCGCGAGGAGGTCGCGCGTGCCGGTGCCGGCGGCGACGATCACGCAGCCGGCCTCGATCATCGTGCCGTCGGCGAGGCGGACGCCGGTCGCGCGGTCCTTGTCGCGGCGGATCTCCGCGACTTCGGCCGACAGCGTCTCGATGCCGAGCGCCTTCGCCTTGGCGCGCAGCGCCTGCATCAGTCCGTAGCCGTCGAACCAGCCCTCGCCGGTGGCGCCGAAGCCGGCCGCGGCGATGTCGTCCAGTTCCAGATAGGGGAAGCGCTCGCCGATCTCGTCCGGCGAGAACAGCGCGATATCGGCGCCGAGCGAGGCCTGCAGCGCGTGGTTCTCGGTGATGACCGGAAGTCCGGCTTCGGTGGCGAGAAAGAGATAGCCGCCCTCGACGAGGCTGATCGAGGGCCGCTCGTTGCCGACCGCGAGCGTCTCCCCGATCGATCGCAGGAACTCGATGCCATAGAGCGAGATCGCGATATTGGTCGGGTCCGAGAATTGCTGGCGGATCGAGGCGGCGGACAGCGCGCTCGCCGCGAAAGCGAAGGTCGGATCCTTCTCGACGAGCAGGACGCGGCCCGAAAATCCCGGATGCGCGGCGAGGTGATAGGCCGCCGAGGCGCCATGCACGGCGCCGCCGACGATCACGACGTCATAAGCCCGCGCCGAACGCACGCCTGCCGAACCCGCCATCACCATGCTTCGATGTCCCCGATTCCGAGCAGCGAGCTTGGCATGACGCGCGCTTCGGCGTCGAGCCGGGCAGGACGGCCGCGACCATTGCGCGCCGAGGCCGAGGCACCTTACTGTCGGGGCTCTCGCGGAGATGCGTCCGATGCCGCATGCCCATCCCATCAAGCTTCTTTTCGGCCTCTCTGTCCTCCTGATGCTCGCCAGTCCGCCTCCCGCGCGGGCGCAGGAGGAAAATCCACTGCGGACGGCGGTTGACGGCATCGCGCAGCCGTTCTTCGCGGAGGAGGCTGTGCCGCGCGCGATGGTCGCCGTCAGCCGGCGCGGCGTCCTGCATTATTTCGGCTATAGCGGCACGGGCGCCGAGCCGCTCGGGCGCGACAGCATCGTCGAGATCGGCTCCATTACCAAGGTGTTCACGACGGCGCTGCTGCAGCAGAGCGTCGATGCCGGCACGCTGTCGCTGGACACGCCGCTCCGCGCGGCGCTGCCCGATGCCGATCTCCGGCCGTGCACGGCGCGGATCACGCTGCGCCAGCTCGCCGATTTCCGTTCCGGCATGCCGCTGCTCCCCGGCGGCGTGCCGCGCGAGCTGCGCGATCGCGGCATCGAGACCTATACGACGGCGGACTATCTCGGCTGGCTGTCGCGCTGGACGCCGGGCGAGGAGCCGGATTGCGGCCTGCCGGCGCCCTATTTCTATTCGAATGCCAGCGTCGGCCTGCTCGGCCCGATCCTCGCCCGCGCCAACGGCATGGACTGGGAGCGGCAGATCGCGGAGGCGATCACCATCCCGCTCGGCATGACGGATACGATGGCGCGCCCGGGTCCGGAGCGCCGCGCACGGGTCGTGCATGGCTGGACGCGCAATGGCGAGCGCGCGCCGGACTGGCCGTTCTATGCCTGGTACGCGGCCGGCGCGCTGCGCTCGACGCCGGCCGATATGCTCCGCTTCGGCGAGGCGGCGCTCGGTCATGCCACGACGGAGGCCGGGCCCGTCCCGCCGGCGCTCGGCAAGGCGCTCGCCGAGGCGATGCAGCCGATCTACAAGCCGCGTGTCATGCGCGCCGCGCAGGGCCTTGCCTGGGCCATCGCCGATGACGGCGCGGGCGCGGCCTACAAGGATGGCGGCACGGCCGGGTTCAACACCGTGCTGGTCGTCGACCCTGCCAGCGACACCACGATCTTCATCGCCGCCAACCGCGCCGGCACGCCTGTGCAGCGCCTTGGGCTGGAGCTGATCCGGGCGCTGCCCTAAAGCATTTTCGAGCGAAGCGGGTACCGGTTTGCGTGAGGAAAATGCGCCAACACTAAAGAGCCCTAGCCGATCGGCACCAGCGGGCGCTCGATCGCCTCGCGGAGGGCGAATTTCGATTCGATGCGGGCGACACCCGGCAGATGGCCGAGCACATTGGCGTGCAGCCGCTCGAAATCCGGCAGGTCGCGGGCGACGATCCTCACGAGATAATCGCTCGATCCCGACATCAGATGCAGCGAGAGGATGTTGGGGCATTTGCGCGCCGCCGCCTCGAAGGCCTTCAGCGCCTCGTCGTTCTGGCGGTCGAGCGAGATCTCGACAAAGGCCGTGATGCCGAGGCCGAGCGCGTTCGGATCGAGCACGGCGCGGTAGCCGGTGATGATCCCTTCCGCCTCCAGCCGCTGCAGACGGCGCGTCGCGGCGGAGGGTGAAAGCGCGATCCGTTCGGCGAGCTCGACCGCCGTCAGGCGGCCGTCCCGGGCGAGCGCCGCGAGCATCCGGCGGTCGAATTCGTCGATCTGCATGATTCATGCGCCCCGATCGTCTCCCTCAGAGATTATGTGCGCCGAGACCCGGAAGGAAGCATGGAAAAGCACGAAAATCGCGCTGAGGCGGCGATATCGTGCTGCATCCAAAAAGTCGCTGCAGGGAAACAGTCATCATGCTGGTCGGCGTTCCGAGGGAAATCAAGAACAACGAGTTCCGGGTCGGCCTGACGCCGGCCGCCGTGCGCGAATATGTGGCGCGCGGGCACGAGGTGCTGGTCGAGACCGGCGCCGGGCTCGGCATCGATGCCGATGACGCGGCCTATGTCGCGGCCGGTGCGACCATCGCGGCGAGCGCCGCCGAGGTCTTCGCCAAGGCCGGCATGATCGTGAAGGTCAAGGAGCCGCAGCCGTCCGAATGGACGCAGTTCCGGCCGGGCCAGATCCTCTTCACCTATCTGCATCTCGCGCCCGATCCGGCGCAGGCGCGCGGGCTGATGGACTCGGGCGTCACCGCCGTCGCCTATGAGACCGTGACCGACGCGCATGGCGGGCTGCCGCTGCTGGCGCCGATGAGCGAGGTCGCCGGCCGCCTGTCGATCCAGGCCGCGGCGACGGCGCTGCAGAAGCCGAATGGCGGGCGCGGCATCCTGCTCGGCGGCGTGCCGGGCGTGGCCCCGGCCAAGGTCGTGGTCATCGGCGGCGGCGTCGTCGGCATGCATGCGGCGCGCATGGCGGCCGGCCTCGGCGCCGAAGTCACGGTGCTCGACCGCTCGGTGCCGCGGCTGCGCGAGCTCGACGAGCTCTTCGCCGGCCGGGTGCGCACCCGCTATTCGACCATCGATGCGCTCGAGAGCGAGGTGCTGGCCGCCGATGCCGTCATCGGCGCGGTGCTCATTCCCGGCGCGGCGGCGCCGAAGCTCGTCAGCCGCGCCATGCTCGGCAAGATGAAGCGCGGCGCCGTGATGGTCGATGTCGCGATCGACCAGGGCGGGTGCTTCGAGACCTCGCATGCGACCACGCATGCCGATCCGACCTATGTCGTCGACGGCGTGATCCATTACTGCGTCGCCAACATGCCCGGCGCCGTCGCGCTCACCTCGAGCCATGCGCTCAACCATGCGACGCTGCCCTTCGGGCTCGCGCTGGCCGGCGAGGGCCTCGCCGCGCTCGCCCGCGATCCGCATCTCCGCAACGGGCTCAACGTCCATCGCGGCCGCATTACCCACCGCGCCGTCGCCGAGGCGCTCGGCGAGAGCTTCGCCGATCCGGACGCGGGCGGCATCGCCGCCTGATCGGCCGTCAGCTGCCGGCGCAGCCCCTCAGCGGCGCCGGCAGGGTCGTCGGATCTGGCGTCAGGATCACCAGATCGGCGAGGCCAAAGGGGAAGCGGCACACTGTCCGCCCGGCCACGACCTCGTCCGGGACCTGGCTGCCGCGGAAGAAGAGCAGCAGCCACGCCGTGTCGCTCTCTCGTGCCCATTGCCAGAGATCGTCGATGGCCTGGAAAGGCGGCCGGGCGACGCGCCAGCGGATTTCGGAGCCGGACGGCAGGTAGTAGCCGACCGATACCGGCGCGACGCCGTTGTTGGTCAAAACCTCCACATCCCGGACGTCGTTCTCAGCCATGAAGCGTCCGACCGACCGCCAATCGAAGCGCGCGTCGGACTGTGTCGCGTCGAGCGCCTGCAGGCCGAGCATCAGCAACGCGGCGCCGAGCGCCAAGGCCGCCGGCAGGCGGAGTTTCGGCCGGCCGAGCAGTTCCGCTGCTCCGACGCCGGCAAGGACGATCGCTGGCGGCAGCATGCCGAGCATGTAGCGGCCCGAGGTCGCCGTGAAGATGCCGAGCACGAGGAAGACGAGCGGCGTGCCGATGGCGCTGCCGGCGAGAAGGCGGATGGCCGGATCGCGGCGTCGGATGACGATTGCAGCGAAGACGAGTGCGCAGAAGACCAGCGAGGGTCCCACTTCCCATCCGCGAAAGAGGAAGCGGTCGACATCGCTATTGACCTTGAAGCCATAGGTCTCGCCCCAGGCTTCCGCGATGCGGGCCAAAGGTCCCGCCGCGTATTGCCATTTCATCAGCCCGCCCGGCTCGCCGGAAATCGTCCGTACCGCCTGGACGAGAGTCAGCGCGGCGAGGCCGATGACGATCCAGGTCACGGCCACATGCACTATCAGCAGTCTTCGGAAGCGAGACGGCAGGCGGAGGCCGCCCGAGAAGATCAGCGAGAGATGCATGATCAGCACCGAAGCGATGCCGGCTGGAATCGTCAGTGCCGCGCCGACGGTGCCGATCGTTGCCGCTATCGCTGGTCGTTCGGGTTCACCCGCGCCGCGAACGAGCAGGACGAGCGCGGTAGTGGCGATGGCGAGGAAGAAGAGCAGCATCGCATAGGGCCGGGCTTCCTGGCCGTAATAGACGAGCGCCGGCATGAAGGCGAAGAGAAGCAGCGTCGCGAGGGCGCCGATCCTGCGGCCGAGCCTGAGCGCGAGCACTGTCATGACCGCCGCCGCCAGGCTCATGAACAAGGCGGAGGGAAGACGGAGCATTGCCTCGGAAGCGCCGCCGAGGCCGAGCGCCTTCACCAGCATGAAATAAGTGGGGAAATGGCCGCGGCTCAGCCTGTTGGCGACAAGATCGCTCCAGCCTCCGGCGACGACATTCGCGGTCAGGATTTCGTCATACCAGAGCGACTGCCGGCCGAGCGTCGGCACCCGGACGGCGAACGAAAGCAGGAAGGCAGCGAGCGCGAATCCGAGCGTTTCGCGCTTCCGAAGGGCGGAGGGGGCGGAAGGCGCCGGGGGCGCTGAT
This sequence comes from Kaistia sp., assembly GCA_963966455.1. GTDB lineage: Bacteria > Pseudomonadota > Alphaproteobacteria > Rhizobiales > Kaistiaceae > Kaistia > Kaistia cartagenensis. Next base: position 11,811 of record CAWZZK010000092.1, on the reverse strand, counting down.
GCATCATGGATGAAGCCCACGCTCTCTCCCTCGTGGCTTGTGCTGGCGAAGCAAGCCGGGCTAGTAGCAGCCGCGCCGCCGGGCGGCAAACTCGGTCAGGATGAAGCAGATGACAGATGCGACCCGCGCAGACGCCGCGCTTGCCGAGGCGCTCGTGCCGACCGTGCTCGCGGCGGGCGCCGCCGTGATGGAGATCTATCGGCGCGATTTCGCCGTCGAGACCAAAGACGACACCTCGCCCGTGACCGAGGCCGACAAGCGAGCCGAGGCGATCATCCTCGCTGATCTCGCCCGCCTCGCGCCCGATATTCCGGTCGTCGCCGAGGAGTCCTGCGCGGCCGGCATCATTCCCGACGTCGCGGATGCGTTCTTCCTCGTCGATCCGGTCGACGGAACGCGCGAGTTCATCAAGCGCAACGGCGACTTCACGGTGAATGTCGCGCTGGTGCGCGGTGGTGTGCCCGTCCTCGGCCTCGTCCTGGCGCCAGCGCGCGCGCGCCTCTTTGTCGGCGTGGTTGGGGTGGGTGCCGCGATGCTGACGCTCGAGGAGGGGCGGATCACTGGCCGCACCGCCATCGAGGCGGTGCCCGCGGGCGACGGCTCGCCGCGCATCATCGCCAGCCGCTCGCATCGGACGCCCGAGACCGACGCCTTCATCGCCGGCCATCCCGGCGCGTCGATCGTCTCGGCCGGGTCGTCTCTGAAGTTCTGCCTGATGGCGGCGGGCGAGGCCGATCTCTATCCGCGCCTCGGCCCGACCATGCAGTGGGACACCGCGGCCGGCGACGCCGTGCTGCGGGCGGCCGGCGGCATGGTCACCGATTTGGATGGCCGGCCGCTCGCCTATGGGCCGAAGGGCGGCGTTGGCACGGCCGCCTATGCCAATCCCTGGTTCCTCGCCCGGGGCGCGGGCAAGGCCTAAGACGATCAAGTTCGTCGAGTTAGTGGAAATCGGGTTCCACCGAAACGCCTCGCGGCGCCAAGCGGCGTGGCGATCCGGCCGATAAACGCGACGCCCGTGCTTGAGAGCGACCTCCTGCGAAGACTAGTTTTCTTCTCGCAAGGAGCCCGCCTCATGTCGTCCCCGCTCAAGCCGCATCTTCGCCGCCTCGAAGCCGAGGCCATCTTCATCATGCGCGAGGTGGTGGCGAATTTCACCAAGCCGGTGATGCTCTATTCGATCGGCAAGGATTCGTCGGTCATGCTGCATCTGGCGATGAAGGCGTTTCATCCTGCGCGGCCGCCCTTTCCACTGTTGCACATCGATACGACGTGGAAGTTCCGCGAGATGATCAGCTTCCGCGACGAGACGGCGCGGCGGCTCGGGCTCGATCTTCTCGTTCATACCAACGAGGAGGGCCGCGCGGCGGGGATCAATCCCTTCGATCACGGCTCGTCGAATTATACGCAGGTCATGAAGACCGAGGCGCTGAAGCAGGCGCTCGGGACCGGCGGCTATGACGCGGCCTTCGGCGGCGCGCGGCGCGACGAGGAGAAGAGCCGCGCCAAGGAGCGCGTGTTCTCCTTCCGCACCGGCAGCCATGGCTGGGACCCGAAGAACCAGCGCCCCGAACTCTGGTCGCTCTACAACACCCGTATCGCGCCCGGTGAATCGATCCGCGTGTTCCCGCTGTCGAACTGGACCGAGCTCGACATCTGGGAATACATCCTCGCCGAGAACATCCCGATCGTGCCGCTCTATCTCTCCGCCGAGCGGCCGGTCGTCACGCGCTCCGGCCAGCTCATCATGGCCGACGATGCGCGCATGCGCCTGTTGCCGGGCGAGGTGCCGCAGAAGAAGCGGGTCCGCTTCCGCACGCTCGGCTGTTACCCGCTGACCGCCGCCGTCGAATCCGAGGCCGTGACCGTCGAGGACATCGTCGCCGAGATGCTGCTCGCCACGACGTCGGAGCGGCAGGGCCGCCTGATCGACCATGACGAATCCGGCTCGATGGAAAAGAAGAAGCGCGAGGGATATTTCTGATGGCCGAGCCGCTCACCCTCGCGCCGGAGGCGGTCCGCTCCGCGCGCAGCCTCGCGCTCGGCGATGCCGACAAGAGCCTCCTGCGCTTCATCACCTGCGGCAGCGTCGACGACGGCAAGTCGACCCTGATCGGGCGGCTGCTCTATGATTCCAAGCGCCTCTTCGAGGACCAGATCGCCGCGCTGGAAAAGGACTCGCGCCGCTTCGGCACGGTCGGCGACGACATAGATCTCGCGCTTCTCGTCGACGGGCTCGAGGCCGAGCGCGAGCAGGGCATCACCATCGACGTCGCCTATCGCTTTTTCGCCACCGAGAAGCGCAAGTTCATCGTCGCCGATACGCCAGGCCACGAGCAGTACACGCGCAACATGGCGACCGGCGCCTCGACCGCCGATCTCGCCGTGCTGTTGATCGATGCGCGCAAGGGCATCCTGCCGCAGACGCGCCGCCACGCGACGATCGCCTCGCTGCTCGGCATCCGCCATGTCTTGCTCGCCATCAACAAGATCGATCTCGTCGGCTATGACCGCGCCGTCTATGACGCGATCGTCGCAGCCTTCGATGCCGATGCCGGCAACTACGCCTTTTCGAGCCGCGTCGCGATCCCGATCTCGGCCCGCTTCGGCGACAATGTCAGCGGCCAGAGCCCGGCGATGCCCTGGTATCGCGGCCCGACGCTGATCGAGCATCTCGAAAATGTCGAGCTCGCCGCCGATGGCGCGGCCGAAAGGCCGCTGCGCTTCCCGGTGCAATGGGTGAACCGGCCCGATCTCACATTCCGCGGCTATGCCGGCACGATCGCCGCTGGTTCGGTCAGGACCGGCGACGAGGTCGTCGTCGCACGGACCGGCCAGGCGGCGCGCGTCGAGCGGATCGTCACCCATGACGGCGATCTCACGAGCGCGGAGGCGGAGGACGCGGTGACGCTGACGCTCGACCGCGAGATCGACGTGTCGCGCGGCGATCTCCTGGTTCCGGCCGATGCGCGGCCCGAGGTCGCCGACCAGTTCGCGGCCCATCTCATCTGGATGGCCGACGAGCCGATGCTGCCCGGGCGGCCCTATCTCATGAAGATCGGCACCCGCACCATCGGCGCCGCGGTGACGGAACTGAAGCACCGCGTCGAGATGGACACGCTGAAGCCGCTCGCCGCCAAGACGCTGGCGCTCAACGATATCGGCTTCGCCAATCTCTCGACCGCCGAGCCGATCGCCTTCGACGCCTATGACGACAACCGCACCACCGGCGCCTTCATTCTCATCGATCGCTTCACCAACCAGACGGTTGCGGCGGGGCTGATCCGCTTCGGCCTTCGACGCGCGACCAACATCCACCGCCAGGCTCTCACCGTCGACAAGGCGTCGCGCGCCGGCGCCAAGGGCCAGAAGCCGGCCGTGCTCTGGTTCACCGGCCTTTCGGGCGCCGGCAAGTCGACCATCGCCAACCTCGTCGAGCAGAAGCTGCATCTTTCCGGGCGGCACACCTATCTGCTCGACGGCGACAATGTCCGCCACGGCCTCAACCGCGACCTCGGCTTCACCGATGCCGACCGCGTGGAGAACATCCGCCGCGTGGCGGAGACGGCGAAGCTCTTCGTCGATGCCGGCCTCATCGTGCTCGCCTCCTTCATCTCGCCCTTCCGCTCGGAACGGCAGCTGGCGCGCGATCTCGTCGAGGCCGGGGAATTCGTCGAGATCTTCGTCGACACGCCGCTGGAGACGGCCGAGGCCCGGGATCCGAAGGGGCTCTACAAGAAGGCGCGCGAGGGCAAGATCCGCAATTTCACCGGCATCGACAGCCCCTATGAGCGGCCGGAGAGCCCCGAATTGCGGCTTTCCGCCGAGGATGGCGACGCCGAAGCGCAGGCCGAGCGCGTCATCGCCTATCTCGTCGCGCAGGGCATCGTACCGCGCTGAGCGGCGCGTTCAGCTTTCCTTAACTTCATCCCCGACGGCCGCCATGCTAACCATTTGGCGACAGCGGGGCTGGCATGGACGACAGAGACCGAACGGACCCGATCGAGGAAGGCCTGTTCAATACGTTGCTGCACGGGCTGTTCGAGTTCAGCCCGATGGCCATCTGCGTGTCGACGACCGACGACCAGGCGTCATGCTATGTGAAGGTCAACGACGCCTATCTGCAGCTCGTCGGCCGCAGCCGTGACGAACTCCTCGGCCAGACGATGCAGATGGCCGGCGCCATCATCGACGATGCACGGCGCGCGCGGCGGCGGCGGCTCCTTGCGACGGTTGGCCGTTACGAGCTGGAAGAGGTCGAGATTCGCCGCGCCGACGGCGCGATCCTCTCGACGCTCATTTCTGCGCAGCGTTTCGTGGCGGACGGTCGCGACTTCGACATCGAGATGATCGTCGACGTGACCGAGCGCAAGCGCGCCGAGGCGGCGCTCTGGCGGCTCGCCCATATCGACAGCCTGACCGGCATTCCCAATCGCGGCCATTTCATCGACGCGCTAACCGCGGCCGTCGAGCAGCGCGGCGGCGGCGTGCTCGCGCTCGCCATCATCGACATCGATCTCTTCAAGCAGATCAACGACAATCTCGGCCATCTCACCGGCGATGGCGTCCTCGTCGAGGCGGCCTCGCGCATTCATGCGGCGGTCGGCGAGGCGGGCCTGGTTGGCCGGCTGGGCGGCGACGAGTTCGCGATCCTGATCCGCGACGCGGCGGACCGCCGCGCCGCGTGCCGGCTGTTCGAGGCGGTCGGCACAGTCCTCAATGAGGGTTCGCAAATGCTGGCCGGAGGCGGCAGCCTGCAGCCGACGGCGACGATCGGCTTCGCCTTCATGCCCGACGATGCCGGGGATGTCGGCAGCCTGATGCGGGCGGCCGACATAGCACTCTATCGCGGCAAACGTGGCGGGCGAGCCGCGGTCGTCGCGTTCAGGCCGGAGATGGAGCCGAGCGCGACCTGATCCCCGTCAGGGCAGGACGTCGATGGTCACCGAACGGATATCGGCCGCGGTCCCGTCGCCGGGAATGCCGGGCTCGATCAGCAGCGAATCGCCCTCCGAGCCGGTGCGCTGGGCGGGAACGGTCCAGTCGAGCACCAGCGTCTGGAAGTCGTCCGAGAGCTTCTGGTCGGACCACGGGCTGAGGCGACGGCCGTTCTGATAGGCGAAGCGCAGCGCATCCGCCGGATCGTCGGGGGCCGCGCGGGCGACGACGAGAATGCGCACATGCCGGCCGGCGATCCGCTGATAGACGCCGGGGCCGACCCGAAGCCGCGCGCCGTTGGAGTTGGCGGAGGAGGAAATGCGCACCGTGCCGCCATTCGGGTAGCCGTCGAAGCGCACGGGATTGTCGGCCGTGCTGCGGAACATGCCGGGATCGCTGCCGTCGAACAGGATCAGGCTCTCCGCGACCGGGCCGGATGGCGGCGGCGCCGGCGTGGGGGAAGGGGTCGAGGCCGGCGCGGTCGATGGAGCCGGGGCGGTGCCCTCGCCGGCGGGCTCGGCCGGCGTCGGCTCCGGCGGCGCCGCAGCGGTCGGCGTCTCGACGGGGGCAGGAGCCACAGCCGTCGCCGGTTCGCTGGCGGGCGAAGCGCTCGGCTCGGGCGTCGGTGATTGCGGCGGCGCAGTGTCGGCGGGCGTCACGGGTTCGCTCGCCTGGGGCTCGGGAGAGGTTGCCGGCGGCGCTTCGGCCGTCTGCTGCCGCGATGGTTCGCTGGCGAGATAGACGAGGAAGCCGGCGCCGGCCGCGATGATGACGAGCGCCAGCCCGACCGCTGCGATCCGGGCGATCACCGAGGCCCGCGTGGCGGGCGGCGGCTCCTCGACCGGTTCTTCGCCATCCAGGACTTCGCCGTCGTCGAGATCGAAGGGACCCTCATCGGGCTCATCGAGGACGACATCCTCCTCGCCGGCCTCGTACTCGTCCGAGAAGTCGGAAGGGGCGGGGGCTTCCGGCTCAGGCGCGGCCGCGGGCGGCGGCGCGTACTCCGCTTCCAGACGGCGGATGATCGTGTCCAGCTCGTCGATCTTGCCCTCGATCTCGTCGGCGCTGAGCGGCGGCTCGTAGACCGCGAGCAGCCGCATCATCTGGGCGCGAACATCGCCGAAGGCGCGGCGGCGTCCTTCGCGGTCCGATGGGTCGAGGCCGGCGACCGCGCGCCGAAGAACGGTTTCGAGATGGGTCATGATTCGACCGCGGACCCTATTTGATCCGCGCCTTCGTGGCGAGCCGGTCGGACCAGCCCGCCGCCGCCGTCATTTCCGGGAGAGGATCGACGGTCCGAGGCCGAGAATGCGCGGGTCGGGCTTGTCGACGACCTTGGTGTCGCGGCCGGGATAATCGACGCTCTCGAGCACCTGGCGGATAATGGCGAGGCGGGCGCGGCGCTTGTCGTTGGCGAGCACGACGGTCCAGGGCGCGTGCTCGGCATGGCAGGCGTCCAGCATCTCGTCGCGGGCCTTCGTGTAGTCGTCCCAGCGGTCCAGCGCGGCATAATCGATCGGTGACAGCTTCCAGATCTTCAGCGGATTGTGGCGCCGCTCGTGGAAGCGCTTCATCTGCGTCTCGCGTCCGATATCGAGCCAGAACTTGAACAGAATAAGGCCGGACTCGACGAGCAGGCCCTCGAAGCGCGGCACCTGCTTGAGGAAGGCCTTGTGCTCGGCCGGTGTGCAGAAGCCCATGACCTTCTCGACGCCGGCCCGGTTGTACCAGGAGCGGTCGAAGGTCACGATCTCGCCTGCGGTCGGCATCTCGGCCACATAGCGCTGGAAATACCATTGCCCGGCCTCGGTCTCGGTCGGCTTCGGCAGCGCGACGTCGCGGGCATGGCGCGGGTTGAGATATTGGCGGAAGGCGAAGATCGCGCCGCCCTTGCCGGCCGCGTCGCGGCCCTCGAAGACGAGCACCAGCTTGAGGCCGGCGGTCTGCACGTGATGCTGCAGTTTGACGAGTTCGATCTGGAGCGTCTCCAGCTCCTTGTCGTAGTCCTCGCTCTTCATCGTCTTGTCGTAGGGATAGCCGCCGGATTTCAGCGCCTTCTTGTCGACCCAGTCCGGCAGGACGGGATCGTCGAGATCGAAGCGGCCATGGGGCGTCTCGATCGGCGCGGCATCCTCGGTCGGTTCCAGCTGCGGCGGCAGCGTGTCCGAGCGCGGATGGGGGGCGGTCGCACCGCCGCCTTCCATCTCCGGCGCAGGCGCGTCGATGATGCCGGCGCCGTTTTCTTTGCCGGCTTCCTTGCGCTTTCCGCTCTTCCGGTCGCCCTTCGACATCGCTTTTTCCTCCCGGCTTTTCCGAAGCCGCGGATTCTGTCACAGACGTCACGTGTTTGTCCCGCATCACATGCGATGCTTGCCGCTCGCGCGGTGGGCGGATGGTCGGTCTGGAAGGCGGAATGGCGGACGAGGCGGCAGAAGCGAAGCAGTCGAGCGTGGGCGGGTTCTTCGCCCGGCTCGCGGCCGGCCGCATGCTGCTGGTCGGCCTCGCCGGCATCCTGGCGCTCCTCGTCTTCACCGATGCGGTCACGCTGACCTCGGCGGTTCTGGTCTTCTTCTCGGTCCTCCTGATGCTGGGGGCGCTGCCGCTCGCTGCCCTGCCGGCCGACCGGCCGTCGATCCGCCGGCTCGCGCAGCGCGCGCCGCCCTCGGTGTGGCCGGAGACGAGCCTCAAGCGGATGGCCGACGCGCTGCCGGAACCCTGCATCATCCTCGATCGCCGCGGCTATGTGCGCTACCAGAACCGCCTCGCCGAGAACGCCTTTCCGATCCGGCCCGGCGATCCGCTCACCTTCCGCCTGCGCGCGCCCGATCTCGTCGCCGCATATGAGCGGGTGGCGGCGGGCGGGCCGGCCGAGCGGCTGGAATTCGCCGAACGCGTGCCGACCGAACGCTGGTACGACGCCTGGTTCGCGCCCGTCGAGCGCGAAGGCGAGGGCCGCGGCGGCTTCGTCATCCTGCTCTTCTCCGACAAGACCGAGCAGCGGCGCAGCGAGAAGATCCGCGTCGATTTCGTCGCCAATGCCAGCCACGAATTGCGCACGCCGCTCGCTTCGCTTGCCGGCTTCATCGAGACGCTGCAGGGGCCGGCCCGCGACGACGCGGCGGCGCGCCAGCGCTTCCTCTGCATCATGCACGAGCAGGCGACGCGCATGAGCCGGCTGATCGACGACCTCCTGTCGCTGTCGCGCATCGAGATGAAGGCGCATATGCGGCCCGAGGCGCCGGTCGATCTGGTGCCGGTGCTTTCGGGTGTCATCGCCGCGATGGAGCCGCTGGCGCGCGAGCAGCAGGTGGTGATCGAAAGCGCGCTGCCGGATGGGCCGGTGATGGTTGCTGGCGACCGCGACGAACTGGTGCAGGTCTTCCAGAACCTCGTCGAAAACGCCTGCAAATATGGCCGCTCCGGCGGTCGCGTCGTCGTCGAGATGAGCTTGCCGGGAAGCGAGGAGGGCGCGCGCGCCACGGTGCGCGATTTCGGTCCCGGCATCGCCGCCGAGCACTTGCCCCGCCTCACCGAGAGGTTCTATCGTGCGTCCGAAGGCGGCGCATCGACCCGCGGAACCGGCCTCGGCCTCGCCATCGTCAAGCATATCCTGAACCGCCATCGCGCCCGCCTCGTGATCGAGAGCCAGCCCGGAGCGGGGGCCGCGTTCAGTGTCGAATTTCCCGCGCCACGACGTGCGCCGGATTTCGGCAAAACTCCAAAAGCTGAAAAATAGCAGAGGCTTGCGCTGTCATAAAAGCGTATTGGCCCTGTCATAGAACCATTACCTGCGAACTCTAGGGTCCGGCCTGCGCCCGGTTGTTGCGGTGCGGTAACCGCTCGGGCTCAGAACAATGACTCCATCAGGGAGATGGTCAGTGAAACTCACGAACATCGCACTTGCGGCCGGCCTCGCGGCCGCTGCTTTCGGCATCGGCCCGGCGGCCGCCGTCGATATCTCGGGGGCCGGCGCGACCTTCCCCTATCCGATCTACGCCAAGTGGGCGGATGCCTATAAGAAGGAGACCGGCAACGGCCTCAACTACCAGTCGATCGGCTCGGGTGGCGGCATCAAGCAGATCCAGGCCCGCACGGTCACCTTCGGCGCTACCGACGCGCCGCTGAAGCCCGAGCAGCTCGAGAAGGACGGCCTCGTCCAGTTCCCGACCGTGATCGGCGGCGTCGTGCCGGTGATCAATGTTCCGGGCATCAAGGCGGGTGAGCTCGTGCTCGACGGCCAGACGCTGGCCGACATCTTCCAGGGCAAGATCACCAAGTGGGACGACGAGGCGATCAAGAAGCTCAATCCGAGCCTCGCGCTTCCCTCGACCGCCATCGCCGTCGTGCACCGTTCGGACGGCTCGGGCACCAGCTTCGTCTTCACGACCTATCTGTCGCAGGTCTCGCAGTCCTGGGCCGATGACGTTGGTGCCGCCACCGCCGTCGAATGGCCGACCGGCCTCGGCGCCAAGGGCAACGAAGGCGTCGCCGCCGGCGTCACCCAGACCGCCGGCTCGATCGGCTATGTCGAATATGCCTTCGCCGCCCAGAACGGCATTCCCTATGCCAAGCTGATCAACAAGGACGGCCAGACGGTCGCCCCCGAAGTGCCGAACTTCGCGGCCGCCGCGGAGAGCGTCGACTGGGCCAACACGCCCGGCTACTACGTGATCCTGACCAACGAGCCCGGTGCCAAGTCCTGGCCGATCACCGCCGCGACCTTCATCCTGATCCCCAAGCAGCCCAAGGATGACGCGGCCGCCGCCGAGGCCCTGAAGTTCTTCTCCTGGGCCTATGCCAAGGGCGACCAGATGGCCGACGAGCTGCACTACATCCCGCTGCCGGACTCGGTCGTCGCGAACATCAAGGCGACCTGGGCCAAGGACGTGATGGGCGCCGACGGCAAGCCGCTCTACGTCGAGACGAAGTAATCCGTCACCAGGCGGGGGAGGGGCGTCGCCTCTCCCCCAACCTCTGACACCGTAGACCCCGGGCTAGGGTCGGGAGAACGTGATGGCGGACGCAGTCATGGCCGGCGTGCAAGGCGCTGAGATCGGTAACCAGAAGCTTGGTCGTCTTGCGCGGATGCGCATGGGCGATCGCACTTTTCACGGGCTCACCTTCGGCGCGGCGCTCACGGTGTTGCTCCTGCTCGGTGGCGTCATCATCTCGCTGATCTGGGGTTCGATCCCCGCCTTGTCGACCTTCGGGCTCGACTTCCTGACCACGCAGCGCTGGAATCCGGTGACGGAGAAGTTCGGTGCTTTGGCGCCGATCTACGGCACCGTGGTGACCTCGATCATCGCGCTCCTGATCGCCGTGCCGGTCGGCATCGGCATCGCGATCTTCCTGACCGAGCTCTGCCCGCCCTGGCTGAAGCGGCCGATCGGCGTCTGCATCGAGCTGCTCGCCGGCATCCCGTCGATCATCTACGGCATCTGGGGCCTGTTCGTGTTCGCCCCCTTCTTCCAGGCGACGGTGCAGCCCTTCCTGATCACCGTGTTCGGACCGATCCCGCTCCTGTCGGATTTCTTCGCCGGGCCGCCCTACGGCATCGGCGTCCTCACGGCCGGCATCATCCTCGCGATCATGGTGCTGCCCTTCATCACCTCGATCACACGCGACGTGTTCGACACCGTTCCCGCGGTCCTCAAGGAGGCCACCTACGGCCTCGGCTGCACGACCGGCGAGGTGGTCACCAAGGTCGTGCTGCCCTATTCGCGGGTTGGCGTGATCGGCGGCATCATGCTCGGCCTCGGCCGCGCGCTCGGTGAGACCATGGCGGTGACCTTCGTCATCGGCAACGCGCACAAGATCTCGGCGTCGATCCTGGCGCCCGGCACGACGATCTCCGCCTCGATCGCCAATGAATTCACCGAGGCGGTCGGCGAGCTCTACACTTCGTCGCTGATCGCGCTCGGCCTCATCCTGTTCGTCATCACCTTCATCGTTCTGGCGGCGGCGCGGCTGCTTCTGCTGCGCATGAACGTCAAGGCCGGCAACTGAGAGAGACCGCCATGGCAACGCTCGGCAACTCCGCCGTCTCCACGCCTCAGGCGCAGGCGCTCTATCGCCGCCGCCGCCGCGGTAACGGCATTCTGCTCACGCTTTCCTTTGCAGCGACCATCTTCGGTCTGGTCTGGCTGGCGCTGATCCTCCTCGCGCTCCTGTGGCAGGGCTTCGCTGGTCTGTCGCTCGAGGTATTCACCGAGATGACACCGCCGCCCGGCTCGGCCGGCGGCCTCCTCAACGCCATCATGGGCTCGCTCGTGATGACGGTGATCGGCGTCCTCATCGGCACGCCGATCGGTATCTTCGCCGGGACCTACATGGCCGAATATGGCCGCCACAACCAGCTGACCAATGTCGTACGCTTCATCAACGACATCCTGCTGGCGGCGCCCTCGATCGTCATCGGTCTCTTCGTCTACGAGGTGGTCGTCGCGCCGATGGGGCACTTCTCGGCGATCGCCGGCTCGATCGCCCTCGCGATCCTCGTCATTCCGGTCGTGGTGCGCACCACCGAGGACATGCTCAACCTCGTGCCCAACACGATGCGCGAGGCGACGGCGGCGCTCGGCCTGCCGCGTTCGGTGATGATCCAGAAGGTCGCCTACCGCGCGGCCATGTCCGGTATTGTCACAGGCGTCCTGCTTGCCATCGCCCGCGTCTCGGGCGAGACCGCGCCGTTGCTCTTCACTGCGCTCAACAACCAGTTCTGGAGCACCAATCTCAACGCTCCGATGTCGAGCCTGCCGGTGACGATCTTCCAGTTCGCCCTCAGCCCCTATCCCGACTGGCAGAAGCTGGCCTGGACCGGCGCGCTTCTCATCACCTTCACAGTGCTTGCGCTCAACATCGTGGCGCGTGCCT
>CAWZZK010000091.1:0-23125 GCA_963966455.1 Kaistia sp. | reverse complement strand
GGCCGCGACATCATCAATCTCGGCATCGGCCAGCCGGATTTCCGCACCCCCGACCATATCGTCGAGGCGGCGGTGAAAGCGCTGCGCGATGGCGAGCACGGCTATACGCCTGCGACGGGCATCCTGCCGCTGCGCGAGGCGGTCGCCGCCGACGTCACGAAGCGTACCGGCGCGCCCGTCTCGCCCGACAATGTCGCGATCGTGCCCGGCGGCAAGGTGACGATGTTCGCGGCGATCCTGCTCTTTGGCGAGCCGGGCGCCGACATCCTCTACCCCGATCCCGGTTTCCCGATCTATCGTTCCATGATCGAGTTCACCGGCGCGCGGCCGGTCCCCGTTCCGATCCGCGAGGAGAACGGCTTCGCCTTCTCGGCCGAGGAGACGCTCGCCCTCATCACGCCGGCGACGCGGCTCATCATCCTGAACTCGCCCGCCAACCCGACCGGCGGCGTCACGCCGAAGGCCGAGATCGACAAGCTGGTCGCCGGCCTCGCGCAATGGCCGGATGTCGCGATCCTCTCCGACGAGATCTACGGGCAGATGACCTATGACGGACTGCCGCATACCTCGCTCATGTCCTATCCGGAGATCCGCGACCGCGTGATCCTGCTCGATGGCTGGTCGAAGACCTATGCCATGACCGGCTGGCGCATGGGCTATTCGGTCTGGCCGGCGGCGCTCATCGACAAGATCCGCAAGCTGGCGGTCAATTGCTGGTCCTGCGTCAACGCCCCGGCCCAGTTCGCCGGCCTTGCGGCGCTCACCGGCCCGCAGGACGCCGTGGCCGCCATGGTGGCCGAGTTCGACCGCCGCCGCCGCGTCGTCGTCGAGGAAGCGAACAAGCTGCCCGGCATGAGCTGCGCGACGCCGAAGGGCGCCTTCTACGCCTTCCCCAACATCTCGAAGACCGGCTGGAAGGCGAAGCCGCTCGCCTCGGCGCTGCTTGAACAGGCCGGCGTCGCCACGATCGGCGGCCCCGATTTCGGCGTCTATGGCGAAGGCTATATCCGCCTCTCCTACGCCAATTCGACCGAGAACATCCTGAAAGCCCTCGCCCGCATCGGCGACTTCCTGGCGAAGAACGGCAAGGCGGGGTGAGGGGCGACACAAGCCGCATCCTGTCCCCTCTCCCCCTGGGAGAGGGTTAGGGTGAGGGCCTTCCGGACGAAAGGAGCGACGACGCTTGGCCCGATCGACCGACATCGCCAGACGTCTTCGCCGCTCGGAGACGGAAGCTGAACAGCGCCTTTGGCTCCAGCTCCGCGATCGCAGGCTGAATGGCTGGAAGTTCGCCGCCAAGCGCCGCTTGGCGGCTACTACTGCCGGTCCGACCCTACGCCGCGGCGCTGGCCACCGTCTGCTCGATGGCGGTCTTGAGGCCGGGCTCGATGCCGAGGCGGGCGGCGAGCATGTCGAGATAGGCGCGTTCGGCGGCGTGGTCCGGCGTGATGGCGAGGAGCGAGGCGGCATAGAGCTGGATCGCCTGCTCCTGGCCCGTCGCCAGCGACACGACGCGGTTGAAATCGAGCGGCGCCGCGAGCTCCTTTTCGAGGAAGGCCTGCTCCTCGGCGGAGAGCCCGTTCTCCGACAGCTTGCCGAGAATCTTCTGCCGCTCCTCGTCGTCGATATGGCCGTCGGCCTTGGCGGCCGCGACCATGGCGATGATCACGGCGAGCGCGCTGGCATCCTCCGGGGTCGCGGTCTGCTGCGTCACCACGGGCGGCAGTTGGGCCTGCGGCGGGGCAGGCTGAGGGGCTGGCGGCGCGGCGGGATTGTTGATCTGGTACTGCTGGTAAGCCTTGTAGGCGAGCGTGCCGAGCGCGGCGAGACCGCCCAGCGTCAGCGCATTCGAGCCGAGTTTCTTCACGCCCTTGCCGCCGCCGCCGAGCAGCACGGAGGCGAGGCCGCCGGCGAGCACGGTCGACATTCCGGGGTTCTTCTTGGCGTAGTCCGTCACCTGGCCGAGCACGCCGCCGAGCCCGCCCGGACCGCCGCCGCCCTGGCCGCCGCGGCTTCCGGCAAGCCCGCCGAGGAGATCGCCGAGGCCGCCGGCGCCCGAGCCGGTGCCGCCGGTCGGCGTTCCCATGCCGCGCGGCACGCCCGAGCGGCCGCTGTCGGCGCCCAGGAACTGGTCCAGAAGCTTCTTGCCGTCGATCATGCGCGTCTCCTCTCCCCGAAGGACGTCCACAGCCTGAATGGGCGGACAAGCGCAAGGTAGGCAGCGCACCGGCCCCTCGCAAGGATAGCCGGACGGGGAATGAGATCGGGCCTCAGGCGGCCTTCAGCGCCGCCGCCTCGGCGGCGAGCGTGGTGATCGCCGCCCAGTCGCCCGCCGCGACCGCGGCGGCCGGCGCAACCCACGAGCCGCCGACGCAGACGACGTTCGGCAGCCCGAGATAGGTCGGCGCATTCTTGAGGCTGACGCCGCCGGTCGGGCAGAAGACGAGGCCGGGGATCGGCGAGGACAGCGCCTTCAGATAGGGCGCGCCGCCGGCCTGCTCGGCCGGGAAGAACTTGGCCGCGCCATAACCTTCCTCGAGCAGCGCCATCGCCTCGCTCGCCGTAGCGATGCCCGGCAGCAGCGGCACAGGCGAACCCTTGGCATGGGCGAGGAGCCTCGGTGTCGCTCCGGGGCTGACGAGGAAGCTCGATCCGGCTGCGACCGCCGCGTCGAACTGCTTCGCGTCGAGGATGGTGCCGGCGCCGACATTGGCGCCCTCGACCTCGGCCTTGATGGCGCGGATGCAGTCGAGCGCCGCCGCCGTGCGCAGCGTCACCTCCAGCGCGGTCAGCCCGCCGGCGACCAGCGCGCGGGCGAGCGGCACCGCCGTCTTCGCGTCCTCGATGATCAGCACCGGGACGACGGGGGCGGCCTTGAGGACGGGAAGGAGCGCGGCGAGGTTCTGGGTCATGAGGCAAGGTGTAGCCAATGACGCGGCGCAGCGAAAGAGGCTTCGGACGCCGCCGCGCGCGCCCTTCGCCTTCCGCAGGACCAGCGTCGATTGACGCCCCGGCCAACCTTCTCTAGTGCATGCGGCATTGCAGCATCGGTGTGAGGCGCCCGAGACGCATGATCGTGCTGGATGGCGTCAGCCACGCCTTCGATGGCCGGCCGGTTCTGGCGGATGTCTCGCTGACGCTGGCCGAGCGGCGCATCGGCGTCGTCGGCGCCAATGGCTCCGGCAAAAGCACCTTCGCCCGCCTTCTGAACGGCCTTGTCGTGCCGAGCGCCGGACGCGTGCTGGTCGACGGCATCGACACGCGGCGCGACGCCAAGGCCGCCCGCCGCAAGGTCGGCTTCGTCTTCCAGAATCCCGACCACCAGATCGTCATGCCGATCGTCGCCGAGGACCTCGCCTTCGGCCTCAAGCCGCGCGGGCTCGGCAAGGCGGAGATCGCCGCCCGCGTCGACGCGGCGCTCGCCCGCTACGATCTCGCGCATCTCCGAGACCGGCCCGTGCACCAGCTCTCCGGCGGCGAGAAGCAGCTGATCGCGCTCTCCGCCGTGCTGGTGCTGGAGCCGGCATTCCTCGTCATGGACGAGCCGACGACGCTGCTGGACCTTCGCAACCGCAACCGCCTCGCCGAGGCCGTGGCGGCGCTGCCGCAGCCGGCCGTGGTGGTGACGCACGACCTCGACTTCATCACCGGCTTCGACCGCGTGCTGATGATCGAAGACGGACGGCTCGCGGCCGACGGCCCGCCGGCCGAGGTGCTGCCCTTCTACCGCGAGCGCATGCGATGACCATCGGCCTCTACGCGCCCGGTGCCTCGGCGCTGCACCGCCTCCCGGCGGGCGTAAAGCTCGGGGCGCTGGTGGCGGCCTCGCTCGCGCTGTTCGCGGTTCCCTCGACCATCGTCGCGCTCGCCTCGGTGCCGGTCGCCTTCGCGGTCTATCTCTCGACCGGGCTCGGAGTCCCCCGACTCATCCGCGAATTGCGCGGGCCGGCGCTGCTGCTCGGCTTCGTCTTCGTCTTTCACGCGCTGGCCGGCTCGGTGGAAGAGGGCATCGCCGCCGTCGCGCGCTTCGCTTCGCTCATCCTCCTCGCCAGCGCCGTGACGCTGACGACGCCCGTCTCCGAGATGGCGGCGCTGGTCGAGCGGCTGCTGGGGCCGCTCGCGCCGCTCGGCGTCAATCCGGCCAAGGTCGGGCTCGCCATCGCGCTCGCCATCCGCTTCATCCCGCTCATCGCCGAGGAATATCGCCAAATCCGCGAGGCGCAGGCGGCACGCGGGCTCGACCGCAACCTCCTGGCGCTCGTCGTTCCGCTCGTCATCCGCACGCTGAAGGCGGCCGACGATCTCGCCGACGCCATCGAGGCGCGCGGCATCGAGACTTAATCGCGGCCGGCATGCCGGCAAATGATCGTCACGTCCATGAAGGGGACATTCGAGATGACCAGAGACGTTTCCACCCGCGATATCGTCTATATCGCGCTGTTCGCGGCGCTGATGGCGGCCGTCAACCTCGTGCCGCCGATCCAGGTCGCCTTCCTGCCGGTGCCGATCACCGCCGCGACGCTCGCGGTGATGCTGGCCGGCTGCATGATCGGCGCCAAGCGCGGCGGCCTCGCCATCCTGCTCTTCGTTCTGCTGGTGGCGCTCGGCCTGCCTCTCCTCGCCGGCGGGCGCGGCGGCCTCTCGGTGTTCTTCGGGCCGACGGCGGGCTTCATCCTCTCCTGGCCGGTCGGCGCCTTTGTCACCGGCTGGCTCACCGAGAGGAACTGGCCGCGCATGAACGCGGTCTGGTTCTTCGTCTTCTCGGTGATCGGCGGCATCGGCGTCGTCTATCTGATCGGCATCCCGTGGCTTGCCATGGTCGCGAAGCTCTCGCTCTTCGACGCCGCCAAGGGCTCGCTGATCTTCGTGCCGGGCGACATCGTCAAGGCGATCGCCGCCGCCGCCATCGCCGAAACCGTGCGCCGCGCCTATCCGCTGATGCAGGCTGCGCGCTGAGATCGGCGCGCTGATACGAAAAGGGCGGCCCAGTGGCCGCCCTTTTTACTTTCCGCCGGCCGCCCGTTCAGCGCGCGAGGCGGACGCCGATCGCGATCGGCTGGTCGTCGAGCACCGTCTCTGACACATAGCCTTCCGGCACCGCATCGGTCGGGCGCAGCGTCTCGGCCAGCGTCTCCGATTTCACCGTGTCCTGGTGGTCGAGGATCGCGGCCGAGGCGGCGTTGGCCGCCTTCACCTCGATATGGATGCGGTCCGAGATGCGGAAACCGGCATCCTTGCGCGCCACCTGCACGAGGCGGATGAAGTCGCGCGCGATGCCCTCGCGCTCCAGCGCCGCGTCGACATGCGTATCGAGCACGACGACGCCGGCCGAGCCGTCGAAAGGCGCCGCGTCGACGCCCTCATTGGCCTGGAACTTCAGGAAATACTCGCCCGCCGCGAGCACCATGCCGGCGATCGTGACGGTGTCGCCGGACAGCGTCCACTCGCCGGCCTTGGCAGCGGCGATCACGCCCTTCAGCGCCGGGCCGAGCCGCTTGCCGACGACGGGAAGGTTCGCCGTCAGCACGGGCCGGCCATAGGCGGACGGATCGTCGACGAAGCTGACCTCCTTGACATTCACCTCGTCGGCGATGACGGCGGCGAGCGGCTCCAGCACGTCATGGCGCGGATGAGCGACGATGAGGCTCTTCAGCGGCAGACGCGTGCGGAGGTTCTTCGCCGTCCTGAGCGAGGCCGCCGCCGAGGCGACCGACCGCGCCATGTCCATGCGCGCGACGAGCTCGGCATCGGCGACGAGCGCCGACGCATCCGGCCAGTCGGCGAGATGCACGCTCTCCCCGTCCACCAGCGCGCGATGGATATGCTCGGTCAGGAAGGGCAGGAACGGCGCCAGCGCACGGCACATCGTGACGAGCACGGTGTAGAGCGTGTCATAGGCCGCCTGCTTGTCGGCGTCCTTCTCGGCCTTCCAGAACCGGTCGCGCGAGCGGCGGATGAACCAGTTGTTGAGCGCCTCGATGAAGGGCGGGAACGCGTTGGTCGCGCCCGCGAGGTCGAGCTTCTCCATCGCGGCCTCGATGCCGCGGATGAGGTCGCCGGTCTTCGCCAGGATATAGCGGTCGAGTTCCGCCTCGGCGCTCGTCACCATGCGGCCCTTCAGGCCGTCGATATTGGCGTAGAGCGTGAAGAAGGAATAGGCGTTCCAGATCGGCAGCATGACCTGCCGCACCGTCTCGGCGATGGCGCGCCCGTCCTTCGGCATCGCGAGATCGCCGCCGGACAGGAGCGGCGAGGAAACGAGATACCAGCGGAGCGCGTCGGCGCCATAGGTGTTGAAGACGTCGATCGGGTCCGGATAGTTCTTCAGCCGCTTCGAGAGCTTCTGCTTGTTCTCGTCGAGCACGACGCCGTGGCAGACGCAGGAGCGGAACGGCGCGCGGTCGAACAGCGCCGTCGACATCACCATCAGCGTGTAGAACCAGCCGCGCGTCTGCGCGACATATTCGACGATGAAGTCGCCCGGGAAGTGGTTCTCGAACCAGTCTTTGTTGTCGAACGGGTAATGGACCTGCGCGAACGGCATCGAGCCACTCTCGAACCAGCAGTCGAGCACGTCCTCGACGCGGCGCATGACGGACTTGCCGGTCGGATCGTCCGGATTGGGGCGCGTCAGGTCGTCGATATAGGGCCGGTGCAGGTCATGCGGGCGCACGCCGAAGTCCCGCTCGATCTCGTCGAGCGAGCCATAGACGTCCATGCGCGGATAGTTCGGATCGTCCGACTTCCACACCGGGATCGGCGAGCCCCAGAAGCGGTTACGGCCGATATTCCAGTCGCGTGCATTCTCCAGCCACTTGCCGAACAGGCCGTCCTTGATGTGGTCCGGCACCCAGGTGATGCCCTGGTTGAGCTCGACCATCCGGTCCTTGAAGGCGGTGACCTTCACATACCAGGAGCGCAGAGCCTTGTAGATCAGCGGCTGGTCGGTGCGCCAGCAATGCGGATAGTTGTGGTCATAGGTCTCGTGGCGCAGCACCACCCCGGCCTGATGCTTCAGGTCGCGGATGATCTCCTTGTTGGCCTCGAAGACGTTCATGCCGGCATAGGGCGGCACCTCGCCGGTGAAGTTGCCGGCGAAATCGACCGGATCGACGACCGGGACGCCCAGTTCCTGGCCGACGCGCATGTCGTCCTCGCCGAAGGCGGGGGCGATATGGACGACGCCGGTGCCGTCGGTCATCTCGATGAAGTCGCCGGCGATGACGCGGAAGGCGCCCTCCTGGCGGCGGTTCTCGAAGAAATCGAACAGCGGCCGGTAGCTGCGGCCGACGAGATCCGCGCCCTTCAGCTGGCCGACCTCGACATAGCCGTCGAGTTCCTTCGCATAATTGCCGACGAGCGGCGCACCGAGCACGACGCGATGGCCGGCCTTTTCGAGCACGGCATAGTCGGCCTCGGGCGCGACCGCGAGCGCCATGTTGGACGGCAGCGTCCAGGGCGTCGTCGTCCAGGCGACGAGCCGGGTCGGCACCTCGTCGGCCTTGAGCGGATCGAGCAGGAAGCCGACCGTCAGCGCCGGGTCCTGGCGCATGCGGTAGGAATTGTCGAGGCGGGTCTCGAAATTGGAGAGCGGCGTCTGCGCGGCCCAGGAATAGGGTACGACGCGATAGCCCTCATAGATGAGGCCCTTGTCGTAGAGCTGCTTGAACGCCCACATGACGCTCTCCATGAAGGAGAGGTCCATCGTCTTGTAGTCGTTCTTGAAATCGACCCAGCGCGCCGAGCGGGTGACGTAATATTCCCAGTCCGACGTGAACTGCTGCACCGAGGTGCGGCAATGCTCGTTGAACCGCGCGACGCCATATTTCAGGATCTCGAGCCGGCCGGAGACGCCGAGTTCCTTCTCGGACTGCATCTCGGCCGGCAGGCCGTGGCAGTCCCAACCGAAGCGGCGGTCGACCACCTTGCCGCGCATGGTCTGGTAGCGCGGCACGAGATCCTTCACGAAGCCCGTGACGAGATGGCCGTAATGGGGAAGTCCGTTGGCGAAGGGCGGGCCGTCATAGAAGACGAACTCGCCGGCGCCCGCCTCGCGACGCTGCTCGATCGACCGCTCGAAAGTCCGGTTCTCCTTCCACCAGGCGCCGATCGCTTCCTCGATCTTCGGGAACGAAGGCGAGGGATCGGCGGCGGGATAGACGGTCTTCGCTGCGGTCATGGCAGATGTCTTCGCTGAATGGGCGGAAATCGGCGCCTTCGATAGCGCCTTTGGGCGGCGGCCGCCACCCCTGGGCCAGCGCCGACAGATGGGGTGGGGGGCGGGCGAACAAAAGGCTCCCGCCGCCATCGATGAGGGTCCGTGCCTGCGCGTCAGCAAGGCTGCCGTCAAAGGGCGGTGCAGGTCAGGCGATGAAGAGCAGCCAAGGCGGGCGGCGCCCATGTCGCCTTGCCACCCGGCCGGCCATGGACTCCGTCATCGCCGATGATCAGGCAGACCAGCGCTTTCAGGAGCGCCCAGCCGCGAGCGCGTCGCCTGGTGGCCTCATCGGCGCCCGGGCGGTATCCCCCATAGAATCGGTTGATCGCGCCATCTGGCAGCAGCAGCCAGGCAGCACCAAGGTCGCAGGCAGGGTCACCTGCACAAAGGTCGCCGAAATCGACCACACCGCACAAGCTGCCATCCCCGGTCAGCACGTTTGCGGCGTGCAGGTCAGCATGGATCCAGGTGGCCGGGCCGCTCCAACCGGGGGCGGTCGATGCGTCTTCCCACACATCGCGGATTTTGTCCGGATTGGATATCAGCCCACGATCGGTGGCCAGTTTCAGAAAATGGGCGACGCCCCCGCCACAAGCGGCAAGCGGCCCGCCTCGTCCATGGCGTCCGACTGGAGCGTTTGCTGGCGCAGGCTCATGAAGGGCCGACAGGAAGGCCGCGAGGGTATCGGCTGCTGCGACGCCGTTCGTCGCGGGAACGCGATCGGCGGGCTCACCAGGAACCCAGGTGGTTATGATCCACATGCGCGGGAAAAGCGCTGAGGGCTGCCCCAATCTCTTCGGAACGGGAACGGGAATGGGAAGGCGTGGGGCCAGGGCCGGCAGTATGCCATGCTCCTTGGCAAGCAGTTCGTCAGCGTCGTCGGTCGCCCAGGGCAGCCGCACGGTCAGCTCGTCCCCGAGCCGCCACAACTGATTGTCCCAACCAAGCGCACCCAGGGCGAGCGGCAAGTCGGCGAGGTCCGGATGCTGATCGCGCAGCAACGCGCTGATCAGGTCAGCGGTGATCTCGACCCGGTCTTTGTCCACCGACACCTCACAAAAGCGACCGCTCGTGAAGGAACTGTTCGACTGAAAATACGCCTGAAATGGGGTCGCCAAGAGGGCACCAGCGGAGGGCAGGCTCTCCACGCGTCAAGCGCCTTTCCGCCACCACGCAGCCGGAATCCTCGAACGAGGCGCCGCTCTTCCCCTCTCCCGCTTGCGGGAGAGGGTTGGGGTGAGGGCCTCTCCTACCCGCGCTTCGGCGTGATCCGGTTGACATGGCCCATCTTGCGGCCGGGGCGGCTTTCGGCCTTGCCGTAGAGATGGAGCCGCGCGCCGGGCTCGGCGGCGAGCGCGTGCCAGGCATCGGCCTCGGCGCCGATCAGATTCGTCATCACGGCGTCGCTATGTCGGGCGGTGGACGCGAGCGGCCAGCCGGCGACGGCGCGGATATGGTTCTCGAACTGCGAGGCGAGCGCGCCGTCCTGCGTCCAGTGGCCGGAATTGTGGACGCGCGGGGCGATCTCGTTGACGAGCAGCCGCTCGGTCCCGCCCTCCTCGACGAGGAACATCTCGACTGCCAGCACCCCGACATAATCGAGCGCCTCGGCGATGCGCATGCCGATGCCCTTCGCCTCCTCCGCCGTCTCCGGCCGGATCGGCGCCGGCACGGTCGAGGTGGCCAGGATATGGTTGCGGTGCACATTCTCGGTGATGTCGTAGCAGGCCGTCTCGCCGCGCCGGCCGCGCACCACGATCGCCGAAACCTCGCGCGCGAAACTGACGAAGCCCTCCAGCACCGCGGGGTGGTGGTTGATCGCCGCCAGCGCCGCCGCCGGGTCGTCGCCGGGGCCGATCTTCACCTGCCCCTTGCCGTCATAGCCGAAGCGCCGCGTCTTCAGGATCGCCGGTCGGCCGAGCCGCTCCAGCGCCGCGACGAGATCGTCGAGGCTGTCCACGGCCGCGAAAGGCGCGACCTCGAGGCCGAGCGAGCGCATCAGTTCCTTCTCGGAGAGGCGGTCCTGCGAGGCCGCGAGCGCGCCGACGCCGGGCAGCACCACCGCCTGGCCGGAAAGGAACTCGGCCGTCTCGGCGGGAACGTTCTCGAACTCGTAGGTGACGACGTCGACGGAGCCGGCGAAGGCCGCGAGCGCCTGCTGGTTCTCGTAGGACGCGATGGTGCGCGCCGCGGCGACGTCGAAGGCCGGGCTTTCGCCATCGGGCGAGAAGACATGGCAGCGGAAGCCGAGCTCGGCGGCCGCGGTTGCCAGCATGCGGCCGAGCTGGCCGCCGCCGAGAATGCCGATCGTGGCGCCCGGCGCGAGAACCCCGTCAACCATGCGGCTTCGCCTCCTCGACCGGCGCCGGGCGCTCGGCGACGCGCGCCGTCTGCTGCGCCCGCCAGTCGTCGAGCCGAGCCGCGAGCCCGGGATCCTCGAGCGCCAGGATCGCCGCGGCGAGCAGCGCCGCGTTGACCGCGCCCGCCCGGCCGATGGCGAGCGTGCCGACGGGAATGCCCGCCGGCATCTGCACGATCGAGAGGAGACTGTCCTGGCCCGACAGGGCCTTCGATTCCACCGGAACGCCCAGCACCGGCAGCGGCGTCATGGCCGCGCACATGCCGGGGAGATGCGCCGCGCCGCCGGCGCCGGCGATGATGACCTTGTGGCCAGCCGCTCGCGCATCCTTGGCGAAGGTGACGAGCCGGTCGGGCGTCCGATGCGCCGAGACGATCCGGTCGTCATGGCTGATGCCGAGCGCATCGAGCGTCTCCGCGGCCGCCTTCATGGTCTGCCAGTCGGACTGGCTGCCCATGATGATCGCCACCGGCTGAGCTTTTGCGGCCAAGCGCGTTCCTCCGATCGGTGTTCAGGAATCGGCGGGACACTAGAGACGCAGCCGGCATGGCGCAAGCATCGATCCGCCTGCCGCCGCGCCGGCGGAAAACCAATCTCGGCGAAGCAATCGCTGCGCATCCCAAAGCACTTGCGCAAATCAGAGCGTTAACTGATGCTGAACCAGTCTATGTCATTGAATCTCCTTATGCCCGAACCGCGCCCCGTCCCGCCGTTCCCCGCTCCCGTCTTCGATGCCGACCAGCCGGCGCGCCGCCGACCGCTTGCCGTCGAAGAGGATGCTTTGCCGGTACCGATGGAGCAGCGGGCGCTGGTCGTCCGCCTCTCTCAGGAGGTGGCGGCGCTGCGCGCGGCGCTCGATCTGTCCCGCCACCGCATCGCGACGCTCGAGGTCGAGGCCTCGGCCGATCCGGTGACCGGTCTCTTGAACCGCCGCGCCTATGAACGCGAGGTCGAGAAGGCCGCCGCCTTCCGCAACCGCTACCGCACGCCGGCGCTCGCCGTTCTGGTCTCGGTCGACGGCCTTGCCGGGGTCGCCGAGCGGCATGGCCAGGCCGTCGCCAACCGCGCGCTGCAGACGATCGGCGCCCGGCTCAAGGGGCAGCTCCGCTCCTGCGACGTGGCGGCGCGGCTCGATCCCTATGCCTTCGGCCTTGTTCTCTGGAATGCCGGCCCGGCCGATATTGCGCCGCGTCTCGACGCGCTGCGCGCGGCGGCGGGCGGCATGGACCGCCTGCTCGAAGGCCGCGTCGCCTCGGTGAGCGTGCGCATCGCCGCGCTGCCGGTGGAGGCAGACGACCAGCCGGCCACCCTGATGGAAAAGCTCGAGGGTCTGCTCGGCGCCCGCCGGCGCGGGCCGCGCGGGCTTACGCGATGATGTCGGGCAGGAGCTGATCCTCGAGGACTGCGATCCGGTCCTTGAGCGCGAGCTTCTTCTTCTTCAGCCTCTGGATGCGCAGCGGGTCGATGCGGCCCGTCTCCGACATGACCGCGATCGCCGCGTCGAGATCGGCATGCTCCTGCCTGAGGCGCGCCAGCTCGAAACGGACTTCCTGCTCTTCTTCCTCGGTCATACGCACGCCACCCCAAAGGGCCCGCCGACGCCTCGCGGCGCGCAGGCCTTCCGCGAGAAGAGGATACATGCTCGTGCCGGATGAGGCGAGCCCAATCGCTGCGCGAAAGGCCTTGAACCGGCTGGCGGAGACCACACATCGAGAATGGGAAAGTGTTGAGCCGGCGGCGTCACAAAGCCGTCATCGAGGCCCTCCGCCGTTCGACACTGCCCATGGATTGTGGCACCATCGCCAGGCCGTCATCGTTAGCAAAGGGAGGCATTGCAGATGTCCATGCTGTCGCATCTCGAAGCGTTGGAGCGTCGTCACGAGGCGCTCGCGAAAGAGATCGAGACTGTGATGAAGGCGCATCCGAGCGTCGATTCGGTTGAAGTGCAGGCACTCAAGCGAAAGAAGCTCCAGGTGAAGGACGAGATCGCAAGGCTGAAAGGCAACGAGACGATGCACTGAGCATCGCTCCATCACGAAGAGTTTCCGGCATGGCGCTGCGGTCCCCCGCGGCGCCATCGCTTTTTGGGGCTCTATTCGGCCGGCTCGAGCCGGCCCGCCGGCAGCGCCGCAGGCCGCGCCTTCACCGCCGGCTTCGTCCAGTCGAGCAGGAAGGCGAGCGCAAAGAGCAGCACCATGCCCGTCCCGACCAGCGTGCAGTCGACGACGAAGGACTTCCCCGTCAGGAGCGGGTCGTTCGGCAGGTGGAAGACTTCCTGGCGGATGATGTGGCCGGTGACGGCCAGCAGCGTCGACAGCCAGAAGACCGGCAGCGTGTTGCGGCCGAGGCTGACGATCCAGTTGTCATGCGTCAGCCAGCGCTTGAGGAAGGCCGGGATCGGGCTGCAGAGGACGACATAGACGAGCGCCAGGAGATGGGCGAGGCGGAAGAAGCCGACCCAGCTCTTGTTGAAGCCCGTGATCCAGACCCATTCCGGCATCACCGGGAAGCGGTCCCAGAGCGGCAGCATCACGAGCAGCGCCGCCGCCACCAGATAGGCGAGCGCCAGCGCATAGACGACCGGCGAGGGCCGGAGCGACACGCCGCGCCGCAGCAGCACGCCGCCGCAGAAGCCGATGGTGAAGATGAGCTGCCAGGTGAGCGGGTTGAAATACCAGACGCCGGTGCCGGGATAGTTGGGCGGCCCGAAATGGAAGATATTGGCGATGAGCCAGACCACGGCGCTCGCCGCGAGCGCCACGACGAGGTTGATCCGCGCCAGCATCATGATGACCGGCAGCATGGCCATCATGCCGATATACATCGGCAGGATGTTGAAATTGCCGGTCTGGTAGGTGAGCGCGCCGATGCCGGCCAGCGCGCCGAGCGTGTTGTCGAGCATCCAGTGCCGCTCGTCCGGCACCATCAGATCCGGCGCGGCGAACCAGATCGTCGCCGCGGCATAGACCGCGAAGCCGATCGCGATCGACGACAGATGCGCGATATAGATGGTGCCGATCCGCTTGGCGATCTGGCCGATCGAGAGCGCCGCCTGGCCGTTCACGAAGCGCGGATAATAGGCGAGCGCGGCGGAGATGCCGGCGAGCAGCACGAACACTTCGGCCGCGTCAGACAGGCCGAAATTGCGATGCGTGAAATTGGAGAAGAAGTTGCCGGGGATGTGGTTGACGAAGATCGAGACGAGCGCGAGGCCCCGGAAGAAGTCGATCCGGTAGTCGCGCGGCATCTTGCCCGAAATACCCTCAGCCAACTCCACGCTCCTTCTGACGCCGGCGACGCGCGGCGCTAGCCGCGAAACAAGGCGAGCTTACGGCAGCCCCAACCCGTTTCAACGCCGTCGCAACGGAAAAGCTCACGCTTGTCCGCAGCTTCTTTCATGGCGCCGCGAGGTCCTCCGTCCGAATCGTGACTGTTGATATTATCACTGAGACTTACTATCTTGCGCTCATGGAAAACGACCCGCCCGAAAAGCATCTGGCCTTCCTGATCAACGATGTCGCGCGCCTCATCCGTCGCGCCTTCGATCAGGCCGCGCAGGGCTGCTCGCTGACCCGCGCGCAGTGGCAGGTGCTGGCATTCCTGCACAAGAACGAAGGCTCCAACCAGGCCGCGGTGGCCGAGGCGCTGGATGTGGAGCCGATCACGCTGTCGCGCCATATCGACCGTCTGGAGGCGCTCGGCTTCGTCTCGCGCCTGCCCGATCCGACCGACCGGCGCGCCCGCCGCCTCTATCTGACGCCGGCGGTGCAGCCGCAACTGGCGGAGATGAAGGTCATCGGCCGCGCCGTGATGACCTCGGCGCTGGAAGGCGTCGACGAGACCGACACCGAGAGGCTGATCGCCGTGCTGACGCTGATGCGCGCCAACATGGCCCGCTATGGCGGCGAAGCCGAAGCGGTCGACCTCTGCACCGAAACAATTGCCGAACAAAAAGCCGAAAAGGTCCCGTCGTGAGTGCCGAACCCGCCAGAGAGGCCGAGAAGCCCACCCCGCAGCTCTCCGTCGTGCCCGAGGCGCCGCCGCCGAAGCGGCGCCGCAGCCTGCGCCTCGTCCTGATGCTGGTGGTGCCGCTCGCGATCGTGCTCGGCGGCGGCTATCTCTGGCTGACCGGCGGCCGCTTCGTCTCGACCGACAACGCCTATCTCGAGCAGAACCGCGTCTCGATCACCGCCGACCAGTCCGGCCGCATCGTCGATGTCGCGGTGCGCGAGAACCAGGCGGTGAAGAAGGGCGACCTTCTCTTCAAGATCGACCCGCAGCCCTATCAGATCGCGCTCGACCAGGCCGATGCCGCCGTCGCGGCGGCGCGGCTGCAGGTCGAGCAGCTCCGCTCCACCTGGCAACAGGCGGTGGCCGAGGAGAAGTCGGCCGAGGAGACGCTCGACTACCAGCAGAAGGTCTTCGCCCGCCAGCAGGACCTCCTGAAGCGCGGCGTCAGCTCCAATGCCGATTTCGACGCGGCCGAGAACAATCTGCGCAATGCCGAGCAGGCTCTGGCGCTGGCGAAGGAGAAGGTCTCCGGCGCGCTGACCGCGCTCGGCGGCAATCCCGACATCCCGACCGACCAGCACCCGTCCGTCATGCAGGCACAGGCGGCGCGCGCCAGCGCCGCGCTCGCCCTCGAGCAGACGGCCGTCTACGCGCCCGCCGATGGCGTCGTCTCGCAAACCGATCGCCTGCGCGTCGGCCAGTATGTGACCAACCCGGCCATGGCGCCGACCGTGCTGATGACGCTGGTCGAGACCAGCACGGCCTATGTCGAGGCGAATTTCAAGGAAACCGACCTCACCCATATGCGGGTCGGCCAGCCGGCGACGATCACCTTCGACGCCTATCCCGACCAGACCTTCCAGGCCGAGGTCGAATCCATCGATGCCGGCACCGGCTCGGCCTTCTCGCTGCTGCCGGCGCAGAATGCCAGCGGCAACTGGGTCAAGGTCGTGCAGCGCGTTCCCGTCCGTCTGAAGATCGACGGCGATCTCGACATCGCCGCCGTTCCGGCCGGCCTCAGCGCCTCGGTCGATGTCGACACCGGCCACCGCCGGACTCTGCCGGGCTTCGGCACGGCGGTCGCCAGCACGACGACGCACTAGGAATAAGCCGCCGACCAAACCGAGGAGCGCCGCGACGGCGCTCCGTCCATGAGCTCCCCCAGCGCATCATGAGCACCACCAGCGCCGATTCCGTGCCGTTCCGCGGGCTGATCACCGTCTCGATCATGCTCGCGACGATCATGCAGGTGCTCGACACGACGATCGCCAATGTCGCGCTGCCCTCGATGCAGGGTTCGCTCGGCGCCGCCCAGGATACGATCACCTGGGTGCTGACCTCCTATATCGTCGCCGCCGCCATCGCGACGCCGGTCACCGGCTGGGTCGCCGACCGCATCGGCATCAAGCGCCTCTTCCTCACCTGCATCGTCGGTTTCACCTTCGCCTCCATGCTCTGCGGCCTTGCCGGCAGCCTCTACCAGATGGTCGGCTTCCGCATCCTGCAGGGCATCTTCGGCGCGGCGCTGGTGCCGCTGTCGCAGTCGGTGCTGCTCTCGATCAATCCCAAGGAGCGCCACGGCCAGGCCATGGCCATGTGGGGCGCCGGCATCATGGTCGGTCCCATCATCGGCCCGACGCTCGGCGGCTGGCTGACCGACAGCTTCAACTGGCGCTGGGTGTTCTTCATCAACCTGCCTGTCGGCATCGTCGCCTTTCTCGGCATCTTCTTCTTCATGCGCGAAGGGCCGATCCGGCTCCGCAAGTTCGATTTCTTCGGCTTCGCCTTCCTCTCGCTCGGCATCGGCGCGCTGCAGATGATGCTCGACCGCGGCGAGCAGCTCGACTGGTTCTCCTCGACCGAGATCCTGATCGAGACCGGGCTGATGGTCATCGGCTTCTGGGTGTTCGTCGTCCATATGGCGACCTCGCGCGAGACCTTCATCGACCCGCACATCTTCAAGGACCGCAACTTCGTCACCGGCCTCGTCTTCATCTTCATCATCGGCATCATCCTGCTCGCCACCATGGCGCTGCTGCCGCCGATGCTGCAGAACCTCTACGGCTATCCGGTCATCACGACGGGGCTGATCCTCGCGCCGCGCGGCGTCGGCACCATGATCGCGATGATGCTGGTCGGCCGGCTCGTGGGGCGCGTCGATCCGCGCATCCTCATCTTGATCGGCCTCTCGCTCACCACCTGGTCGCTCTACGAGATGACGACCTGGTCCGAGCAGATGGGCTCAATGCCCTTCATGATCACCGGCGTCACGCAGGGTTTCGGCCTCGGCTTCGTCTTCGTGCCGCTCTCGACCATCTCCTTCGCGACGCTGCCGCCGAAATGGCGCACCGACGCCGCCTCGCTGTTCAGCCTCGTGCGCAATCTCGGCTCGTCGATCGGCGTCTCCATCGTCGCGACGCTGCTCGCGCAGAACACGCAGGTCATGCATCAGGCGATGGCCGGCCATGTCACGGCCACCAATCCGGCGCTGCCGATGGACATGGCGATGGGCGATCTCGGCGCGCTCGGCCGGCTCAATGCGATGATCACGCGCGAGGCCGCCTTCATCGCCTATATCGACGACTTCAAGCTGATGATGTTCGTCACCATGACGACGATCCCGCTGCTGCTCCTCCTGCGCAACAGGCCGCAAAAGGGGCCAGCGGAGCATGTCGCCCTCGATTGACGGTTCCGGTGTCTCCGGCTCCCGTGGTGCCGCGGTCCCTACCCGCCGCGCCGCGGAGCCGGAGATACCGGATGCTTACGCAAGAAGCCGCGCGAAGCCCGCTCCGGCGCCGAGGATCACGACCAGCCAGGCCGGCCAACGGGCCACGGCGAGCAGCCCCCAGGCCAAGATCGCGAGCGCGAGATCGCGCGGCGCATGCACCGCCGTGGTGAAGACCGGGTCATAGAGCGCTGCGGCGAGGATGCCGACCACGGCTGCATTGACGCCGGTGAGCGCCCGGCGGGCCGGGCCGAAGCCCGCGAGCCGCCGCCAGAAGGGCAGCGCCCCGATCACCAGCAGGAAGCCCGGCGCGAACAGCGCCAGCGTCGCGATCAGCGCGCCCGTCCATGGCCCCTGCATCGCCGCCGTCGCGCCGAGAAAGGCGGCGAGCGAGAACAGCGGTCCGGGCATCGCCTGCGCCGCGCCATAGCCGGCGATGAAGCTCTCCGGCGCGACCATCCCCGTGCCGACCACGCCCCGTTCCAGAAGCGGCAGCACGACATGCCCGCCGCCGAAGACGAGCGCACCCGCCTGATAGAAGGGCGCCGCCAGCGCCGCGACAGGCGAATGGCTCGCCAGCACCGGCAGCGCGGCGAGGAGAGCAGCGAAGACCACCAGCGCCGCAACGCCGAGCCGCCGCGATCCCGGCGGAGGCGCCTCACCCGCCACCGCTGCCGGCCGGTCGGGCGCGAAGGCGAGGCCGGTGAGCGCCGCGGCGACGATGATGCCGATCTGCGTCAGCGCGAAGGGGAAGAGCAGCACCGCCGCAGCTGCAGCGACCGCGAGGCCGGCCGTGAACCGCGTCGTCGCCAGCGAACCGGCCATGCCGCGCACCGCCTCCGCGACGACCGCCACCGCCACCAATGCGAGCCCGCCGACCACGCCCGCATCGATGCCGATGCCCGAGGCGAGGCCGAGCCCGAGCGCGGCCATGACGAGCGCCGAGGGCAGCGTGAAGCCGAGAAAGGCCGCGCCCGCGCCCGCGAGCCCCGCCTTCTCATAGCCGATGCCCATGCCGACCTGGCTCGAGGTCGGCCCGGGCAGGAACTGGCAGAGCGCCACCAGATCGGCATAGGCGCCCTCCTCCATCCAGCCGAGCCGGCGGACGAAGGCCTCGCGGAAATAGCCGAGATGCGCCACCGGGCCGCCGAACGAGGTCAGCCCGAGGCGCAGAAATTCGGCGAAGATCCGTCCGGGTGCGGGCGCGCCGGCCGGCGTCGTCGCGTCAGCCATGGCAGCCCTCCGGCCTTGGTCGTTCAGCGCTTGTGCCAGCCGCTGAACGGCGTCTCGGCGACCGGACTGATCGGCGGCTTGCCGTCCCGCCAGGCGAGGAGATTGTCGACGACGCGCTGGCCCATGGCGTCGCGCGTATGCTCGGACGCCGAGCCGACATGCGGCAGCAGCACGGCATTCTCCAGCGCCATCAGCGCCGCCGGCACCTGCGGCTCCTTCTCGAACACGTCGAGACCGGCGGCATGGATCCGCTTCTCGGCGAGCGCCGCGATCAGCTCCGCCTCGTCGACCACGGTGCCCCGGCCGATATTGATGACGATGCCGCGCGGCCCGAGCGCATCGAGCACGGCGCGGTTGATCAGCTTGTCGGTCGAGGCCCCGCCGGGCAGCACGCTGACCAGCATGTCGACATCGCGCGCCATCTCCGTGAGGTCGCCATAGTAGCGATAGGAGACGTCCTCCTGCGGGCGGCGGTTGTGATAGACGACCGGCACGCCGAACGCCTCCAGCCGGCGGGCGATCGCCTTGCCGATCCGCCCGAGCCCGACGATGCCGGCCGTGCGGTCGCGCAGCGTCGCCTTGGTCAGCGGATAGGCCGCCGTCGGCCACTTTCCGGCGCGCAGATAGCGCTCGGCGGCGGAGAATTCGCGCACCGTCATCAGGATCAACCCCAGCGCCGTGTCCGCGACTTCCTCGGTGAGCACATCGGGCGTGTTGGTGACGATGACGCCCTTCTCGGCGGCGTAGCGCGCATCGACATTGTCATAGCCGACGCCGAAATTCGCGACGATCTCGAGATGCGGCAGCGCGTCGATCAGCGCGGCGTCCACTTTCGCATGGCCGCCGGCGGCGACCGCGCGGATATGCGGGGCGAGCGCCTTGAGCGCCGCATCGGGATCGTCGCGCAGATGCAGGCGGTGCACGGTGAACTGCGCGTCCAGCGCCCGCTCGACGCTGTCGCTCATGCGTCCGGGCATCAGGATTTCGGGCCGTGACATCGTTTGCATGCTCCAGTTTCGAAAGAGGTGGGGTCAGGGGCGGGTCGAGGCGCGGATGCGCAGCTCGGGGTCGATCAGGATACGCTCCGGTTCCATCTCGGCGCCGTCGATCTGCGCCGCGAGAAGCCCGGCGGCGAGCGTGCCGATGCGCTCGGCGGCATTGAAAACCGAGGTGAGGGCCGGCGCCGCCCAGGCCGCGCCGTCGGTATCGTCATAGCCGGCGACGGCGACGTCGCGGCCCGGCTCACGGCCGGCATGGCGCAGCGCCGAGACGAGGCCGAAGGCGACGAGATCGTTGAAGCCGATCAGCGCCGTCGGCGGATCCTGGAGCGCCAGCAGTCGCTCGGCGCTCGCGCGCACCGCGGCCTGGCTCATCACCTCTGGGCAGTCGAGCGCCGGATCGGCCTCGATGCCGGCCTCGGCGAGCGCCGCGACATAGCCGGCATGACGCTCGGCGCCGGCGCTCGTCGCGCGCCGTCCGCCGACGAAGCCGATGCGTCGATGCCCTTCGGCTACGAGATGGCGGGCGAGCGCGCGGGCGCCGGAGAAATCATTGCCGCGCACGAGCGGCACCGCGGCGCCCGACACCTCGCGGCAGATCATCACGAAGGGCAGCCCCTGGTCGGTGATCCGCGCCACGGCGGCCGCATCGGTGCCGATCGCCGGGCACATGATCAACCCATCGGCGCGATGCTGCAGCAGCGTGTCGACGAAGGTCCGCTGCCGGCCGATATCGTCGCCGTGATTGCAGATCATGATCGCCAGCGAGCGCGCATTGAGCGCTTCCTCGAGCGTTCGGAAGATCTCCGCGAAATACGGGTTGAGCACGTCATGGACCATGACGCCGACCATGTTGGTCCGCGCGGTCCGGAGGCTGGCGGCGGAGCGGTTGGCGACATAGCCCGCCTCGTCGGCGAGCGCGCGCACGCGCAGCCGCGTCGCCTCGGCGACGAGCGGCGAATCCCGCAGGGCCAGCGAAATGGTCGCCGTGGAAAGGCCGAGCTCCTGGCCGAGCATGCGCAGCGTCAGCACGCGCCGTCCGGCGCGTCGCGGCGCAGCCCGGGGAAGGTCGTCCGTGTCGCGTTCCGCCATCTGCCGAGACCCGCCGTCCCTCTGGCCGCGCCTGCCGCATCTTAGCCGCGCGGCCCTATGCTCATCGATTAAACCAATTTAGGTTCGGGCAAAACCTCTAACTCCCCGATCACCCGCACATGAGACGTCAGGACGAGAGCATGCAGGACAGAGCGAAGACGACGGTCGGTTTTATCGGGCTCGGCTATATGGGCGAGGGCATGGCCGCCAACCTGCTCGCCAAGGGCAATGCGCTGGTCGTCATGGCGAATCGCAAGCGCGACGCCGTCGAGCGCCTCGTCGCGGACGGCGCAAGCGAGGTGAAGAGCCCGGCCGAGATGGCCTCGCGCTGCGATGCCATCTTCCTCTGCGTCACCGGCTCGCCGCAGGTCGAGGCGATCATCGAGGGGCCTGACGGCATCCTCGCCGGCGGCAAGCCGGGCCTCATGGTCATCGACTGCAGCACGGCCGAGCCGGATTCGACGCTGCGCCTTTCCGAGGCGCTGGCGAAGAAGGGCATGAGCCTCGTCGACGCGCCGCTCGGCGGCACGCCGGCCGGCGCCAAGGCCGGCACGCTGCAGGCGCTGGTCGGCGCCTCCGACGCGGACTTCGCGCGGGCCGAGCCGCTCATCGCCTGCTGGGCCGCGACGATCGCCCATGTCGGCCCGGTCGGCGCCGGCCACAAGATGAAGCTGATCAACAACTTCCTCTCGCTCGGCTATGCCGCGCTCTATTCCGAGGCGCTGGCGCTGGGTCAGAAGGTCGGCATCAGCCCGGAAACCTTCCATTCGGTGATCGGCCAAGGCCGCATGCGCTGCGGCTTCTACGACACCTTTATGACCTATGTGATCAAGCGCGACGAGAACGCCCACCAGTTCACGATCGCCAATGCCTACAAGGATCTCCGCTACCTCGCCGGCATGGCCGACAGGGCCCGCCTGGTGAACCCTCTTGGCAGCGCGGTAAAGAACCAGTTCGCGGCGATGGCGGCGGCCGGCCAGGCGGAGCGCTATGTGCCGATGCTGTCGGATTTCGTGGCCGAGGCGAATGGGGTAAAGCGGGAGGGGTGAGGCGAGCGCACGGGTCTATTCGCCAGCCGTCCACAAATCTCGATAGGAGAGTTCTTGAATGAGCCGCGAAGTCGGCAATGACCCTGCGACCCAATCCGCCGTGATTGACGCGGAACGGTTGCGCTGGCGGCTGCAATGGCTCGCTTGCCTTCAAGATTTCGCCGATCTCGATCTCCAGTTCCGCATGTGGCTCGATCCATCCAATACCAACCCGCATTGGTCGTATGTCGAATTCATGTGCAAGTATTTCGACGATACATTGCACAGCAGCGACTATTCATGGGCCTTACGGGAGGGACTGGTCACTCAGGCTGAGGTCGACGTGGTAGCTTCGCTGCACGTATTGCTTGTCGCGCATCAATCGCCGAGCGGCAATGATTTGGACAATTTGGCCGTTCTCGATGACCCTGCATGGCGTGCCATCACGACAGAAGCTGCGACAATCCAGGTTCGACTTTTGGCTCTACTGACCGCGCCTTCCGAGATCCAAATGCTGCTCGCAGGCAACTGAGCGTCGACGCGCCCAGCGCCTTATCCGGACGCGACAAGTCACGTAAGTCGCTTTGAATGATGACCGTCTGTGCACGTTCAAGGCGCGCGATCCCCCTATCGGTGCGGAAACACGGAGCCGTCGCCCGCTTCGGCAAGGGTTGTACCGAGGGTCACCGCGCCGCCCTCGAACTTATAGGGAACGTAGACGACGACGGTGTATCCGTTGCGATGGTCTAGCGATACGGCGACGGCATCGGAGGCAGCGCCGTCAGGCGGCAGCCTTATGCCGACGGCATACGCAATCGCGGTGGCCCGATAGTCGCCATTGCGGGCAGCAGCGACAAACCCCTGCCTGATCAGCGCGATCAAATCCTTCGACTTCGGATGCTCCCCGCCAGCGCAACCCGTTGCGGCGACGATCTGGCCGTCCGATCGCATGGCTTGGCCAAACGGGAAGAACTCACCATGAGCGGAAAGCATCTCCACAGTGAACGGAAGCACCGAATTCAGTAACACCTCGCAATCGACCTTCGGATCGCTCATTGCTCTATCTGCCTCCTGCTGACCGGCAATAGGCGGACCTGCACAGGCGACTGCATGTGCGGTCCGTAAGATCAGGTGATGCCATCTGAGGCGATCGTCTCGACGTCCTTCTTGTCGCCTGCCTCCAATTCGACTACATCGGAAAGACGCGCGCAACTGCACGGGCCGGCCTAGTGCCAAGCCCACATCTGTACCGTCTTTCCGCACCTTGGGTCGCCTAGACGACAAAAAGCCCCGCCTGGCATTTCTGCATGGCGGGGCTTTTTGTGTTTTGTGAAGAGAGGCTTATTTTCTTTCTGCGTTTTGCAGGCCTGGCAGCGACCTACTCTCCCGGGTCTTGAGACACAGTACCATTGGCGCGGAGGAGTTTAACGGCCGAGTTCGGAATGGGATCGGGTTCAGGCT
>CAWZZK010000090.1:0-23542 GCA_963966455.1 Kaistia sp. | reverse complement strand
GTCCCGGCAGGCGGTTCCCTTCTTCTCCCTCCCCCTTGCGGGGAGGGCCGGGGTGGGGGTGGCGCAGGACTGGCGAGGGTTCCGGGGCAAGGGGCGGGGGTGCGCTTGGGACCGGCTGCGATTGCGCGGCCCGACCCCCACCCCAACCCTCCCCGCAAGGGGGAGGGAGGCCGGGCTGTGACCGTGACTGCGGGTGTCAGAGGCTATGGGCTTCGCCATCGCGAACGGCCTCTCCAGCCTGTCATTGCCGGGCTTGACCCGGCAATCCAGTCCTTTTCTCGATCACGTGTAACCGCAGCCGGACGGTCGAAGAAAGTCTGTCGTTACCGGGTCAGGCCCGGCAACGACAGAACTGAGCAATGCCTCCCGAGCAAGACGTGCCCGTCGGTCCGTTCTAATACCGGAACTGCTCGGTGAGGATGCGCTCGTCCCAGCTGTGGCCGGGATCGAACAGGATGAGGCTGCGGGCGCGGCGGTCCTGGCGGATGCTGATCCGGAGCACCGACTTGATCTCGGTATAGTCGGCGACCGCGTTCACCGGCCGCTTCTCCGGCTCGATGACCTCGAGCGTCACGCGCACGCGGTCGGGAATGAGCGCGCCGCGCCAGAGGCGGGGCCGGAAGGCGCTGATCGGCGTCAGGGCCAGCAGCGGCGCATGGATCGGCAGGATCGGGCCATGGGCCGAGAGGTTGTAGGCGGTCGAGCCGGCCGGCGTTGCCACCAGCACGCCGTCGCCGGTGAGCTCCTCCAGCCGGACCCGGTCGTCGATCGAGATGCGGAGCTTCGCCGTCTGGTAGGACTGGCGGAACAGCGAGACCTCGTTGATCGCATAGGCGCGATGTTCGTTGCCGGCCTTGTCGAGCGCGTCCATCTGCAGCGGGTGCAGGATGGTCGCGAGCGAGGCGGCGACCCGCTCGCGCAGGCCCTCCTCGCGGAACTCGTTCATCAGGAAGCCGACCGAACCGCGATTCATGCCGTAGATCGGCTTGCCGGAATTCATGAAGCGGTGGAGCGTCTGCAGCATGAAGCCGTCGCCGCCGAGCGCGACCACGACATCCGCCTGCTCGGGGTCGACATTCTCGTAGAGCGATTTCAGCCGCGTTTCCGCCGCGACGGCGTCCGGGGTGCCGCTCGAGATGAAGGCGAGGGCGCCGCCGCGCAGCGCCTCGGCGAGGCCGGAAGGTTGAGGGGCGACCATGCGGCTCTCCTCCTTCAGACGACGGTGACCGCGATCGACCCGACCGACTCGATGGAGCCTTCGACGAAATCGCCGCGCACCAGCGTGCCGACGCCGGCCGGCGTTCCGGTGAAGATGAGGTCGCCGGCGGCGAGATCGAACCAGCGCGAGAGATGGGCGATGATGCCGGCCACCGGCCAGATCATCTCGGCGAGGTCGCCTTCCTGCCGCACCGCGCCGCCGACCGAGGCGCGGATGGCGCCGGAAGCCGGATGGCCGATGAGACTGGCCGGACGGATGCTGCCGACCGGCGCCGACTGTGCGAAGGACTTCGCCGTCGACCAGGGACGCGACAGCTTCTTCGCCTCCGCCTGCACGTCGCGGCGCGTCAGGTCGAGCCCGACGGCATAGCCATAGACGAGCGGCAGCGCGTCTTCTTCCAGGATGTCGGTGCCGCCGCCGCCGAGCGCGACGACGAGCTCGATCTCGTGATGGAAGTCGGCGGTGCCGGCCGGGTAGGTGATGCCGCCGCCGGCGGCGGTGATGTCCACCACATCCTCGCGATTCTTGATGAAGAAGAAGGGCGGGTCGCGGTCGGGATCATGGCCCATCTCGCGGGCATGGGCGGCATAGTTGCGCCCGACGCAGAAGACGCGCCGCACCGGGAAGCGCGACTGCGACCCCTCGATCGGCAGCGAGACGACGGGGGGCGGGGGAAACACGTAGGTTTCGGCGGACATCGGCGGTTCCGGGGCTTGCGCCGTGATGGCGGAGCGGCACTTTCGGCGAGCCGGGCCGTGGATGCAAGGCGGCAGCGGGTCGATGCGCGGCCGCGTCGCAAGCGCCGCGCCTTGCGGCGGCTCGTCTCGACGGCTACGTAGTCGGCCCGATCCCACCCTATCCGAGGCTTCGTTCATGCCGGCCGAGCCAGCCCGCTTCGTGCTCACCCTTTCCTGCGGCGACCGCCGCGGCATCGTTGCCGCGGTGGCGAATTCGATCGCCTCGCAGGACTGCAACATCGTCGAGAGCGCGCAATATGGCGATCCGGACAGCGGCCGCTTCTTCATGCGCGTCGCCTTCGCCGCGCCGCCGAGCGTCACGCGCGAGAGCTTCGTGTCCGGCTTCACGCCGGTCGCGACCGGCTATGGCTTCGACTGGCAGGTGCACGACCTCGCCGTCAAGCCGCGGGTGATGATCCTCGTCTCCAAGATGGGACACTGCCTCAACGATCTGCTCTATCGCAATTCGATCGGGCAGCTGCCGATGGAGCTCGTCTCCGTCGCGTCCAATCACGAGACCATGCGCCGCCGCGTCGAGAACGAGGGGCTGCCGTTCCACTACGTTCCCGTCGAGGGGCGCAGCAAGGCGGAGCAGGAGGCGGAGATCCTCGGCCTCGTCGAGGGCGAGCGGATCGATCTCGTCGTGCTCGCCCGCTACATGCAGGTCCTCTCCGACGACATGTCGGCGAAGCTGGCCGGGCGGGTGATCAACATCCACCACTCCTTCCTGCCGAGCTTCAAGGGCGCCAAGCCCTATCAC
Source organism: Kaistia sp. (assembly GCA_963966455.1). Taxonomy (GTDB): domain Bacteria; phylum Pseudomonadota; class Alphaproteobacteria; order Rhizobiales; family Kaistiaceae; genus Kaistia; species Kaistia cartagenensis. Next base: position 20,826 of record CAWZZK010000090.1, on the reverse strand, counting down.
CGCGCCCATGAGCGCGGCGTCAAGCTGATCGGCGCCACGGCGCATTACGTGACGGCCGAACTCGACGAAGGTCCGATCATCGAGCAGGATGTCGGGCGCGTCGATCATTCGATGTCGGCCGAGGAGATGATCGCCATCGGCCGCGACATCGAGAACACCGTGCTGGCGCGCGCCATCAAGTTCCATCTCGAACATCGGGTGCTTCTGAATGGATCGCGCACCGTCGTCTTCCGCTGACATGCCGCATGCGGCTCGCATCATCGACGGCAAGGCCGTCGCCGCCGAGGTCACGGACGCCATCGCCGCGATGGTTTCCGCGCGCGGGGTGAAGCCCGGTCTCGCGGTGGTCCTCGTCGGCGAGGATGCCGCCAGCCAGGTCTATGTCGGGGCCAAGGGCAGGAAGGCGGCCGAGCTCGGCTTCCATTCGGTGCAGCACACGCTTCCGGTCGAGACGAGCGAAGCCGATCTTCTGGCGCTGGTCGCGGCGCTCAATGCCGATCCGGCGATCCACGGCATCCTCGTGCAGCTACCGCTGCCGGCGCATATCGACACGACCAAGGTTCTCGAGACGATCGATCCGGCCAAGGATGTCGACGGCTTCCATCCGATCAATGTCGGCCGCCTCGCCATCGGCGAGCGCGAGCGGGCGCTGGTCTCCTGCACGCCGGCCGGCTCGCTGCTGCTGATCAAGCGGGCGCTGGACCGGCCGCTCTCCGGCCTCGACGCCCTCGTCATAGGCCGCTCCAACATCGTCGGCAAGCCGATGGCGCAGTTGCTGCTCCAGGAGAGCTGCACCGTCACCATCGCCCATTCGCGCAGCCGCGACCTTCCCGAGATCGCCCGCCGCGCCGACATCCTGGTCGCCGCGGTCGGTCGCCCGGAAATGGTTCGTGGCGACTGGGTGAAGGAGGGCGCCGTCGTCATCGATGTCGGCATGAACCGCATCCCGGCGCCGGAGCGCGGCGAGGGCAAGACCCGTCTCGGCGGCGATGTCGCCTATGCCGAAGCCGCCGCCCGCGCCGGCGCGATCACGCCGGTTCCCGGCGGCGTCGGCCCGATGACAATCGCCATGCTGATGGCCAATACGCTCACCGCTGCCTGCCGCGTCGCCGGGCTGCCCGATCCGGAATTCTAGCAGCGGGCGAGGGCGGGGGCCGCACGTGGCGACCCCGCCCCGTGAGCCGTCATCATATGCGGCGCAGCATCTGGCAGAGCGCGACCAGCCCGTCGTCATAAACGGCCGGCGCGGCGAGGATCGATCCGCATTTCTTCTTCATCTCGGCCTGCTGCGCCGAGCCGAGGCCGGAATAGTAGAGCAGCACCTGCTTCGGTACCGCCGGCTGGAAGATGCCCGGGCGGCCGCCATTGCCCTTACCCCCGCCCTGGCCGCCACCGGCCCCGCCATTCCCGGAGCCGTTGCCGAGGCCGCCGCCGTTCGACGCCGAGCCCCCGCCCGATCCGCCGCCATTGCCCGACCCGCCGCCCGAGCCGCCACCGGACCCTCCTCCGCCGAGGCCGCCGATGCCGAGTGAAGCATTGACATTGGTGTTGCCGCCCAAAGCGCCGGTATTGGCATTGGCTCCAGCGTTGACGCCGCCGCCGCCGATGCTCGCCGTCACATTGGCATTGGTCCCGCCCAGCGCAGGCGTTGCGGCGTTCACATTCGCGTTGGCGCCGCCGCTGCCGACATTGGCATTGGCCTTCGCCGTCGTGGTGCCGCCGAGTGCACCGGTGGCCGCGTTGGCATTGGCCTTGGCGACATTGCCGCCGCCACCACCCACCGTCGCATTGGCGTTGACATTGGTGTTGGCGATGGTGTTGACGCCCGCGCTGACGCCGAGGCCGCCATTCTGGGCCTGGCCGACGCTGGCCTTGACGCCCGCCACCCCCACGTCGAGGGCAAAGGCGGAGGCGGTCGAGAGGCAAAGGATTGCCGCGATTGGCGCGATTCTTCTCATGATCTTCTCCCATTTTCAGGCTGAGCTTGCTGGAAGCTCATCCCGGTCGCGGGAGCGGCCGGTGAAATTGCAACCGCGTGCAAGGCGATCGGTTGCCGGCTAAGGAGAGGCTAGGATGAATATTCTCTCGCCGCGATCGATCAAGTCTTACGCGGCCGTAGGAGCGCACGCGGTCGTCGTCCTGTCCGCGTTCCGGAGGACATCGCGGTAGATGCCGGCCATGGTCCCTGTCGTCGTGCCGACGCGTCAACGCGCGTTGATTTCGGCGCTGCTTCTGTTGATTTCCGTCGAATCTTGTCGGCCGCCAATCGAAACCGCGGCGGACGCCACGGAGGCTAGCCGCCGCTGAACTGCGGGCTCCGCCGGCTGCGCAGCCGCTCGCGCTGCATGATGTAGAGGCCGCTCGCCACGACGATCGCCGCGCCGGTCACGACCAGCGGATCGATCGAGGTGCCGAACAGCAGATATCCGTAGGACAGCGCCCAGATCATCATGGAATATTGCATGGGTGCGACCACGGCGGCCGGCGCGAGCTTGAGCGAGCGGACGATCAGGAACTGGCCGACGCCGATCAGCATGCCTCCGGTCGCGAACAGAGTGAGGTCGTGCAGGGTCGGCATGCGGAAGGTCCAGATCATGCCCGGCAGGCTCACCGTGATGAGCCCCGTCACGACCGCGATCACCATCACCGCCGGATGCTCCTCGCGCGCGATCCGCCGCATCAGGAGCACCGTGAAAGCGCCGGTTATGGCCGAAACCATGGCCGCCGCATGGCCGAGATGCAGGCTGACGAAACCGGGCCGGACCATGACGATGATGCCGACCAGCCCGACCAGAACCGCGGCCCAGCGATGAATTCCCACCTTCTCGCCGAGGATCGGCACCGAAAGGATCGTGACGAGGATCGGCGTGCAGAAGAAGATCGAATAGGTTTCGGCGAGGGGAAGCTGCGAAAAGCTGAAGAAGCCGAAGATCGTTCCCGTGCCGGCCAGTATGCCGCGCAGCAGGATCAGCCTCGGATTCTTGACGCGCATCCCCGCAAAGCCGCCCTCATAGAGGATCATGCCGATAATCGGGATCAGCGCGAAGCTCGCCTGCGTGACGATGAGCTGAAAGACCGAGTAATGCGCCGACAGCACCTTCACGATCGCGTCACTCGACGCGAACATGAAATTGCCGGTCAGCGCCGCCGCCAGTCCCAGCAAGGAGCGCTCGGCCTCGCTTTGGCGGAGGTCCATGACGGCGGTCATCGAGCAGCTCTCCGCTCACTGGACAGGAACGGACATGCGGCTTCGATCCGTCTGGCGACGGCGCGGACGCGCAAGGCGACGGGAGCAGGCACGACGACCTCGGAAGGGAACTTGCGGAGAGGGCGACGCGGCGGCTTGACCGGGGCGTCGTCCCTATCGATGACTGCTGCATTGCGGCAGCGTCAAGGCGAATGCCGGGACGTAGTCGGCCCGCTGGATGCGTTGCCTTGCACTGTGGCACGAAAGCCGCGTTTGCGCGGCCCGGAAGGAAAATCATGGCGGAATTCGCCGTCGATCCCCGCATCCTCGCCGACAGCGTCGCCGTCGCCGATCTCGCGCTCTGCCATGTCCGCCTGATGGACGATGCACGCTTTCCATGGCTGTTGCTCCTGCCGCGCCGCGCCGGCCTGACGGAGTTGACCGATCTTTCCCCGCCTGACCTCGTGACGGCCATGGAGGAGGTGCGCCTCGCCGCCGACGCGCTCAAGGCCGCGCTGCCCTACGCCAAGCTGAACGTCGCCGCGATTGGCAATGTCGTCAGCCAGCTGCACATCCATGTCATCGGTCGCAGCCCCGGTGACGCCGCCTGGCCCGATCCGGTCTGGACCTATCGTCCCCGCCAGCCGCGGCCTGAGGGCGAAAGTGCGCGCATCGCCGGATTGTTGCGCCGCAAAATCGGCGATGCAGCGTAGCAATTTCCACTCATGCTTACCGCTTCGTGAACGAAAACAGGCGTCCGGTAACCCCGCATTAACCATGCCCCGACGACTCTGCCAGCAAGAGGACGATCAGATTCCGGCGGCTGGAAGGCCCTCGGAAGACGTCCGGTCGATGTTCCGGCGATGGGTCAGGCAATGCGGCGGATGGTGTCCGAGAGGCGGCGGCAGGTGGAGCGGGGCAATCGCCGCGGCGCCATTGCGGCTGTCTGTCTCGGCGCGCTCGCGCTCGCCGGCTGCGCGGCCAAGCCGCAGGACATCATGACGAGTTCTCAGGCCAGCCGCGCCTCGGTGGAGCGTTCCTTCATCGACATGCCGGCCGGCGGACCTGCGATCCTCGGCATCGTCGAGCGCAACTATTCCAATGCGACGACGCAGGAGATCACGCTCGAGAACCACGCGCGCGTCGTCGGCGAAAACAAGTTCTGGGTGACGATGATCGGGCCGGTGGTCCAGACGACGGCGCCGCAGAACCGCATGGGCAACGATCCGCTCACACTGCTCAATGTCAGCCGCGAATTCGGCTGGTATCTGCCGGGCGTCAGGATGAGCGTTTCGAACTACTACACGCAGAACCGCTACGGACCGTTCGGCTACGCGACCGGCCGGTCGGGCGGCGATACGTGCATTTATGCCTGGCAGCGCATCCAGGCCAACAATGTCAACGGCAACTGGTTCAGCCGTCAGGGCGCGATCCTCATCCGCCTGCGCTTCTGCGCCCCCGCCTCGCGGGAGACGGACCTCCTGACGCTCATGACGAGCTTCAACATCAACTCCTATTTCCTGTCCGGGCGGTGGAATCCGTATAACGGCATCCCACCGGTGCCGGAGGATCTTGGGCGTCCGGGCGTCTCCATCCTGCCGCCGCCGACGGTCTACACGACCGGTTCGGTCGAGCCGGCTGCACGGCCGGTTCGGCGGGCGGCGACCGTCCAGCCCATGGTCGCGACGCCGCCGCCGGTCGAGATCATCCGGGAGGGTGCGGCCGTCGTTCCGCTCGATACGGGCGTGACCGCGGCCGATCTGACGGCAACCGTGAAGACGGGAGCGGCGACGACGACGGCCACGGAGGCGACGCCTCTCGAAGGCTATCCCGTCGTTCCGCCGCCGTGACGATTGGCGACAATCCGAGCGATCGCGCTGACGGAATGTTCACCAAGAACTGAGAGAAGGTGAGAAAGCGAGGTTTACGAGCATCCGAATCCGGCTCGGATAGAGCGCCGGGATTCGGGCTGCGCCGGGGACGTGGACCGCGAGCGGATCGAGCGAGGCTGAGGAAAGCGCATGGCGCGGATAGTTTATGCCCTTGTCTGGGCACTCGCGGCCGTCGTGATGACGATCCTGATCACGCTGCCGATCAACCTGCAGGCGCATCTCGTCGCGGGCGCGGTGGTCGTCGGTGCGATGATCCTCCTGAAGCTGTTCACGCGGCAGGGCGTCTGGCGCCAGATCGCGCTCGCGCTCGGAACGTCGATCGTGCTGCGCTACGCCTATTGGCGCACGACCAGCACGCTGCCGCCGATCAACCAGCCGGAAGACTTCATCCCGGGCCTCCTCGTCTATCTCGCGGAAATGTACAGCATCTTCATGCTGTTCCTGTCGCTGTTCGTCGTCATGCGGCCGATGGCGCCGCGGACGCTGAAGGTGTCCTCGTCCGACCCCGACCTGCCGACCGTCGACGTGTTCGTGCCGACCTACAATGAGGAGCCGGCGCTTCTCGCGACCACGCTCGCCTCCGCCAAGGCGATGGACTATCCGGCCGACAAGCTGACCGTGTGGCTGCTCGACGACGGCGGTACCGTCCAGAAGCGCAATTCCGAGAATATTGAGGCGGCTCAGGAAGCCGAGGATCGCTACATCGAGCTGCAGAAGCTCGCCGCCGATCTCGGCTGCCGTTACCTGACGCGCGAGAAGAACGAGCACGCCAAGGCCGGCAACATGAACAACGGCCTCAAGGTGTCGACCGGCGATCTCGTCGCCGTTTTCGATGCCGACCATGCGCCGGCGCGCGACTTCCTCACCTACACGGTCGGCTATTTCCAGCAGATCCCGAAGCTCTTCCTCGTCCAGACGCCGCACTTCTTCCTCAATCCCGATCCGATCGAGCGCAACCTCCGCACCTTCGAGACGATGCCGTCCGAGAACGAGATGTTCTACGGCATCATCCAGCGCGGCCTCGACAAATGGGATGCGTCGTTCTTCTGCGGCTCGGCGGCGGTGCTGAAGCGCGAGGCGCTCGACCAGACCGGCGGCTTCTCCGGCATCAGCATCACCGAGGACGCCGAGACGGCGCTCGAACTGCATGCGACCGGCTGGAGCAGCGTCTATGTCGACCGGCCGCTCATCGCCGGCCTGCAGCCCGCCACCTTCACGTCCTTCATCGGCCAGCGCAGCCGCTGGGCGCAGGGCATGATGCAGATCCTTCGCTTCCGCTTCCCGCCGGGCAAGCGCGGCCTCTCGATCCCGCAGCGCCTCTGCTACATGTCGTCGACGCTGTTCTGGCTGTTCCCGATCACGCGCTGGATCTTCCTGCTGGCGCCGCTCTGCTACCTGTTCCTCGACCTCGAGATCTTCACGGCATCGGGCGGCGAATTCGTCGCCTACACCTCGTCCTACATGCTCGTGAACCTCATGATGCAGAACTACCTCTACGGCCGCTTCCGATGGCCATGGATCTCCGAGCTCTACGAATTCGTGCAGGGCGTCTATCTGCTGCCGGCGCTGGTCTCGGTGATCCTCAATCCGAGCAAGCCGACCTTCAAAGTGACGGCGAAGAACGAGTCGCTCGACAAGGCCAGGCTCTCGGAACTGGCACGGCCGTTCTACATCATCTTCTTCGTGCTGCTCGCCGGCGTGTTCATGACGGTCTGGCGCATCTATGCCGAGCCCTACAAGGCGGATGTCGCGCTCGTCGTGGGCGGCTGGAACCTGCTCAACATCCTCATCGCCGGCTGCGCGCTCGGCGTGATCTCGGAGCGGCAGGAGAACCGGCAGAGCCGCCGCATCGATGTGCGCCGGCGCTGCGAACTGGTCATCGGCGACCGCGTCGTTCCCGGAACCGTGGAGGATGCCTCCGTCGGCGGTGCGCGTCTCAACATCAACGGCCTGACGCCGAAGGATGTCGAACGCGGCATGACGGCTTCGCTGCGCTTCAAGACGAGCGTCGAGATCCCGACGCGCGATCTGCCCATCACCGTGCGCACGATCGCGCCGGGCTCGAAGGGCGTCATTCTCGGCTGCCGCTACGAGCCGACGGTCGCGGACCATTACCGCCTGATCTCGGACCTCATCTTCTCGAGCTCCGACCAGTGGTCGAAGTTCCAGTGGAATCGCCGCGTCAATATCGGAATCCTGCGCGGCACGATCTGGTTCGTCGGCCTCTCGGTCTACCAGACCGGCCGCGGGCTCGGCTATCTGATCCAGTCGCTGCGCCGCGAGCGCGGCGGCGCGGTCGCGGCGGAGAAGCGTGCAGCATGAGATCCGCCGCATCCTCGCTGGCTCTCCTCGCGGCGCTGATGATGGCGCTGCCGGCGGCTGCACAGGCGCCGCAGCCCTTCAACATGGGCTCGGAGCAGGGCGATCTGCCGGCGCAGCCGGACGTGTTCGCGCCGTCGCAGCCGAGCGCACCGATGCCGCAGGGCTATGTCGCGCCGCTGCAGATCCAGCCTTCCGGCGAAGTCGCGCAACCGATGCCGCCGATGCCGAATGCCGCGCAGACGCCGCGCTTCACCGTCCCGACCATGGTGCCTTCGATCCGCAGCCCGGCCTCGGCAGGCGGCGTCGATGTGCCTTCGATCCCGATCACGCCGGTTGCGCCGCCCGCGGCTGCGAGCGCCATCCAGGTCGCGCCGGCTGCTGGCGCGCCGGCTGCGGCTGCCGCTCCCGAGGTCGCGACCGCAGCGACCCCGACGCCCGCGGGCGGCGAGTTCGTCCGCTACATCATTCCGCAGCGGACGCTCCGTCTCGCAGGCGAGAACGACCAGCGGTCATGGTCAGTTTTCCTGACGGCCAACGAGGCGGCGCAGCAGGCCGAGCTCTCGGTCGCCTACAAGAATGCGATCGTCGTGATGCCGGAGGCGTCGCGCCTTCGCGTCGTCATCAACAATGCCGTCGTGCTCGAGACGCCGCTCTCCTCTTCGGACGACTTCAAGACCGTTTCGATGGCCCTGCCGGCGGGGCTCCTGCGCGCCGGCGGCAATGTGCTGCGCATGCAGGCCTTCCAGCGTCACCGGACGGACTGTTCGGTCCAGTCGACCTATGAGCTCTGGACGGATATCGATCCGACAAAGACGCAGATCAGCTTCGAGGGTGGCGGAACGACCAGCCTGCTGCAGTCGCTGCAGGACCTGCCGGCCGTCGGCTACGGGCCGGACGGGATCACGCGCATCCATATCGTCGCGCCGGCGACCGCCCAGGGTGCGGCGATCGCGACCGTTCTGACACTGTCGCAGGCGATCGGCGTTCTGGGCGCCTATCCCAACCCCGATGTTCAGGTGCTCGACCGGCCGCCGGCCGAGGACGCGCCGGGAACGCTGACCGTGCTGCTCGGCACGGGCGCGGACATCAACCCGCTGATCTCGGCGCCGATCACGGCCGCGGCGACGCAGCCGGTCGTCAACTTCCTGCAGGAGCCCGCGATCGGCGCCAATGTCCTCGCCATCACCGGCGCCAACTGGGGCCAGGTTGGCGCGGCGGTCGAGGCGATCGCGGGGCAAGCGGACCGCCCGGTCACCACGCCGCGCAACACGCTGAACACCGCCGCGTGGCTGTCGCCGGACGTGCGCCTCTTCACCGGGCCGGAGTCGGTGACGCTCGCCAGCCTCGGCGTCACGACACAGCAGTTCTCCGGCCGCCGCTTCCGGACCTATTTCTCGGTCGCCGTGCCGTCCGATTTCTACGCCGAGGCCTATGGCGAGGCGATCGTCCTGCTCGATGCCGCCTATACGTCCGAAGTCCAGCCGGCGAGCCAGATCGACCTCTATGTCAACGGCCAGATCGCGGCGACGACGCGGATCGTCAACCGGACGGGCGGCATCTTCCGCCATCTGCCGGTACAGATTCCGTTCCGCCATTTCCGGCCCGGCGTGAACACGATCATGATCGAGGCGGTGCTGAACACTACCGCCGACGCCGCCTGCGCCCCCGGCGGCTCGATCGCCGGTTCGGACCGATTCGTCCTGTTCGACACGTCGGAATTCTCGATGCCGCAATTCGCGCGCATCGCGCGGCGGCCGAACCTTGCAGCGCTGGCCGGCACCGGCGCGCCCTACAACACGTCTCCGTCGGCCTCGTCGATCGTGCTCGGCCGAAACGATGCGGAGACGATTTCGGCCGCGGCGACCTTCGTGAACCGCCTCGCCACGCAGGCCGGGCGCGTCGTTCCGCTGGCGCTGACGGCGCCTGCTAGCGTCGGCGACCAGAACGCGATCTTCGTCGGCGTCGCATCGCAGTTCACCGACGGCATGCTGTCGCGCCTCGGCATCGCGGAATCGGTGCGGGTCAACTGGCGGCCGGAACTCAATGTCGCGCCGAACGATGCCGGCGCCGGCGCGAGCGTCACTCTGCCTGGCACCAACCTGCCGGACACGACGGTCGCCCCGAACGGGCAGCCGGAAAGCACCGACGCGGTGTTCGACCGCTGGCGCACCGCGCTCTCCGGCGGCGGCGGCTGGCGCGGCCAGGTCTCGTCCTTCGAGGACTGGATGAAGCGGAATTTCGACATCTCGTTCTCGGCACTGCGGATCGGGCCGGCCCAGGAGGTCGCGTTCGAGCCCAAGGCGCGCTCGACGCTGCTCCTCGCGCAGGCCGTCAGCCCCGGCGGTGGCGGCACCTGGACGATGATGACCGCGCCCTCGCCATCGGACCTCGCCGAAGGTGCGCGAGCGATTGCGGCCATCGAGACCTGGTCGGAGATCCGGGGCCAGTTCAGCTGGTTCAGCCCGCAGACCGGGCGGCTGGAGAATCAGCCGGTGGCCAACTACCAGTTTGTCGTGACGCAGCCGCTCTCCATCCAGAATCTCCGCCTCATCGCGGCCAACTGGTTCTCCAGCAACATCGTCTTCTATGCGTTCTGCCTGATCGGTCTCTGCTTCGTGCTCGGCATCATCACCTCCGGCCTGCTGTTCCGCCTCGGGAGGCCGTCGTGAACGGCGCCGCCCTCATTCTGGCCGTCTGCATGGCATTCTTCGGCATCTCCGCGGCGAAGGCCGAGACGGTGCCGCTGCGCATCCAGGGCACGATCAGCCCGGCCGTCTGGCAGGCCTATGCCGCGCGATTCGTGGACGTGTCGGGCCGTGTCATCGACGACGCCAACGGCTCGATCAGCCACAGCGAAGGGCAGGGCTATGGGCTGCTGCTCGCGCTCGCCGGCGACGATCGCGCCAGTTTCGAGCGCATCTGGTCGTTCACGCAGACGCAGATGCTGCTCCGGAGCGACGGCCTCTCGGTCTGGATGTGGCGGCCGAGCGATCCGCATGTTCCCGACATCAACAATGCCAGCGACGGCGACATCCTCATCGCCTATGCGCTCGCGATGGCCGGGCGGGCCTGGGAAATCCCGCGCTACACCGCCGCCGCGGCTGCACTCGCGGAAGCCGTCGGCAGGACGTCCGTCATCGAGCATGACGGTAACCTGATCCTGTTGCCGGGCGTCGCCGGCTTCACGACGGCGGACCGTCCGGACGACGGACCGGTCATCAATCTCTCCTATTGGGTCTTCGAGGCGCTGCCCGTGCTGCAGCAACTGGCGCCGCAGACCGACTGGCAGCGGCTGGCCAAATCCGGCCTCGACCTCACCGCCGCTTCGCGCTTCGGCCAATCGCAGTTGCCCAGCGAGTGGATTTCCCTGCATGACGGCGCGCCGAAGCCGGCGGCGGGCTTCGATCCGCTTTTCGGCTACAATGCGATTCGAATTCCGCTTTATCTCATCCGCGCCGGCATCACCGACAAGACCTGGCTCGGACCCTTCGAGTCGGCTTGGCGGGGTGCCCAGATGCGCGGCCTGCCGCTCATCAATGTCGAGACCAACCAGACGGCGGCGACGCTGAGCGAGCCGGGCTATCGCATGCTGGGCGCGCTCGTCGCCTGCGTCGACGACGGCACACCGATTCCCGCCGATCTCCGATTGTTTACTCCGACGCATTATTATCCGGCGACACTCTATCTGCTCTCTGTCTCCTATCTCGCGGAAAGGCAGTCGAAATGCCTGTGAGAGGGATCTTTCTCGTCATCGGCTCGGTCGCGATCGTCGGCATTCTCGGTGCCGTGTTCGTGCGCCAGGCGGCGACGCGGACGGACGACCTCTCCCAGGTGATGCGGCCGAGCGGGGCAAGTTCGTCGGCGGCGACCGCCGGCATGTTCCTGCCCACGGCCGACGCGGCCTCTGCCGTCCCCGTCGCCGACGACGTCTTCGGTGCCAACCGCATCGCGCAGGCGCAGCAGATGCAGTTCTCGCCGCCGGTTGGGCTCCCGGGGGCGCAGGCGCCGGCCGGGGGGGCAGGGGGCGTCCAGCTTCCCGGCGCCAATACGAGCGCCCGGCCGGGCGCCACCGCGCCTGCGGCCACGGCACCGGTTCAAGCGCCGGTCGCGCAGCCGACCCCCGTCGCACCCACGGCGGCGCAGCCGGTTCAACCGCAGCCGGCCCAGGGCACCGCCGCTGCCCCGCAGTCCGGAACGGCCGCGACGCAGGCCTCCGGCATGCCCGCCGTCGACGAAACAGCGCTGCGCTATTTCGCCCGCCAGGGCGACACCCGCCGCCTCAATGCCGAGATCGCGCGCCTGCGCGCGCTTTATCCGAGCTGGTATCCGCCGGCCGACATGACCGCGCCGATCCCGGTGGTCGATACGCTGCTCGACAATATGTGGCAGCTCTACAGCCAGGGAAATTATGCCGCCGTCCGCGCGGCGATCGCCGATCGTGTCGCGACGCAGCCGGGCTGGACGCCGCCCGCCGATCTCCTCGCGCGCCTCGATGTCGGCGAGCAGCGCGAGCGGCTGGTCAACGCCTCGAACGCCAAGCAGTGGGAGACGGTGGTGCAGATCGCCGCCGCGACGCCGAGCCTCCTCACCTGCGCCGATGTCGATGTGCTCTGGCGGCTTGCGGAGGCCTTCGCCCGCAGCGATCGCGCGGGACGCGCCCGCGACGTCGATGTCTATGTGCTCACCAACTGCCAGGATCCCAAGGAACGCCTCGCCACCGTGCAGAAGGCGATGGCCTATCTCGGCGATGCCGAACTCGCCGACCTTCTGGCGCTCGAGCGTGTCGGAGCGGATGGCAAGGGCGAGTTCGCCCCGGTGAAGGGCGACATCGCCCGCCGCCGCATCGGCTCCGCCGCCAAGGACGCGAGCCGTACGGCGCCTGCCGAGGATCTCGCGTTGCTCGGGGAACTCGCCAGGGCGAGCAACAAGCCCGACGACGCGGTACTCCTCGCCTCCTATCTCTTCACCCACAACGACGCCGAGAGCTCCGCCATGTGGTGGGCGCTCGCAAAGACGCGGGCCGACACGCCGCAGATCGCCCAGGGCCTCGCCTATGCGCTGAACGCGCTCGACCGGCCCGCCGAAGCCGAGGCAGCCGCCTATCGCTGGCGCGACGCGAGCCCGGAAAACAAGGAAACCTATCTCGTCGTAGCGACGGCACTGCTCGCGGTCGACCCTCCGGCGAAGATCGAGCCGGACGTCATGGCGCGGATGGCCAAGGTCATCGGCGACGCGAAATACGCGCCGGGTGCCCAGGACCTCGGCTGGTACGCCTACAACACCGGCCAGACGGTTGCGGCCGCGCGCTGGTTCTCGGCCGCGCTCACCTGGAAGCCGGACCTCGAGCCCGCCGCCTTCGGCCTCGCGCTGGCTGCGCAGAAGCTCGGCGACCGCGCCGCCCTTGCGCAGATCCTCAAGGTCTGGGGGCCGCGCTCGCAGCGCATCGCCGATCTCGCCGATCCCGTGCGCCAGCGCGCCGCGGCGCAGAAGGCCCTGCGCGGCTTCGATCTGCCGCCCAGCATCGCCGCGCCGGGCTCGCAGCCGCTGCCGGCGCAGGGCACTGGCCTCGCGCCTGCGACGGCGCCGTCGACCTCGACGGCCTATGTCGTTCCCGATCCGAACGGAAACTATGTCGAGCCGGTAGCTGCCGCGGAGCCGGTCGCCCAGCCGGTCCGCCGGACGGCCGCGTCGTCCGGAGGCGGCGGCGGAGGAGGTGGCAGCGACTGCCGCCGCTATGTGCCGCCGGGCGATCTGCGCGGGCAGGCCGCGCTCAATCGCGGCTGGTGCCTCATGGGCTACAATCGCCCGATCGAGGCTGCGGACGCCTTCGACGCCGCCATGCGCACGACGACGGGCAAGTCCCGGCAGGATGCCGCCTACGGCAAATCGCTCGCGGCGCTGCGGGCCGGACTGACCGACACCGCCGCCGTTTCGGCCGCCTCGGCTCCGCAGCCCCCGAAGCGCGCCGAGGAGCTCAACCGCGAGATCCTGACGCAGCGCGCGCTTGCCGCCTATTCCGACAATCGCTGGCTGGAAGCGCTGATGGTCCTCGACCAGCGCTCGCAGCTGGCGCCTGAGCAGAAGGATCTGCTCATGATCCGTGCCTGGTCCTATTTCCATCTTGGCCGCGTGCGGGAGGCGAAGCGCATCCTGACGGCCGTGGCCGGAACCGGCTCACGCGAGGCGGCGAAGGCGCTGGTCTCCATGACCGACGCCAACAAGCCGATGTATGACGCGGACGATATCGACCGCCGCTGAACTCGGTCGATACGTGGCGGACGTCAGCGCTTGGCGGGCAGGCCGGCGAGAATGGTCTTCAGCCCCGGCTCTTCGACGAGTTCTGCAGCCGCCTCGACCGGGAACCACATGACATAGCGCTGTCCGGCTTCCTTCCAGGTCGCCAGTTGCTCCTTGACCTGAAGCTCATAGACCGCGACCTCGACGAGATCGAGCTGCGCGGTGCGCCGTTTCCAGTAGAGGAAGCTGCCGATCGGGTTCTTGCCGACCTTGCCGACCAGACCGCCTTCCTGGCGCGCCTCGATGGCGGCCGCCTCGCGGTCGGTCTTGCTCTTCATCGGCCAGCCCTTCGGGATCGTCCAGCGCCGCGTCTCGCGGGTCGTGACGAGGCAGACTTCCAACCCAGCCGCGCCACGGCGAAGCGGCAGCGCGCCGACCTGGTGCAAAGCACCGAGTGCGTCCGTCGGCTCCGGCTGTGCGGGCTTGAGGGTCTGCTGCATCAAGGGTCCAGTGAAAAAGCATCCGGCGCTTCAGAGCCGAATCAATTTTGGGGTTCCGGCCATATGGTGACTGGTCCCGCCCATTCGTAGCGAAACTTTTGCCAGATCGTTTCGTTCCGCAACCCTGAGAGGCGAGAATGTCACAGATGATGGCGGTCGCAATCGAAGCCGGCTTCGCCGCCAGTCCCCTGATTGACAGGTATATCGAGCGGTTGCAGTCTTTCCGATGCGGGAGGCCTTGATGGTCGCATATGTGATTAACTCTGCCGCCATTTCATTCGAGCGCTTCGATAGCGAGACCGTGATCGTCAATTTCGAACGCGGGACCTATCTCAGTCTCACCGGTGCGGCGCCTGACATCTTCCAGTTGATGACTTCGCCGCAACCGCTTGTGAACCTCGCAGCGGCGGTGGCCGCTGTGGGCGGCGAGGCAGCCGCTGCAGCGGCCCTGCCCGACATGTTGAAGTGTCTCGTGGCGGAAGGTTGCCTCCTCGAAGTCGAGGACGATGGTCTCGCGGTGATACCCACGCTCGCCTTGGCCAGGGCCTTCGTGCCGCCGCAGGTTCAGGCCTTCCACGATTTGCAGGAACTGATCGCCATCGATCCTGTCCACGATGCCGATGCCTTCGATGGCTGGCCGCATCGGCCTCCATCGCTGACGCTCAGCTGAGGTCGGGAATGACTGCTGGCGCCTTAGCGACGGCAAGTCGGCCCGATCTCGACGCTTGGGCCGCCTATGCGGAAGAGGCGCTGGATGCCGCCGAGGTCGTCGCGGCCCGCACGGCCGCAAGAGTCGGACGTTATGCGTTCGGCCCGGTCTCCATCGCCGTCGATATCGTCGGCGCGCCCGAGTACCGCCGTCGCCTGCTGCAAGCTCTCGCCGGCGCGGTAGCAGACGATGGAAAGGCCGATTACCGTGTGATTGCCATCGACGGCGCGGCACCCGGATCAGGCCTTGCGCCGCGACTTGCCTGGCGGCCACCGGGTCGGGAGCTCTCGATGCTCCACCGCATGCCGGAGCGCGGGCTCAGCATCCGTTATCATCCCGAGCTTGGTAGCTGGCGGATACTCTCGGTGGAGCGGCGCCTTGCCGTAAACTGGGCGGCGGATGCAGTCGCTGTGCCCGATTGGGAAGACGGCTTTCCATTCCGGAACCTCATCCACTGGATGTCGTTCGGTGCGCCATGGTCCATGGTCCATGCTGCCGCGATAGGCAGGAACGGCTCGGGCGTCCTGCTGGCCGGCGCCGGCGGCTCGGGCAAGTCGACCACCACGGCCGCTGCCGTCCTGGCAGGGTATGCAACTGTTGGCGACGATTTTGTGCTTGTTTCCCTGCCGGAGAATGGTGCGCCGCAGGCGCACCTCGTCTATGACTGCCTGCGGTTCGACGAGCGCAGCCTTGCGCTGCTGCCGGACTATCGCGGCACTATCTCCAATCCGATGAGATCGGCCGGTCAGAAGAGCCAGATGCACCTCACAGAGCATCTACCGGACCGGCTCGTGCGCGAACTCGCGCTGAAGGCGATCGTCGTCCCGCATGTATCCCGCTCGGGCACTACGCGGCTCTCGCCAGCGGCCGAGGCTTTGGCACTCAAGGCGATTCTGCCATCGACCGCTTTCCTGCTCAGCGGTGGCGGACCGGAACTCACAGCCAAGCTCTCCTCGCTGTCGCGCCGCCTTCCGGTCTACGCGCTGGAGATCGGCGGCACGCCCGCTGAGGCGGTAGCGGCGCTAGAGCCGCTCATAACGGGTTAGGATCGTGAAGGCGGGCATATCTGTCGTCATACCGAACCTCGACATGGCACATCTGCTCGCCGACGCAGTCAGTTCGGTGATGCGACAAGACCGGCCCGTGGACGAGATTATCGTCGCCGACTGTGCATCAACCGATGGCACGGAAACGCTTGTGGCGCGCCTAGCCGACGAGGGGGCGCCGATCCGCCTCGTTCGAGCCGGGCGGCATGGGCCCGGTCCAGCCAGAAATCTCGGCATCGCCGCCGCACGCGGGGCCGTCATCGGCTTCGTGGACGCAGATGATGCCTGGCCAGCGGGTCGGCTGGGACGTCAGATGGCGCGCCTCGAATCAGAGCCGACCTTGGATGTGCTCGGCGGCTTCGTGCTGTGCTGCGAGCGTATCGATCCAGTGACACTCGAGCCGGATGCTGCCGGCCGCGTCGAGACGCCAATGTTCGGCCCGCATCTCGGGGCGGCGCTGTTCCGCGCAAGCCTATTGGAACGCCTGGGCGGCTTCGACGAGAGCTTTCTCTATTCCGAAGATGTCGACCTCTTGATGAAGGTGCGCGAGCAGAAGGCCGGCTATGCCATCGAGCGGGCCGTAACGCTTTACTACCGCCGCGGGGGCGGAACGATGATGAGCCGCGAAAACCCGCGCAAGACGTCGGATTTCCGCCGCGCTATCATGCAGTCCCTGCTGCGCCGCCGCGCGGCCGGTCAGGACGTCGCAGACCTTCCGGATTTCGCGGCGTTCGTCGACCCGCCTTATGAAAACGCGGTGCGCGGATGACTGCGCCACAGATCGACGTCGTCATTGGGGCCTGGAACGCCGAGGCGACGATTGGGGAGACGCTTGCCAGCATTGCCGCCCAGTCGTTGAGACCCACACGGGTCATCGTCGTGGATGACGGCTCGTCTGACGGAACCACGGCGGTGGCGCTAGCCGCCGGCGCCGAAGTAGTTCACCGACCGCACCTCGGCGTAGCGGCGGCTCAGAATGCCGGGATCGCGGCATCGGACGCCGATCTCATCGCTTTTCTCGACGCCGACGATCTCTGGCCGACGGACAAGCTAGCGTTTCAGGTGGATCAAATCGATCGGGGGGACTGCGACGCCGTGCTCGGCCATGTCACTACGTTTCCTTGCCCCACCTTGCCAACGGATCAGCATCGTCTCGCCTCGGCCTCGCCACAGCCCGGCTGGCTCACCGGCGCATTGCTGGTTCGCCGCGCGGCCTTCGGTCGCGTGGGACCCTTCGATGAGCGACTGCCTGCTGGCCATGCGATCGACTGGTTCGATCGAGCGCGACGAGTCGGCCTCCGGTTCGCCATGCCTGATGCGGTCGTTCTGCTGAGGAGGATCCGGCCGGGCAGTCTCTCGCATCGCAGCGCCGCTCGCGACAGTGGCTATGTGGCGATGGCACGCGAAGCGATTCTTCGGCGACGCACACCTCAGGGCATGCCGTGATTGCGCGGTCACTCTCGGCCTTCTGGCCGCCCGCGGGCCAGCGGCTGCTGCTCACCGCTGCGGTGGCGCCTCTCGACGAGGCGCGTGCCGCATGGGCCGACTGGGCACATTCCCACGATATCGAGAAGGCGAGCTGGTTTGAGGCGCGCCTTTTCGCGAGTCTCGCGCCTCGGCTCGCCACACTCGTCGATGCCGAGGATATCCCGGCCCGACTCCAGGGTCTTCGCCGCTATGTCTGGGTGAGGACGCAGAACACGCTTGTCGGCAGCGCCCCTCTTCTGATGGCCTTGTCGAAGTCTGGCGTTCGGATGATGCCGCTGAAGGGCGCAGCCCGCCATGCCTCGGCTGGTGCCGACCAACCCTCGCGCTGCCTCACCGATATCGATCTGCTCATCCATCCGGAAGACTGGGCGACTGCGATCCGGACCGCGTATGACAATGGCTGGACCTGTCGCAACGCCCCGATCGGCGAGGGCTTGCCGGTCGACGAATTCCTCCGCGTGGCGCCGCCTTTCCATCATTCCTTCTGTTTCATGAAGGGCGAAATCGAACTCGACCTACATCACAAGGCCTTGCTGATGTCGCGCGATTCCGGCGACGACGATGCCCTGTGGCGCCGCGCAGAGCCGGGCCGCCTCTCCGGCGTGCCGGTCAGCGTCCCATGTCCAACCGACCAGCTATTCGTCACGCTCGCCCACGCCTTGCTGCACGGTCCCGAGCCGTCGGGCGACTGGATGCTGGACGCCGCAGCGCTGATCGGCAGCGGCCGGATCGACTGGGATCTTTTGGCGACGGAGGCCGAGCAACGGCTCTTAGTTCCCTCCGTGGCCGTGCCGCTTGCATTTCTCGCCCGCGAAACAGCCCTCGCAATACCGCCGGCGACCCTGAAGCGGCTCAAGGCCGGCATGGTCGCGCCCTACATTGATGATTTCATCGGCTTCGCCGAGACGTACAAGCCAGACCGTCCGCGATTGATTGATGCGTCGCGGTCCGCTGCTTCGGCGCGTGCGCTCGCCGCCTTCCACCGCCACGGCCGAGCGGTAGCGGCGGACGCGACGGCCGAGCCGGGCCGATTGCTCATCGAGGCGCAGCCGGCGTTGCGGCCGGACGGAAACTGCGAGTGGCTTCCGGTTCCGTTCGATCTTTCGCCAGACACGATGACGGAACTGGAACTGAGCTTCGAGCCGAACTACGCCGATGCAGGCGGACGCGAGGTCATCTTCGATCTCGTCGCGCCCGGCATGATCTTGAAGCGATGGATGAGCGGCAGTGGTCTCCTCGCGCGGCTGCGCCGGCGGCGGCGGGTGACCTTAATGGTCCCATTCCCTCTCGCACTCTTTACCGAGCGGGGGATCAGGTGGTTTGGCGTTCAGGTGCCGTCGGCAGCGGACTATCCGGCACTCCCGATCCGAAATGTGCGGATAACCTGGCGGGTCGCGGGCAATGACAGTGCCCGGGAGGCAAATGGTGCCGGTTGAGGGGATTGAACCCCCGACCTTCGGTTTACAAAACCGCTGCTCTACCGCTGAGCTAAACCGGCATCTGTCGCGTTCCGCAGCCGGATCAAATACTTGACGCCTTGGCGGCACACACGAAACCGGTTTCGTGTGCCGTCTTTCGAGACATGGGCGTCAGCCTCTCGCCGGGCGGGCGGACGCGGTCTCTTCGCCGATGCATGCTGCCGCGTCAAGACGCTTGTGATCGAGGCGAGGGGCGTGATTAAACTCTATGGATTGCTTCCCTGATCGGTTTGGAACGGTACGAATCGGCCTCAAGCTTGCTTGAGGCAGGCGCGGGTGTCTGACGTCTTTTCCCCCGTGCAGTATTTTCCCTGATCGATCAGGTTGCTCTCATAGGGTGAGCACTCAGCGGTGCTCGGGCAGCATTGAGCGTGGTGCAATCATCACGCGATTGGAGAGGCTGGTTGCATGAGTGGGCAGGCTGTTGGGGCAGAGCTGTCGGAACTGAAAACAGTCGCAAGTTCGTTGGTTGTAGCGAAGGGATCGCCAAAGCATCTTCTGTTCGTCAGTTGCACGGGACAGGATGAGAATATCGGCGACGTTGTCCTCCGCCGCCGGTTGCTCGACGAACTTCGCGGCATCGGTCGTTTGCACGTGTTGTTGGCCGGCTGTTGCGACAGCTTCATCGACGCACTGGTGTTGGATCCGGACGACACCGTCTACCGAAGCCTCCGCGAATGGAACGAAGCCCGAGACCGGGCCATGGCCGCTGGACCGATCATCTATGTCTCCAAGCCCGGTGAGATGCAGATCGAGCCGCGGAGGGTCATCAACGCCGCGCGCCAATTGCCCCTGATGCGGAAGATCGTGCAGAGCGGTGGCGCAGTGGTGCAGCTTGGCATCGGAGCCCGAAGCTATCCGTCCCTCTGGACGAGGGCCCTCGGAGCGGTGTTCCGATATCATGCGCTCGTCGCCTGGCGTGATCCGGTGTCGCAGGCGCGTTTCGGCTTTGGCGATCTGATGCCTGACTGGGGCTTCGACGATGCCGGGCCGACCCGGGAGGAGATGGCCGAGAGCGAGGTGCGCGACGTGCTGGCGATCTCGCTGCGCGGCGACCGTCCCTACCCGGACAAGGTCTGGCTCGATGGCGTGCGGGCCTTCGCGGATGAGGCGGGACTGAAGCCCGTGATCGTGACGCAGGTGCGCCGCGACAGCGAAACCGGCCGGCGGCTCGCCGCCGATCTTGGTGGCGATTTCGCTGATTGGGGCGACGAGTCGCATCGCGAGCAGGAGCTTCGCCTGCGCCGTCTCTATCGCCGCTCCAGGCTGGTGTTGAGCGATCGCCTGCATGTTCTCATTCTCGCCTTCACCGAGCTTGCGATCCCGCTCTGCTATCTCGATCGCAACGAGCGCAAGGTGGGCCGGCATTTCGATGCGGTGGGCTATCGAAAGGCCAGCGTCAACATGTCGGGCCTCGACCGCGACGGACAGCTGGCGCTTCTGCGCGAGGCCGCCTCGCGCTCAGAGGAGGTCGCCGCGGCGCGCCTCCTGGCGCGGGCTCAGATCCGGTGGATGGGCGAGCGGCTCCGGGCCGTCGCGGGCGCGACCGGCGTTCCCGGAAAGGCGAAGGACGCCGCTCGGGCGGCGTGATCTCGTCGGCGATCGAGGGTGGCACAATGCCACCGGCAAACGAAGCGATTAGGGGACCTGGCCTCCTGTGAGTCTCGCATCCTCAGCGACTCGCGGCGCAGTGGTGACGCTGTTCTGGCAATCGAGCCGCGTCATCCTGCAGCTGCTGACCGTTGTCGTTCTCGCGCGGATCATCGCTCCGCGCGACATCGGCCTTCTGGCCATGGTGCTGGCCATCACCGGCTTCGCGGAGCTGGTGCGTGATTTCGGCCTGTCGGTCGCGGCAGTTCAGGCGAAGACGCTGTCGCGCGACGAGAAGTCGAATCTCTTCTGGATCAACTCGCTGTTCGGGCTGCTGCTCACGGGCATCGTCTGTGCGCTGAGCGGTGCCATAGCGG
>CAWZZK010000089.1:0-1467 GCA_963966455.1 Kaistia sp. | reverse complement strand
CCCAATTGTTCGATGTCCGCGCGCGCAGGCTCGCGGCGGCTCTCGCCATGCTGATCGCGGCCGCAACCGGAGCCTCCGCCACGGAACTCACCGTCCTCTCCTTCAACATCCGCGGCGGCGGTGCCAATGACGGCAAGGGGGTCGAGGAGACCGTCGCCGCCATCCGCGCCGTGAACCCCGATATCGTCGGCATCCAGGAAAGCCGCGCCGAATCGGTGCCCTGCACGGCCGAGCATTGCCCGGCGAGCGGCGACAGCGTCGCCGCCAAGCTCGCGGCGGCGCTCGGCTATCACTATGTCGACCAGACGGGCGAAAGCGCCGCTCTCTGGGCCAATGCGATCCTGTCGCGCTATCCACTCGGGCCGCTGACGCCGAACAAGCTCGGCGCGCGCATCAGCATCGACGGCCGCACGGTCGACATCTTCAATGTTCACTTCACCGACTTCCCCTACCAGCCCTACCAGGCCCTCGGGATCGAATATGGCAACGCGCCATTCCTGAAGACCGCCGACGAACTGGTGAAGGCGGCCGAGGCGGCGCGCGGCCCCGGCCTCGCGCTGCTCTTCGCCGATATGGACACCGCCGGCGCGGCCGACGCCGCCTTCGTGTTCGGCGATTTCAATGAGCCCTCGCATCACGACTGGGTCGACGCGACCGTGAAGGCCGGCCTGCAGCCGCTCGCCGTGCCCTATCCGACCGAGAAGGCGATCGAGGCGCGCGGCTTCGTCGACACCTTCCGCGCCGTCTATCCCGATCCGGTGGCGAAGCCGGGCCTCACCTGGACGCCGACAACGAGCCCGGCCGACAAGGACGACCATCACGACCGCATCGATTTCGCGCTCGCCAAGGCGGCGAAGCTCGAGGTGCTGTCTGCCGGCATCCTCGGCGAAAAGGCGCCCGAAGCCGACATCGTCGTCACGCCCTGGCCGTCCGACCACCGCGCGACCTTCGCCAAGGTCCGCTTCTGAGCGTCCCGAAAAGCAGACGGCGCATCTCGCGACGCGCCGTCATGTCTTCGATGCCGAATCCTCAGCGGGCGCGCTGGCCGAACAGGATCTTCTGCGCTTCCTTGTCGTCGGCGAGGCTGGCCGGCTCGACCGGCGCCTTGATCGCCATGCCGCGCTGCACGCCGGGACGCGCGTTCAGGAGGTCGATCCACCGCTTCACATGCTTGAATTCGGTGGTGTCGAACTGCTGCGTCTCCCAGCCGGCGGCCCAGCCGAAGATCGCCATGTCGGCGATCGAATAGGCGGCGCCGGCGACATATTCGTTGCCGGCGAGGCGGCGGTCGAGAACGCCGTAGAGGCGGTGCGTCTCGTCCTGGTAGCGCTTGGTCGCATAGGGGATGCGTTCGGGCGCATAGACCGAGAAGTGGTTGCGCTGGCCGAGCATCGGGCCGAAGCCGCCCATCTGCCACATCAGCCATTCCTCGACCGCGACGCGCGCACGCTCGTCGTCCTGCGGATA